>NZ_LT607754.1:6355329-6707994 GCF_900090285.1 Micromonospora inositola | reverse complement strand
GGGTGTCGACGGAGCGGGATTCCGGTGATCCGCGCGGCACCTCCGGCGGCACCGCCTCGCGGGCCGGCGCCGCGGTTCCGGCACCTCGTCGTGGCGGCTGGCGGGGGCGGGTGAACACGACCCTCGACCTGATCCGCGCCAACCCCACCGGCCGGATCACCCTCAAGATCTTCATCGCCATCGCGGGCGCCATCGTCGTCACCGTCGGTATCGCGCTGATCCCGCTGCCCGGGCCCGGCTGGCTGCTGGTGATCGCCGGGCTGGGCATCTGGGCGGTCGAGTTCCACTGGGCGCGGCGGCTGCTCGGCTTCACCCGACGGCACGTCCAGGCGTGGACGCGTTGGGTCACCAGCCGGTCATTTCCGGTGCGGTTCGTGCTCGGTGCGGTCGGCCTCGTCTTCGTGGCCACGGTGGTGTGGCTGTCGCTCAAGTACAGCCTCGGGATCGACCTGGTGGCCCGGACGCTGCACTACCTCGCGACGCACTGACCCCGGGTTTTTTGGTCTGCCTTCTCGATCAGGTAGAGTCATCGGCGCTGAGGGCGATTAGCTCAGCGGGAGAGCGCTTCGTTCACACCGAAGAGGTCACTGGTTCGATCCCAGTATCGCCCACGCAGGTCAAAGGCCACTTCCCGGCTTCGGGGGTGGCCTTTTTGCTGCCCGTACAGCAGCGAAGTACAGCAGTAGGTCAGTGGCCGAGTGAGTCACCGAGGCGCTTGAGGGCGTCGAGGGTCGCCTTCGACGAGACCTGCGTGTAGATCTCCATGGTCACGGAGAAGCGGGCGTGCCGGAGGATCTGCATGACGACTCTGGGATGGACGTCGAGGTCGGCCAGGAGGGTGGCGCAGGTGCGGCGCGCGTCGTGGACGGTGATCGGCTTGACTTTCGCCTTCTCGCATCTTGTCTGCCAGGACCGTTGAAAGTTGCGCGGCTCGATGGGTGTGCCATAGCAGGTGGTGAATACGAGGTCATTCTCGTGCCACGCGTTGCCGGCGGCTGCTCGTGCCTCGTCCCGTTGTGCCTTCCTGATTTGTAGTGCCGTTGCGCAGATGTCGGGCAGGGGGAGGGTGGCGTCGGAGGCCTGGGTCTTGGTGTCGCGGTGCAGGAGGTGGCCGCGGACCCGTTGCAGTTGGCGGCCGATGGTCAGCTCTCCGGCGTCGAGGTCGACGTCCTCCCATGTCAGTCCCAGGACTTCGCCCTTGCGTAGGCCGGTGACGAGGACCAGGGCGTAAGCGGCGTAAAGCGTCTCCTCGTCGTGGCGGGCCGATTCCAGGAACCGGCGGGCCTCGTCGCTCGACCAGGACTGGCCGCGTCGGCGGCGGACGGTGGCGAGGGTGACCGATGCCGCTGGGTTTTTGGTGATGAGGTCTTCGGTCTGGGCGTGGTGAGGGCGGCCCGCAGGGCGGCCCGGATGTCGCTGACCGTGCGGGTCGACGGGACGGCCTGGCAGCACCGGCCGACGGCGCAGCAGCGCCGCTTGTCCTTGGGCCGAGCGGCGTCCTTGCCCTGGGCGCAGCACTGGCAGGTCCGAGCCACGTGGTTGATCCAGGTCTGCACGTCCCGCGACTGGAGCCGGTCGAGCCGCTTGGCCCCGAGGCCGGGGGCGATGTAGCGGCGGACGATCGTCTCGTAGGTCGCATAGGTCAGCGGTGCCCGGTTCGGCTCGATGATCTCCGATAGCCACCGGGTGAGGGAAGCTGCCGACCGTCGGGACGCTGGTCGCCACCGGTCCCTGTTTCGCCTGCTGATGCAGCTTGATCCACTTATTGTGGACTGCCTCCCGCGTCTTGCCGTAGACGTACTTGCGCGTGCGCTTGCCGTCGGGCTTGGTGACCCAGACGTAGGCGGCGAAGCCGTTGCGGTACGGGAAGATCGAGCCTTCGCCGTTGGCGCGGGCACGGGCTGGCATCAGGCGACCTCCTGGCGCTTGACCTGCTGGCGGATGTAGTCGTCGACCCATTCGGGCAGGATGCGGCGGTACTTGCCGTCCTTGATGGAGCGCAGCTCGCCGGTGGCGATCTTCATCTTGACCTTGGAGATACCGAAGCCGAGCAGGACGGCGACCTCGGGGGGAGTACCAGCGCGGGGTGAGGTTACGGCTCATGCGGCCGCCCCGGCGAGCCAGGCTTCATGGGCGAGTTCTTCCCGGCCGATGCGTCTGCTCTCCCGGCGCTGTCTGGCGGCGGTGTTGGCGAGGAGAGCGTCACCATCGTTGAGCCAGCCGGACCCGACATAGGTGAGGGTGGCGACGGTGATGCTGGCGGTGGACTCGTCGTCTTCGGTGCGGCGGTAGGTGGTGCGGGTGTCGCGGAGCAGGCCGAAGGTGACGGAGTAGCGGCGGGCTTTGGTGAGGAAGTGGCCGCCGAAGCCGAGCATGTGTGCCCAGCGACGCAGCCCGGCGTAGGGGTTCGGGTTGTCGTCAAGGTGGCCTTGATGGCCGCCGGTCGTTGCGGCGCCAGTCGCGGTGGCGTTGTGGGTGGGGCGGCCGAGTCGCCAGCAGGCGTGGATGAGGCGGGCGAGGTGGTCGCCTTCCGGGTCGGCGTAGTCGCCGATCGTGTCGGCTGTGAGTCGGGTGGAGCGGTGGCCCGTGGCCTCGGTCGACTTGGTGGCGTACTTGGCCAGGTAGGCGGCCACCATGCTGTCCGTCAGTTCGCCGCTGGCGCTGTTGATTCGCCGGACGTCAACCTGCTCGCCCCAGGCGACCACCCAGCCTTCGGGTCGGTCGGGGTGTTCGGGCGTGGTGACGGTGATCTGGCGGGCGGCGGCGTGGACGGCTTCCTCCAGGTCGTCGATGGTGATGCCGGCTGGCGGCGGCACGAGGGCGTCCGGGTCGTCGGGGTCGACGCCGTCCAGGCGCAGCAGGCAGTGGAAGTGGACTGCTGCACGGCGCTGCATCTCGGCGACCTTGCCGTGCGACACGCGCACGGGCGGGAGCCAGCGGACCTTGCCAGCGGCAGTGACCACCCGGACGAAGGGGATGCCGCGTCGGCGGCAGTGGGCAGCGAGGTGGCGGTCCATGGCCTGCTTGGTGCGCCGCCATAGCTCGCCGGAGAAGTGGTTCCAGATGACCTGGTGGTCGTGGTCGTAGCAGTCCAGGCACAACGGCTGCCCAAGCCGCGGATCGTCAGCGCCGTGGCGGGCGAAGCACACGGCGGGCAGCCCATGCGGGCAGGTGCCGGCGGTGCGGCGGGCGTGGCAGGGGTCCGGGCGGCAGTCGCAGCGCTGCCGGGTCGAGCAGCTGTGGCGGCGGACGTGCCGGTGGTGGACCGAGCCGAACGAGGGTGCGGTGAAGGTGGCGAAGACGACCGGGTGCCGGCCGACGGAGGCGGGTAGGCCCTTGCCGCCGGTAAGGCCGCAACGCACCACCTGGTAGGCGTCGCCCTGGTAGACCCAGGCGCAGTCCGGGCACTGCGATTCGCGGCGGTTGCCACACGCCTTGTAGAGCGCCCGGTCGGGCAGCTGGTCGGTGTGCTGCTCGCTCACGATCCGACCGGTGTCGACGTCGATGGCGGCGAGTATGCCGGCGAGGCGGATCGGGCGGGCGCAGCCGCCGGCGGGGCGGGTGTGTTCCAGCCAGCCGAAGAAATCCGGGGCGGCGGCGCGATAGAGAACTTGGGCGCCACGGCCGGCGGCGAGGCCAGGCCGGGACAGGTCAAGCGGGGTGGACACGACTCTCTCCTCACGGGGTGTCAGGGACGGGAGACAAAGCACCACCAGCTCTGGACTTCTGTCCGCTGGTGGTGTTCGTCGTGTCTCCTGGCACCGCCGGGAGGGCGGCTGCCGCCGGAGGGCGGATTTGTGGTGGTACCACTCTCCGCCGATCGGTCGTGTCCTTTCGCGCTCGTGGACTCGGTGATTGACGTCGGCATGGGTGGGGAGCCTGGATATCGGCGTCCGGTTGCCGCAGGCTGTCCCACCGTGGGGTGCGAATCCGGGCCATCGTGGACGGCAGACCAGGCCGTGCTGGACCGCTCAGCGGATTCAGGGGACCGGCACTGTGGCCGGTGCGATCGAGACCCGGCGGAACGTGGCCCGGATCAGCGGCAGGAAGGCCGCTCGGCATCTCGGAAGTCGAGTCCAGCGATCCGGCAGGAAGGCCGCGTTGGCGTGCTCGACGAGCGTCAGAGTAGCACCGGGTGCCGACACGTCAACCCGTCGTGAACCTGCTGTCGAGCCAGTCCGGTCGCAGGCTTGGTCCGGTGCTGCCTACAGGGCGATGCGATTTTCGACCGATCGCTGAACAGGACCGGTGTACTCGGTGAGGCTGAAGCGGCGATGCCCGTCGCTGGGGTGCGCGGTGACGGCGACCCTGCTCTCGTCTTCGAAGCGCAGCATGAAGACGGGATCGAGGTCGCAAAGGAATGCAAAGGCGTCACGGTCCCCGTCGCTGTCGCTGACCAGGCGACCGCGGGCCTCCCAGCCGGCGTCTACGGCGGTAATCACAACGGCCACCTCGACGCTGCCGAGCAGGGTGGAGGAGTTCGCCCACCAGTCCAGCCAGCAGCGCCCCTCGAAGCGGTCCATGCCCTCATCCTTCCAGGGCGCAGGCCGGCCGGCTGCCAGCATGACGGCCGAGTGGGAGGACTTTCTTTACATCGATCAAGGCGGCCCTTGACGGGCCGCACGCGCCGCCGCCTGGGCGCGTGCCGGCCGCTGCCGCTGTCGCTCTGCGGCCGTCACCCCTGACGCCCGGCGGCTGGCGCGGAAAGCGGGGAAGCCCGGAGGGCCGCCGCGGAACGACAGACCGTTGACCGTGGGGTGGTGGGCCGGCAGCCGGCCGAGCCGCGCGGCCAGAACCGCGCGGCGTAGGGGAGAGCACGCCAGCCGCGTCGGCGAGTTGGCGGCGGTCGCGAGGTTGCGGTTAGGGCGCCTCCGGCGGGGGCGCTCCGGCTCCAGGATGGCAGAAGATCGTCGGCAGCCGCCGGGTCCGTGGGTGGTTGCGGTAGGCCATCCCGCCTGCCATCGACCCGGGCAAAGCCGAGCAGACCACCGCCCGACTCGCCAGCGTCCGAACCTGCGTCAAGGTCCGCTTGACGTGGCGGGCCGGGCGGCGGCCAGCTCCCCAGGAGGGCGGGTCGACGGCAGACGGGATGGCGAACGTCCTACGAGGAGTGTCGGATAGCCGACATGTCATGGCGATATGCGACAACAGCTCTCATACGCTGGCGGATCGCGCAGGTTGGCTGCCAACCCGGGGGAGGGCATCAATGACAGGCATTGTCGAGCTGATCGCTGGCGAAGCGATCAAGACCATCGTCGGCAAGGTCGCCGCGTCGGTTTACGGCAGCGCTGCTGAAGGCAGCCGGCACAGAGTTGACATCGACCTAGTACTCCAGCCGGAGATGTTGATCTGAGTCGGGGCGAGGTTCCCCCGGGGCTGGAGTGGGTGCAGCCACCGTCGAGCATGGACGGTTGTGTGGACTGACCATGACGCGGCGGTGGCTGCGGCTTACAGGGTAGACGCCCAGCGGTGGCGTGTGTTGTTCGACGACCTGATGTTGACCGTGGGATCGCGTTTCCGCAGGCCGGAGCCGCGTCGGCGGGTGCGGGACTTCGTGCGGGGCTTGTTGGCGCCGCTGCCGCGGAAGAACTGTTGGACAATCGCCGAGCACGCCGGGGACGCCTCGCCGGACGGGATGCAGGACCTGCTCGCCCGGGCGAAGTGGGACGACGAGCAGGTCCGCGCGGACGTGCGGGGGTTCGTCGCGGAGCACCTGGGTGACCCCGACGCGGTTCTGGTCGTAGACGAGACAGGAGATCTGAAGAAGGGCCATCACACCGTCGGGGTGCAGCGCCAGTACTCGGGCACCGCCGGGAAGATCGAGAACTGTCAGCTGGCGGTGCATCTGGTCTACGCCACCGAGGCCGGGCACGCCCTGATCGACGCGGCGCTCTACCTACCCAAGGTGTGGTGTGAGAACCCGTCACGCAGGAGCGAGGCAGGTGTCCCCGACGAGATCAGGTTCGCCACCAAGCCGCAGCTGGCGGCACGGATGATCGACGAGGCTGTCGCCGCCGGCCTGCCGTGTCGATGGGTGGCCGGCGATGAGGCCTACGGCGGTGACCCGCGGCTGGCCGCCGCGCTACGCGGTCACCGCCTCGGCTACGTCCTCGCGGTGGCCTGCTCCCATCAGGTGATCACCGGCATCGGCAGCCGGCGGGTCGACCACCTCGCCGCCGGCCTGACCCGTACCGCCTGGCAGCGCGTCTCGGCCGGTGCCGGCGCCAAGGGGCACCGCTACTACGACTGGGCCTGGATGCCGTTGCCCGCGCACGCCGACGCACACGCCGGCCACCACTGGCTGCTGATCCGCCGCCACCGCCGCACCGGTGAGCTGGCCTTCTACCGCTGCTGGTCACCCGAGCCCGCGCCACTGGGCGCGCTGGTGTCCGTGGCCGGCCGCCGCTGGAAGATTGAAGAGTCGTTCCAGACCGCGAAGACCGCCCTCGGCCTGGACCAACACCAGAACCGGCGCTGGACCTCCTGGCACCGATGGACCACCCTGGCGATCCTCGCCCACGCCTTCCTTGCCACCGCCACCGCTCGCCGAACCCAACCGAGCCCGTCCGGGCTGATCCCACTGACCGTCAACGAACTCCATCGCCTGTTCAACGCCCTGGTCATCGAACCCAGCCGACGCCACGCTGACCAGCTCAAGTGGTCGATCTGGCGACGGCGCCACCAAGCCCGAGCCAAAGCCAGCCACTACGCCCGACAAGCCCTCACCGAACCGTGATCACGATCTCCGGCTGGAGTACTAGGCAGCCTAGTGCTCAGTGACGGAGCGGAAGCTGCGGTGGTCTTGACCTATGAGCAGGAACAGCAGATTTCCTCCTTGCTCAAGTCTCCCGAGGTCTTTGCTCTGGCAGCGGCATACGTCCTCGTGCTGAATACGCAGGCGAGAACAAGAGACCTTGGCGGATGGGCTGAGGAGTGCGAAAATGCGTTCCAAACACTCTTCGCATCCCGCGTTCCCGGCATCCCGGCGGCGTCGGACGAGACGGCAGCCCTCATTTGGCGCATTATCGTAGAGAACCTCAAACTCATCCTGCCAACGGTTGATGGTTTGAGGAGGCTAAGCGATGACGATATTGACAGCTTGCTAGCGGGTGACACAGGGTTCAACCAAAAGAAGCCAGCGCCGCTCTACGTACGGCGCATAGTCGCAATTGCGCGTGACGTGGCAAGAGCAAAACAGATTCGGGAACTGTGCGTCGATATCAGCTGCGGGATGCAAGAAGCCACCTCCGAGCTGAGGCTTGAACACACGCAGGAGCACCACAGGTTCTCTCATGACGCGCTCTATGTCAGCAGGACGCTTAGCCCGGCTCGACAAGGCGATCCCGTCGAGGCCAACCATGTCCTGGCTGACCCTCATCCGGGGACGAATCTAGTAATCATTGGCCATCCGGGAGCAGGCAAGAGTACCTTCGTCACCCGGCTCGCCGGACAGATTGCCCAACGCGAGGAAAGTGACTATGCGCCAGTCATCGTGAGGTGCAGGGAATTTGGCTCTGACGCAGACGTAGATGTCACGGATCAAGTAGCGCTGTCGATAAAGCGGGCCACCGGCATTGATGTCACCGAAGATGACCTTCGGGACTTACTCTCGGTTGGGCGCTGCTTCCTAATCTTCGACGGTGTCGACGAACTCGTTGACATTCAGGCTAGAAGAAGTCTAATTGGCCGCATCGAGATGGTCGCGTACAGGTATCCCCTTACATCGATTGTCTGCACCACTCGGAAGATTGGTTACGAATCGGCTCGCTTCGAGAGCCCGCGATTCTCTGTTCACGAACTGCATGAATATACCCCCGATCAAGTCGAGGAATATGCGACGCGGTGGTTCAAGCTCATGGAGCGGCCGAAAACAGACAGAATGGCCTTCGTTAGGGAATCTGAGGATATCCAAGAGATCCGCCGGAATCCTCTAATGCTTTCACTTCTCTGCACTCTCTACAGAGTTCGGGGATACATACCGATGAACCGTCGGGACGTGTATAAGGACTGTGCTGACCTCCTCTTCTACGGCTGGGATGCTCTCCGGCATATCCCACAACCCGTCGACCATCGACGTTATGGCCACACCCTTATGGAAGAACTTGCGGACTTCTTTTTCAAATTTCCTTCAACGGGAGCTGGCGTAGAGGAAGGTCAACTCACTCGCCTCATCGGAATATACTTCCAAGACACTGCCGGCGTCCAAGCGTCCGAGGCGGATCAACGGGCGGCAGAGTTTCTTAGCTTTTGCGCGAACAGAGCCTGGTTGTTGACAGCTACGGGATTTAACGCGCGCGGCCAGCGTCTGTTCGCTTTTACGCACCGAACTTTTATGGAGTTCTACGCAGCTGAAGCAGTTGTCCGGCGTGCTCGGAGCGAAGATGACGTCTTACAGACAGCGGCTCAGGTCTATCGGGACAACCCGAGCTCGGTCCTGCCAGATCTCATCGTACAAGCATACGAGAACAAGACTCATCGCGGTGCCGAAATGCTACTTCGGCGGTTGATTAAAGACCCATCGCAGGGAGGGAAGCTCAGCGGGTCCCCGCCATACCCTCTCTGCTTGCGTATCTTGAACGCAACGCCCGTCGGAGCACCCCTCGTCCGCGATGTGCTTACGAGTACCTTCAGGGCCTGGGCGCAACTGTCTGACGACGTGAAGAAGGGCGCCTTTATCTCGTTACTGCAGCTGTACAAGGACCCGCGACTGATCTGCATCGGGATGTTGACCGGAAGTGGCGAGGGACATCCTCAGGATACCGTGGGGTTCCGAAAGGTCTTCGTGGAGTGTTGGGCAGCGCTTTGGCTCCTAGGCGAGGCTGACCTTTTCCTAGATGAGTGGGGTCGAGTTGCCGATGAAATTGTCGAGGCAGACAATTTGGTGGATTGCGCCGACTCGGAGGTCCTACAGTCCTACCTGACTCTAACGGGACATCTCGATCCACAAACGGGGAAGAGCTTCTACAGCCAGCTGGTGTTGGCGTGCTTTGGAGAGATGACACCAGGCCTGTTGTTGCAGGCTATACAGAAGCTTTCAGTTGGCCAGGAGGAGGAAACGGACCGGGCCATTATCGCGATTCATGGCCGCAGGTTGGCGACTAGCCCGCCGAAGATCCACCCCATCCAAGAGAAGCGCCTGTCACAGGTGCTGGCTAATTTGGTTCCTCGGATGGCTGATTTTACGCAGGCTGCTATTCAGGTGGAGGGCGCGTTTGCGGTACTGATGTGGCTAGCGTGCTTTGCGGCGGAAGAATATCCTGGGGATCTGCATCCCTTTCACGAAGTAGCCCGCGGCATCTTGCCGGATGATTTGTTGCTTCGGATTCTTGCTACTCGGTCTAAGAGTTTGGTTGATGAAGGTGACATGGCCGACGATCTAGAGGGTGTTAAACCTCTGAATCGGCGAGAGCGGAGGGCAGTTGCTGAATCCGGCCCCAGCTGGCTCCAGAGGTGGATGAACGGCCGATTGGGACTCACGTTTTAAGGCGTGGGTAGCGGCCGGGGGTGGACTCGTAGTGACTCGGTCTTAGCGTTGCCGGACAAGCAGCCGCTAAGATCAGGGGCTTTCGTTTCGCCGCTCTCTGCCATCCTGGTGCCTGACTGACCGCCGGCCCTACCTTGAGGTTGCGGGCGGTAGCTACTATTCCTGCCACTAAGTCACGCCAGCGCTTAAGGACATCCGCATGTCAACCACAGAGGTACAAATCCGAGCAGGCGTACCCGGAACAGGTATGCAACGGTTGGACAACGGGCGCTACGCCTATCCGGCGACGACGAGCGACATTGCGAAGCTGCTAAGGCTGAACGGCTTCGCGGTTACATACGATCACGAACGCGGCGAGCGCATTCAGGTAAGCCACAATGCCGCCGACGCGTGGTTGCCTGTGCTGGCCTTCGCGCAATCAGTTCTAGCAAATATTCCAGCTAACATCATCTCTACAATCATCATGCAGTACTTCGGCGAGGTTGGACACAAGGAAAAGAACCTGCACGTCAAGTTCGTGGTCACTTCATCGGACGGCAGCGAGCACAACTTCGAGGCACACGGACCAGGGCAGGAAGTGGTGGAGGCAATTAATGCCTTTCAA
The DNA here is from genome assembly GCF_900090285.1 of Micromonospora inositola. Taxonomy (NCBI): domain Bacteria; kingdom Bacillati; phylum Actinomycetota; class Actinomycetes; order Micromonosporales; family Micromonosporaceae; genus Micromonospora; species Micromonospora inositola. The sequence continues at coordinate 6,697,906 of NZ_LT607754.1, read as the reverse complement.
CGATCATATGCTGGCTGAGGGCAAAAGGATCCTTAGTGAAGGGCGCAGGAAGTTTGAGAGCGTTGAACGCTTGATTCCGCTTACCGGGCCAACCGACCAGCTGCACAAAGAGCTGCGGGAGGCCCTACGCGCTCTTCGTAGCGCTATGAACTGGCTAGAGGGCACGCCCCGGTTCGAGATCGCCCACCTGATACTCGATGATGCCGGCCGGCTTGCACGGAAATACTTCCCGCGTGGCTGTCGATTTCCCTACGAAGACGGAATGTATCACCAGCGATGCCCAGTCGCGCTTGCACATAATCGAGTGGGCCTGAGTCCGGCCTTTGCGATCAGCGAGATCGAATGCTCTGTGTGCAAGCTCGACCCAGATGACTGCGACCACATAGCAGGATTTGAGTACGATGGTCAAGTGTGTCATCATCTGATCAAGAAGGCTGAACTGCTAGAGATTTCTATTGTCGGTAGGCCGAACATGCCGGATGCCCGGATAGAGTCACTTAGCATCGGAAATGATGAGTTCCGCGCTCGAATTGGCGAACGGTTCAAACCTGGCATGAAGGTAGTCTGCGACCGGTGCCTTAATGAGTGTGATGGGATTTCGCGGAACTTCGAGAGATCTTCCCACTAGCTCTTCCAGCTGGAGCGAACCTTCGCCATCCCGTCTGCCGCCGACCCGCACCTTGGTGGAGCGGGCCTTGGTCTGCGGCCGAGTTACAGAAGGCGCCGCGGAGCGGCTGTCGACAGCAACGCTGACAGCAACGCCGCCGGACGGGAGCACACTGACGAGCGTTGGCACGGACGAAGCTTCGACCGTGGAGCCGTTGCCGGACGTGTGCGGATGCGATGCACAGAGCTTGTAGCGAGGCGTCACGACGCTGGTCGACGCGCCCGGGTTCGTGCACCGCGCGTTGAGCAGCAACGCGTGTCCCTTCGAGCCATCGGACCTGGAGCGGTGACCTGGTCGTCACGCTCCGAATCGCCGACGGCGGGCCGAGAAGGAGCGTAGGGCGCGGAGGAAGTCGATCTTCCGGAAGCCAGGCCAGTAAACGTCGCAGAAGTACAGCTCGGAGTAGGCGGCCTGCCAAAGTAGGAACCCGGACATGCGGCGTTCTCCACTCGTGCGGATGACGAGATCAGGGTCGGGTTGGCCGCCGGTGTAAAGGTGCGCCGCGAGGGCGTCGGCGGTCAGGCGTTGCGCGACGTCGTCGAGTGTGGCGCCCGCTTGTGCCTCTTGCTCCAGCAGGGAACGAACCGCACTGACGATCTCCTCGCGGCCGTCGTAGCCGATGGCGACGGTGAGGTGGAAGTCGGCAGCTCGCTCACGGGTGGCGTTCTCGGCAAGCTTCAGTGCGTGGCGTGTCGAGTCGGGAAGGATGTCCGCGCGGCCGGCCAGGTGAAGCTGCCACGGATTGGCCGGACGCAGGAATGGCTCCGCGACGACGTCCTCGATCATCCGCATCAGGTTCTCGACCTCGTCGGATCCGCGTTTGCGCATGTTGTCGACTGAGGCGACGAAGAGGGTGACGTAGCGGATGCCCATCTCGGAACACCAGCCCAAAACCTCGTGGATGTGCTCTGCGCCGTACCGGTGGCCCAGCCCGGGGTCGTCGAAGCCCATCTGCCTGGCCCACCGGCGGTTCCCGTCCATGACCATGGCAATGTGCCGCGGCAGTGACTTATCGGCCAGCTGGGCTCGAAGACGGCGGGCGTAGAGCTGGTAGGCCGCGCGACGTACGAGCTGCATCATGATCAAATGAAACCACCTCAACGATTCTCTTACTGGCCCGACTGCCCCCGGGCAAACGATCCCGGAGATCCCAATGGCTCGGCGCGCCGGACGAAGGGTGAGCGGATGGGCGACCTGAGGCCCCGGAGATCCACCGAGCAGCCAAGCGAGCAGCCAAACCGGCGAACAGCAGCGAACGATCGCGGGCCTGGATGGCAAGCCGGGAACGAGGACCAGGCGGTAGACCAGCACCCGGGTGCTGACTCGTAATGCGTCGGTCGGTGATAGCCAGGCTAAGGGGCCTGTGGCGGCACCCCTCGCCTGGAGTTGCTAGAGGTGTGGCGGCGCGGGCGTCGTGCTTGAGATCGGCGGGCACCGGGTGCCGGGAGAGTTGCCTGAACTTCCTCTCTCAGAGCACCCAGCGCCGACACCACGTGCGTCTGCACGGTTTGCCAGGCTTCGCGAATGTCGCTGATGGGATAGGTCAGTCCGAACGACCGCAAGGCCTCGGCCGCCTGGAGCGCGGCATCCATGTGCTGGCCGGCGTTGCGCATGTAGGTCACGTTCTGCAGCGTGGTCACAGCCGACTCGACGCGAACCATCGCTTCGGCCGTAAGGTGGTCGGCAAGGAAGACGCGGAGTCGCCGCAGCGTTCCTTGCTGCTGGTCGCCGGGGACATCGAACCCCTTGAACATCTCGCCGAGAGCGCTGAGCCGGTTGTCGAGCTCCTCGGCAGTCGTCGCGTCAAAGGCAAGCCGAGCTGCCCGTTCAGCACTCGGCACGACCAAGAGTCCGGCGCCGAAGCGTAGCCGCCACACGACGTCGAGATAGTCGAGCGCCCCTACGAGGCTCAGCGGGGAGGCAAGGACTGCAGCGGGCTGACGGGCAGGCTCAATCCAGCCTCGCAGACGGTGTAGGTACTCGTCGACCGACGATACGTTGCGGAAACGACGAACGAACGTGCTCGGTGCGGGCATCCAGACCCCGCCATTGACGTTGCCGCCACCCTGCCACGTCGACGGCTCTCCTCGTAGGATCTCGGGCAATAGCCGGACCAACGGCTCGTCCTGAAGACCGAGGTCGCTTAGCAAGTCAGGGCCGGACAGGGTCACCTCGATCACCTGCCGCGGGTCGTATGCCGCCTTGACGCGACGGTCGCTCAGCTCGTTGAGCACGGCGAGGAACATGTCCCAGACGCCAGCATGAGCAGGCAGGTGGGCGAACCCGGCGATCGTCAGCTTGACCAGGGTGTCCGGGGCGGTGCTGTGGTCCCGGCGGACCAGCGAGTAGCTCAGCTGGCCGTCGGAGATGGACGGCATCGACCGCAGCACAGCGTCGGCGTCGAGCCCCAGCTCATCCATGCGTGCTTCGACGTACTGATAAACCGGCCACTCGCCGATGTCGGTAAGTACGTCACCCACGATTCGCAGCAATGCGAGCTGCTCGTTGGTGACGGCGGTCAGCAGCGGATCGGTCATCGATACTGATGTGTTAGACATGCCGTGCTCCTGCGCAGGGTTGGTCCAGGGACGGACTGAGAGGCCGCCGCTGCCGCTAGACGCAGAGCAGCCTTGCAGGGTAGACCACGCCGGCCGGAAACGCCACAGCTTTGGATCGCGGCTTGCGAGGCGGCAGGGAGGCAGCGAGAAGGCGGCGTCAGCCTCGATCAGGGCCAGTCCCGAAGGCCACCCGATGACGACCAGCACCTGCTCGACCTGGTATTCACCAGCGTCGGTGCGGGCAACCTGTGCGAACGTCTGCCCTGTGGCGTCGGCGAGGCAATCCACGACGAGAAATTGTTCCTCGCCGCGCTCTATGCCCAACAGCAGCTCGAACAGCAGGTCCTCTGAGGGGTCGTCTAGCTTGTCGCACGACGTCAGATCCGACGCCCGGGCACCAGGTAGTTGCGCCAGCGACCTCAGCAAGGGTGGGCTGATGAGTCACCGTCGAAGCAGGCCGGTCAGGATGGGCATCCACTACTTGCTGTGATCAGTGGATGACCGGCTCTACAATCGAGTGTCCTCGGACGGTTCCATGGGTCTGGTCGCGGCGAGACACGCTGGCTGCCGCGCCTTGGCGGGAGGTGACAGGTGCTCTATAGCCTCGACAAGGGGATCCGCCCGTTGTCTGCGTTGTCCGGCGAGGTCTATCGCAGAGTCAAGACCCGTATCGGCCGAGCTAGGGTCCAAAAAGGCGCCCGCGAGCTTGCGTCGGCGCAAGCGACCGAGGGAGTGCTTTCGACCCTCGCGGCGGAAGAGGCGGAGAACCTCTCGCGCTACCTACTGTCGCCCGACTTCGACCACGTCTGCTTCGAGTACGCCCTGCACCGCCGGCTGAACTACGGCGGCAGTCATCGACAGTACGAGGAGATCGTTACCGCGATCCGTGCCGAGATCATCGAAGGCCTTCGTCACTTCACTTCTGTCCAACCACATCAGCGGACCCTGCTGGCGGACGTCCTGCTGCGGGAGATCGTCGCCGGTGCCGAGGTCGCCATACCCACCAGGGGGCTGATCCCCGACGAGATCGACGTGTCGGTCGTTGGGCACGCCGCCGCAGCGGGAGTGCGGAATAGTCAACTTCTCGCCAAAATCAATAGCTTGTCCGAGATTCACGACTTTGCGCAGCAAATGCGGGCACAAGTCCGGAACTGCCTAGGTGAAATGGCCCTCCCCCATATCCGCGGCGCGCAGAAGGTGCCGTACGAGGAACTCTGGGTGCGACCGGAGTTCGGTCGATTGGGCGAAAAGGCAGTAGAGTCGGCCAAGTCGCCTTCGGGGCCACTGTTCGAAGGACGGAACGTCCTGCTGGGCGCCCCCGGCGCAGGTAAGTCCACGATGGCCCAAAAAATAGCGTTGGATGTCGCGAGCGCGGATCAAGAGGGGAGCGCGCTGGTTCCCTTCCTGGTCGTCCTCCGCAACTTCACAGCCGAGTTTCAGCAGGTCGGCCGGACGCTGGACGAGTTCCTCGAGATGCAATGTGCCGACCCGTACGGACTGAAACCGCCTAACGACGCGGTGCCCTACCTGCTCCAGAACGGGCGCGCGGTCGTCATCCTCGACGGTCTCGACGAGCTGACCCGGGTGTGGCTTAGGCGCCGCGTGGTCGATCTCATTGAGGGCTTCACCTACCGCTATCCCAATGCAAGCATAGTGGTGACCTCGCGGCAGGTGGGATACGAGTACGCTCCGCTATCCCGCAAGCTGTTTAGCGTGTGGAAGCTGGAGCCCTTCACCGACCAGCAGGTCGAACGGTATGTGACCAAATGGTTTGCGCTAGACGCACAGCAGAGCCGGAGCGCTGAAGCCGCAGGGAGCGGTGGCCGTCGGGACAGCTTCCTCCGCGAGAGCGAGTCGATCCGTGACATCCGTAGCAACCCGCTCATGCTCTCGTTGCTTTGCGGCATCTACTTGGCCGAGCACTTCATACCCGCCAACCGCGCCGACGTCTATCGCAAATGCGCGGAGCTGTTGTTCGCTCAGTGGGACGCCATGCGCGCGGTCGCCAGCCAGGACCAAAGCGTACTTGCGGCGCGGACAGCGCTCCAGCATATCGCCTGGGTCTTCTACTCTGAGACACCCGACGCAAAACTCAGCCGTCGACACATGGCAGAGCACCTGAAGCGACACTTCGCGGAGCGGTTCGACGAGGACATCGCGGCCGAGAAGGCGGAGTCCTTCCTGGAGGTTTGTGCGGGTCGAAGCTGGGTATTGGCCCAGGTCGGCTCGACCAACACTGACGAGATTTACGCATTCGTGCACCGAAGCTTCCTCGAGTACTTCGCCGCCGAGCACGTTTCACGGACTTGTACCAGCGTCGAGGGCCTCCTGAGCAAAATCGGCGACCGAATCTCACGGGGTGAGTGGCTGGAGGTCACCTACCTCGCCGTGCAGCTGCACGTCCTCTACAAGGGCGGTGCTCGGGAGGTGGCCGAGGGGTTGCTTAATGGGGTCGGCCCGGGCGTGCGCGGAGAGCCGGTCCTCGCCTTCGTAGCCCAGATGCTGTCATACACGGGCTTCCCGCCGTTCTTGCTGCGCGCGGTCGTCGACCTCATTGTCGTGCTGGCGATCGACAACGTTGACGACACCTCGAACATGACCGTGCTGCGCGATAATCCCCTGAAGATCCTATTGTCCGAGGCCTCTCCCGAAAACCTTGAGATGATCCGCCGTGCGGTGGTCGAGACTATGACGAAGGAGCTGCGGACCCGCCCCTCCAGCGTTATTGCGCTAGTGGTTCACCTTGAGCATTACCTGCAGAACGCATCACCGACGCGATTCGGATTCTGGACGCGGATGCGGGACACCTTCATCGAGGAGTTGCCAGAGATTGCTTTGCCTCAGAATGATCCGCGGGAGCTCTGGTTCCGGGCCTGGCGAGCTCAGGAGGATCTCGCTGCGGCCGTGGAACTCGTCAAGGCCTTCGGGCCTGCCAGCCTCTATGCAGATGTTCCGCTGCGGCTGGGCACGGTGAGAGCTCCGGTAATACGTTTGTTGGTTCACCCCGGAGACTCGTCGCCGACCGGGGAATCCGCTTATGCACTGAGCCAGGTGTTAGTGCAGTTTGATACACCGTGGGTCAGAACTTTACCAGCGGGGCTAGTCAGTCCCGCTCTGGCTGCCATTAACGGACAAGTGGACGTCGATCTGGCAGCCCACGACATGGAGACCAGGACGCTGCTGTCGCTGCCGTTCCTGGAGTGGGTCGCCCATCCGATGCGTCGCGAACTGACCACTGGGCAGCGCGGGGAGACCGTCGATCTCGGTGAACGGCTCACCAGAGACATCCGGGGGCACCGCCTCCTCCGCGCCCGGCGGGACGGCCATGCTCGGAGCGACGTCCTCGCTCACTACCGAGAGGCGGGCTGCAGCGACGACTTTGTGCGGTTCCTTGTGCAGTGGGTCGAGGGCCACCTCAACACCCTTGACTCCAAGGATGTCTCCGTGCCCGCCCAATACACTGGCTCGGTCGTGGTGCTCGATGATTGACCCACTCCGACGGTCCTCACTATCACCGAACGCGTGGGCTCTCGACAGCAACGGGCCCGGACGAGGGCAACGGCCGGCGGCCGGGCGCAGACAGCCGCCCGAGGTCGTAGATGCGGACGGACCCGCCGGACGAGCCGCCTAGAACCTTTTGGCGAGGCGTCAGGGGTTCGCGAGCCCGGGCGCCACGCGGCTGGCGGAAGGCCCGACAGGGGCTGGACTAAGCAGTGTCCGTAGCGCGCAGATTGTCTCAACGCCTGCTGGGCGCTGGGGTGTGGCTGAGGGAGGCCAAGGTTCTAGCTGCGCCGCTAGTTCCGGGGTACCGAGCGTGCGTGCCGTCAGCACCCACCGCTAAGGCAGCGACGAGAGTAGGTCGCCGTCGAGGCGAGGGCGGCGCGGCACGCACGGCGCGGCACCGCCCTTGCCTGTGGTTGTTAGAAGGCGCGGACGACGGTGATGGTGACGTTGGAGCAGGAGTTCGCCCAGCTGGTCAGGGCGTTCTTCTCGGCGGTGTCGACGGTGAGCCGCCAGCGGATTTTGGTGGCGACCCATTCGTTGATGTAGCGGCAGCGGGCCGAGCTGTAGGAGGGCATCCAGGTGGCGGGGTCCTGGTCGCCCTTGGCCTGGTTGACGTTGTCGGTGACGGCGACCAGGGGGCGGGAGTCGCCGAGGTCGTTGGCGTAGGACTGGCGGCGGCTGGTGGTCCAGTTGCGGGCGCCGGAATCCCACGCTTCGGCAAGGGGAACCATGTGGTCGATGTCGAGGTCGCTGGTGATGGTCCAGTAGGTGTTGTCGTAGTAGGAGTACCAGCGGCCGCCGGACAGGGCGCAGCCGGCGCCCACCGAGGGTTTGGTGGTGGCCTCGGCGATGAGGACTTCGTAGCGGGTGTTGCAGCCGTCTCCGTCGGCGTCGATCCACAGGGGGAACAGTCTGCGGTCGTAGCCGGTGCGGACCTCGGTGGCGACGGGCAGGTTCGCCACGGCGGTGCGCAGGGCGGCGGAGTAGGTCTCGGCGTGGGCGGGGGCGGCGGTCAGGGTGGTGGTGGCGGTGACGGCGGCCAGCAGGGTGGCGGCCCAGCGCAGGGTACGGGTCACGATCGGCTCTCCCGGTCATCGAAGATAGCGATACCTCGATATACGCGGGTGTCGACCGCCATAGCAATGGGCTGCAAGCAAACAGCGGCAGAACAACCAATCCGCCGGCGGTAGCGGTCAGTCTCCCGCCTCCGACGGAGGCTGCTGGTACTGGTAGACCTCGATGTCGTCACGACTGTCGGCGAGCACGTAGACGTGCTCAACCGCGGGCGCCGCGACATCACTCGCCCCGAGGTAGAAGCCGGTCTGAGGCAGCTTGACCACCGTCGGCGGATTGCCGTCGGCCGTGGTCTCCACGGGCATCAGTCTCCCGTCGACCGGCCCACCCAGAAACCACGCCTCAACCGCTGCCATCCCGCCATCATGCCGCCCGTCCGCATCTTTGCCGTTGACATCCATCGCTGACATCAACCCCGATGACCGAGGATGGACTCTCATGCACGTTCGCGGGACCCATCGCGGACGGCACGGACATCTACGGACGCCATGACTCATGCCGGAAGCGACTTGTAAGCAAGGCGTCGGGGTCCTTCGCTCAGCTCGCAACTTTCATCGAAGGTACGGATGATCCAGGGGCGGAGACGGAGGCGGGCGCCCTCGCAACGAACAGCGCCACCCTGGGTGACTGCGGACGTTCGGCTGCTGGGCGCGAGGGGCAGCAACTTTGAACGGCGAGAGCTAGGCTCGGGCGGCTCTGGTCCACAGTTTGATCATGAATAAGGGGCCTGCATGACTACTGCAGCTGAGTGGTACGAGGTGGGCAACTTTTGGGTTGCGCTGGCCGGGGTAGTAATCACCTTGCTCATTGGGATGATCACGCTGTGGGATTCTTATAGGAAGGAGATGCCGCAGCGTCGCATCGTCTACAAGTGCGAAGTCGAACCCCTGCACAAAGGCTCTGGCGCCAAGGACGCGGGCCTAGTCGTTCATCACAATGGACAGCTGGTCGAGAGCCCTCGAATCGCCTTCCTGGGAATTGGCAATGACGGCAAGAGAGATGTGCCGTCCAGTCTGTTCGATGGAGACAAGCCTCTTGTGCTCGATTTTGCCGTACCGGTTCTGGAAATCCTCAGCCGTACCTCGAAGCCGCCGGGGACAGTGGAACCGGAGCTCCAGCTCTCTGGCACCAAACTCTACATCGGGCCCTCTCTCTTGGCTGCACGCCAACTGGTCAACGTCTCCCTTCTCCTTAACGGTGATCCCATCCTGTCTGTCTCTAACCCGATTATTAATGTCCGCGAGGTGAATGCTAAAGACGTAGCGTCGAGACGTCAGTTGTTCAGTGGAAGGTTGAGGATAGTGTCGCTAATAACGGCGGCTGTCTCCATACTTCTGCCTGTTGTATTGGGCCTTCGATCCTCCCTGTCAGTCCCGCTTATCGTTATAGGCATGTTCTTCGTGCTTGTTGCGGTCCTCGCTCAAGGCGCAGCGCGAAAGATCCTTGGCAGTAGCATGACCGCAAAGGACAAAAGTATTTAATCGGGCCGAAGAGGAACGCCGAGGCCCGAGGCGGCGACGAGCCGGAGGCAGCGAAGAGGCAGCAAGCCGTTTGATCCAGGCGAGTAGGAGACAGCAGAGGACGCCTAGCGTCAGCTGCGCAACCGCACTGGTCGGTAAGGATTGGCACGAGCCGACGAGGTGTGTCCGGCTCCCCCCGGTGGGGGTCGAAGGTCCGTCTCGACCTGGTCGCCGTACAGCATGGAAGCACACCAACCCATGCCACCGTTACAGCCCTCGACCGGCCGATTGAGGCTCGCGACCTGCTTACCGGACCGTCAGCGACCGCCCTGCCGGCAGTCCATAGGTCCAGGACTACGACCAGGACCAGGACCAGGACCGGCCTCGCGCCTTGGCAACCGTGGTACCAACGTTGTACCTTCTGTTCATGCTTACAGAACTCCAATCTGTCCGATCCGACGTGCTGGCTGCGCTCAACAGGATCGATGCCCTGATCGCAGGCCTTAGCTCCCCCTCCCGCGAAGACGGCGTCCAGGCGCAACGGGAGGAGGTCGCTGCACTGCCCCGGACGAAGGCGATCGAGTGGGTGCTTGCCCGTAGTGGCGAACCTATGCGACCCGTCGAGATCTGGGCCGAGCTCCAGGCGTTGGGTCGCGACGACCCAAAGATGGAAATTCAGGTCACCACCTACGACCTGTGGCAGCGAGGCCGGATCGGAAAGGTCGGACGCGGTCTTTATCAGTCGATCAACGAACGCTGACGCGGCGTCCTGATGCCCCCCGATACGCCCCCGGACCGTGAGCGACGGCGGGCAACGGCTGGACTCAGTGGGACCAGACAAGATCGGCCCCTGACCGCATTTCTGCTGGTCAGGGGCCGTCTTCGCACCTGGTGGCGGGTAGAGGATTCGAACCTCTGTAGCTTTCGCGACGGATTTACAGCACGCCGCCATATCAACGAGCCTCGGGGCTCGGGCGCGCACTCCTGGTACTTGGGGATCCAGCACCCCCTTGATCGTGTCGCCCGGACGCACTTGTGCCGCCGGACCGGCGGTCGCCCGTGCTTCGCCCCATCTGATCCTCGGCGGGGCGGCGGATCGTGATGATCAACCTTAATATCCGCCCATGCCACTGATCTCTGGCAAACGAGGTGGCGGCGCCAACCGGACCCAGGGACGAGGAGGACCGCTGGTGATCGCGTTCAGGGTGCGGCTCGCCGCGATGGTCGCCCTGGGCTTCGCCCTCAGTGGAGTGTTGAGCTGGACAGCAGGCTTATGGCCCAATGACCAGCCACGCGCCGTTATTGACCACTGCTACGTGACGTACGACCGGCTTGAGGTCATGCACAGCCGGTGCATCGGCAACTGGACCCGCGGCGGCCGCGGACACCAAGGGCCGATCTACGGCGTCGACGTCAAGGCGTCCTGGCAGGCCATGGATGAAGAACCCAACAGCGCCTACGAGTGGGAGGTGGCCATCCCCGAGTCGGTCAAGCAGCCCCGGGTACTTGCCGACAGCCGGCAGGCCTGGATGCTTTCGACGCGGGCCCTGCCGTGGGGGATGGTTCCCGCCACCCTCGGAGCACTGCTCGTCGCGCTGGTGTCGTGGTCGATCGTCGCGGTGGCCTGGCCGAGCGCCCGCGCTGAGCCGGCGGGCTCGACTGCCCCGCCAGTCTGACCGGCTACTGGCCGATTCTCGAGGACATCCCCGGCGGGCGATCGACTCCGGCCACACCAGCTGGGCTCCGCTGGCGGCGGTTGGCCTGGGAGCGCTGCTCGGCGAGCAGGGAGATGTCGATGGGGCGAGGGACGCTTACCAGCGGGCAATCGACTCGGGCGACCGCGTGGCCGCTCCGAAAGGGCGGGATTTGCTGATGAGGCTTGACGACGATCACAAGAGGAACCAAGGCGACCCGGATAAGAGAGCGAGTTAAGCAGGCAGGTGAGTGACCCTGATCGTGATGCGATCTTCGCTGCTCGCTCGTGGAGACAGTGAGGGGGAAGGAACGGCGCCGAGAGTGTCGCGGTGAGCGCACGTCTTCTGCGCTCACCGCCAGCCCTGCGGGTGCCGCGATTGTACCTAGTTGCCGGTCCTGAGTAGCTGGCGGCAGGGCAAGCTTCCGGCCTCGTTGCTGACACCTTCATGCTCGTCGCCATCGAGCCGCTGAGGCATCCACCGTCTACCGCCAACGCGTCAGGAACGTTGCCGCCATATCCCGACTGGGAAGGGTGAACTTGGGAGGTCGTAGTCATGGTTGAAGTCTGAAGTCAATTCCCACGCAAGCCTAGGATTGACGGAGAACGCCATACGTGCTCGTGCAAGCCGGTCCGGCGCCGAGTAATGAGATCCTCCGGCAATCCATTCTAGCCGGTCGCGATCAATAGGGCCGTCAAAGAATCTTGCGATCGTTTCGGCGAAATATAGGTAGGCGGCTAATTCGATGCGTAGTCGCGTTAGTGCTTGCCACGCATCGCCCGCACTCGGTTCGCTTCCTAACCCGCTCGGCGATGCCGTTGTTGATTCTATTAGGAGCGAACGCCGGCCCCGCAATACAGAGGCGACATCACGCGCATCGACAACTCCTCGAGGAAGCGTGGAGAGGAAAATGCCGACGGATGGCTCAAGGGCAATCTCTTGAGCGGCGGTGCGGGCTGCCAAGAACTTTCGATTAATGTCGGTTGCTATGACTCCTGCGGTTACCGAGCCTAGGTCGCGATCCTGCCCCTTTTTCTTGGACAGGTTAACGACAGAACGTGCGGCGCGAATCAAATCGCGCGGAAGACCGCCTGAGAGCGCATGACAAAAGCCGATGAATGGTTCCGGCATGCCGATTACGCGACGCCTTATCAGACGGCGTGACTCGACAAGATCAAGATATGGGGTGGCAACTATGGCGTCGAAGGCGGAATCAAAGGCGTCCCGTAGAGGTAGTCCTCGGCGCTCAAACGCGCTCATTGCATTGTCTGATACCGAGACGATGTAATAGCAGCCTTCAAGCCCGAAGATGCTCTTTATATCGTTGAGAAAGCGCTGAGCATCTTCGGCTGATTCAATCTTGTCCAGCTCGTCGATGCCGATAAAGACTTTCTTGTGTCCAGATAGCTGGCGCAGGAAGTCGGCCAGCCGAGATACGATCTCCGGAAGACTCATTGGTCGTTCGGTCATGGTCACGTTGGATGAGCTAGTGGCCTCGAACCCAACGGGAGGTTTCAATGCTGCGGACCAGCCGTGCGCAACCGACTGCTGGTATGACAGACCAACAAGCAAGTTCTCGGCCATCATTTCGATTTGGGACGGACTTGAATGATATTCGCGTCCAAGAGATAGCTCAACACGCCACAGCCGCCTCCTTGCAGCGCGCGTATAAATGAGGGCGGATAAGCCGGAGGCGGATAGGACTATTAAAAGGACGGCGGACTGGAGGCCGGGGTTTATCTTCCAATCTGCAATCACGGCTGCCAGTTGTATCAATCCCCATGCCAGCGACAATGGCAACAAAAGGCGGATTAAAGAAGTGAAGAAGGCCCTGGTTTCATCGAACTGATTTAATGCCGCGTCGAAAGGAGAGCCATACTTACCCACCTCGGGGGCTAGCTCGCGACAAACGTTGGCGAATAGGTGGATCACAAACTCTCGTGCGTCGTAGCGTACGGGGGCTGCCAAAGTGACGCGAACCGCGTCATCTTCCTCGCTAAGCGGGCGAAAATCCCTCGAGCAGAAGTAGCGCAAGAGCGTTGTTTTTCCGGCGCCGCGAGGGCCGGCCAGTCCAATGCTGCCACTTGGCATTGAGTCAAGCAGTTCCTGTATCTGCGCCTTGGCGTCTGTATCAACGAGGTAGAGAGGGTCCCTTACCTCGGAAAGGCCGTTCGCTCGCTGCACGTCTATATGATTGACGAACGTGGGAAGGCGGGCGTTGATCTCTTCTCTAAGTAGCGGTTTTACTCCGTTATCGCCTACTGCATTGATCCAATTTGCGCGAGCCGTCTTGACATTATCCCGAAGAAACTGGAAGGTGCTGGCAGTTCGCGCTCGTTCGGCCAGCTTACCCCGCCTGAATCTAAGCAATAGGACGACGAGGCCAAGACTGGCAGTGGTGATGATTACTAACATCAGTGCGCCGCGGGTTGTGTCCCAGATTGGACCCAGTTGCTCGTGGCTCAGGATGCCATAGAATATGCCGATGCAGCCATAAAGAATGATTGCTAGCGACATCGCGGTCCCAAAGACTGCCCTGATGACTATCTCGTATCTTGGCGCTTTTTCCCACCGTGCTGCAATTACCTCCTCGGCACCTTGAAGCTCCATTGCGCTCAGGTTGAGTTGTTTTAGTTCCGTCAGGCAGGCACTCTCGATTTCGCTGCGCCGGCTGAGGACTGAACTGAACAAATCCCTTTCGTCGGCCTCCGCTTTCTGTATGCCCGATCTAATCTCCCTGTCATTGTCGAGTACGTGGCGTAGTTGGTGCTGAATTACATCATCGGGCCGTTCTGCCACCGATTCTCCTAGTTTGCGGGACGCCGGGGTACACCAGGAGAATTTAGCGTCTGCACAGTGGAAGTGGGCCCGCCGCCCATATGAGTTGCTTGCCAATGCCAATGCGAGGTGGTCGGCGGTTGACTGACGCATGTTGGTGCGGTATAACCAACGGTTTAGATTGTGGCACATGCGCACGAAACGGAAGCTCCTGGACGTGGCGGGTTTTGTGGCGGCGCAGGTCAAGCCAGGTGACTGCCGAGCGGCTTCCGCCATGTCCACCCCTAAACCGCGTGCTGCGGCCGCCAAGCGTGTCAGCGTCCGGGGACCAGGTGGGGACCACACGGCGTGCGCGATGGTGGCCGGCATGCCGTCGACTGCACGGTCTGACCGTGGGGATGGCGTGTGTGACGTGCCTAGACGTATGGGGAATCGTTCTGGGGGTCATCCCTGAAGAGGCGGGGCCGTGTCAAGCGCGGACGCTGGACCGGTTGTGACCGGTTTGTGTTGGATTCCCGGATTGGTGCGGGCAGGCGTCGGTGAGGGGTCGGGGTCCAGGCTCGACCTTTAGGTCGACCCGCGTAGCGGGTGTGGCCTTGACGCCGGTCCCGAGGCGATCGCACGATGGCGGCGCCGGGAGCAGGCTATGAGGTTGTGGGGGCCGTCTTCTCCAAGGTCCTGAATGGACGTGCGGCATGCCGGTTGGGATCCGGCTGCCGGTCATCCCTTCGCCGCTGTTCGTGCGGCATGGAGTGGTGCGGCCACAGCCAGGGCCGGGTCAATCAAGTAACGCTCGACCGCGTCCCGTGTTCGGGAGGGTCAGACCCCCAGCGACCTCGGGTCCTGGCTGTGTCCGGATCAGGCTCACGCCGGTCGGGTGCTCAGGGCGCGGATATGCCCGTCGCGCAGCCCGTAGAACACCAGCGTGAGTAGTTTTCGGCCGGCGGCGACCTTGCCTATGTTGGATCCCCGGCGGGCGCCGACTCGGATCCGGGTCGCGCCGACCGGGCCGCGGCTGAGCCGTTGCACCGCCTCGATCGCAGCCCAGCGCAGCAGGGGACTGCCTTGTTTGGTGATCTGGCCCCGGTGCACGGTGGTGTCGGATTCCCGGTGGCGTGGGGTCAGCCCAGCCCAGGAGCACAGCTGCTGCGGGCGGTGGAAACGGCTGACGTCACCGATCTCGGCAACGAAGATCGCCGCCAACACCGGGCCGACACCGTCGATGGCCTGCACGGCACGGTATCCCGGATGCCCGGCGAGTTTTGCTGCGGTGCGCCGAGCGACCACGTCGATCTCGAAGTCAAGGGCCTCGATCAACCTGCGCAGCGACACGATCCGTGCGTGGTAAGCCGGGTCCAGGCGCAGATCATCGAGGAGCTTCCCGCCCGCCGTGCCGAACAGATCCGACATCGGCACCATGACGCCCTGCTTGCCGAGCACTGTGTGGACCTGCGCTTTGAGTCCGGACCGCAACGCGACAAGCTTGCTGCGATGACGCACCGCTTCCCGCAGCTCCCGCACCGCCGGCGGCGCGATCCACGCCTCCGGCAACCGACCCATACGCAACAGATCAGCCAGATCCGATGCATCGCGCACATCGTTCTTGACCCGCCGATAGGCGAACCCTTTCACACCCAACGGGTGGGCCAGGTGCACCACCGCGCCGGCGTCCTGGAGCACGTCGACGGCCCAGTACCAGCCGTAGGTCGCCTCCAACACCACCTCGGGTGCTTCACCGGCCTTCGCGATCTCCAACCCCAACGTCAGCGGATCGTTGTCAATCCGCACGTCTCGAGGTGCTCCCCGGCCTGCGTCATCCGCACGATCACCGTGCGCCGCCGATGCAGATCGATACCGACGATCTGCTTGCCGTCATACTCATCCACAGGGGCCTCCATCGTCGTGGTGGACGTAGACAGCCCAAGCGAACATCGCAACCTGGGTGACTGTCACGGGGAGGCGAGGCCCCGCCTCTTCATCGCATCAAGGGGTCGACGAGGACTAGGGCCAAGCGATCGCCAGGTCGCCAAGGGCGAGCCTGACATCAGTCGTTGACATCAACGGTGGCGGCCGAGGCTGGACGAGTGTGCACGGTTGCTTCCGACAAGCCGCGCCGATGGACCCCAGCGGACGTAGCGACTCTTGGCGGAAGCGCCTTACAAACGAGGGGTCGATGCCCCACCGGCGGGCGGCTGGCTAGGGGAACTACTCGGCGACGAAGACGCCCACGCCCGGCAGCGTCTCGGTCATCCCTTTGATCCACAGCACCTGCATGGCGCGGTCGATCACCGGCTCCGTGACCCCGTAGTGCTCGATCAACTCTCGCCGGCTGGGCAGCTTGGAGCCGGGTGGGAACTCCCCGGACGAGATGCGTCCAGCAAGGTCGTCGGCGATCTGCTCATAGCGGTAACGCGGTGGCACGGTGTTTCCCCTCGGTTGGCAACACGAGTAGACCACCTACGTCACCCCTTGACTACCCAACGGTACCTGTGGGAGGTTGCCGAGGAGGTCGATTCCCCCGGTTGGCGCTGTGGGCCGTCCTCGCCGGCGTGGATGTCCGGCGCATCCCTGCGATCGGGCATCCACGCCTCCGATAGCTGCGGCAGGAGGAGCTGGCAGTGCTCCCTTCACCTTGGCTGGCACGACAGTTCATGGCTCAGGGGTCGAATGATGGGCCGATGAGGCGGGTCCCGTACGACGAGTACGTCCTGGCGGTTGCGCTGACCCTGGCGCGTCGGCATCGGCCGGTCTGGTGTTGGCGGCGGTGGCGGCGGGTCTGCCGGTGCGGAGCCGAGCTGCCGTGCCGCTCCCGGCATCGGATTCCGATCAACCGTGGCCACTGGCCGGGGGAGGAGGAACAGTGAACGACGGGCAGGAGCGGGTCATCCTCGCGGTGCACGTCCGCGGTCTCGACGGCATGTGCGTCGGCTGCCGCGCGTGGTGGTCGCGGCTGGCGCCGTACCCGTGCTGGCAGGTGGAATGGGCGACCAGCCGGCAGGCCCGGACGATCACCGCCCGGTTCCTCGGCGGTGTGCGGTGACCACCCACGGCCCGGTCATGCCGACCTGGAGCTGCGGCGGCTGCGACATGCCCTGGCCCTGCCCGACGCGGAAACGGGAGCTACGGGCGGAGTATGCAGATGCTCCGGTGTCGCTGGCCCTCTACCTCGGTTCGTACCTCGTCCAGGCCACCGAGGACATGCCGTGGACGCCGGCCGGCGTGCTGCATCACCGCTTCCTCGGATGGACCAGGCAGGTCGAGCGACCAACGCCAGCAGTACAGCAGCGAAGTACAGCAACCGTGCCAGCCACATGGCACCGAGACGAGCCGGAGCAACCCGTCTGACCTCGGAAGATACCCCCGCCGCACCCCATCGCCGACAGTTCACACCGAAGAGGTCACTGGTTCGATCCCAGTATCGCCCACCATAAATATATACAGGCAGGAAGCCCGTCGCCGGAGCCACCGGTAACGAGCTTCCCGGCTGTTGCCCCTTAAATTGGGAGCAATTTGGGAGCAGGGGACGCCGGGACCATCCGCTATCTCCTCGGCCGCGGCTGCGGACGCCAGCACAACAACCCGATGCCGGAGCAGTTCTGGCCTCGAGTGAACCCGGCGAGTGGGCAGCGTGTCGAAGGCCAGGGTGATCTCACTGGTTCGGCTCACCATGATCAATACAGTGCTGTCGGCACCCATTCGGTACGGGAGCGTGAGCAGTCAAAGTTCTGCGCCCAGGTCATTTGGGTGAGGCACTCATCGCCTGGCGGAGTCCATAGGACCGTCCTCACCGGATATGCTTGCTCTGCTGTACGCCTCCGCTCATCGCTGCTCGACGATCCTTCCAGCGTCGATTCCGAGCAACCCGAGGCTGGAGAGACCCGCGGACCGGCACGGCGACCGACACCCGCTCGGCCCCGCCGGGTCAATCGCGGGTAGACGGCTACCACGAGTCCGAGCCCGGCAATGACCCAGCCGTCCGAGCAGTCGACAGCGGCTCGCCGCAGTCGCGCCAAGGCCGTCCCGATCGCTTTCTTCAACCTCCACTTGCGGGTCGCTTGTAGACCGCCGCCGTCGCGGATCGACGACGGCCGCAGGCGGTTGTGGCTGGTGCGGCGCAGTCTCGTTCATCAGCGGACTGATGCCGCCGGCACCTGCAAGCCCACCGCTAGCTCACGAACGTGGTCTTGTCTACGTCGACGTCAACGGCGAGGGCTGCGACGAGGACGTCCCTGAGGTCTTCCCACGCCGGCATCCAGTCGGTGACCGTAGGAAGTTCAGCGGCGAACACCGCGCGAGGGGAGGTCGCCACCCTTATCCGGAGGCTCCGAGCGCAGCCAGCCGAGGAACCGGGCGTGCACCCCACGGTTGTCGAGGCCGAGGCGGTGTAGATCATTCAGGGCGTCAGCGAGAGCGAGTGCGAGGTATACGGCCAGTGACGAGCGGGCGTCCCGGTATTCCGCCAGCAGCGCCAGACGGGCGGGGGAGCAGGGCCAGGGGCAGCCACAGCGGCGGCACCGCCAGAGGGGGCGCATCGGCGTGTGGGGGCATCCCGGTGCGCCGCTCACCACTGAACGCCTGCCCGGCGCGACTGCGCGGGCGTCAGGTGCCCCGCCCGCCCAATTGGCGGGTACAGCGCCGTCACCTCCCGTCTCCATAGTGGCGGCGGCACCGAGGCGGCACCCCGGTATGTCGGCGAGGGCTCGGCCGGGGGTACTGGGCCGCGATCGGGGCACGGCCAGGGCAGGCCGCAGGTGCATCGCCGCCATCTCGTCCGCCAACCCCGGCGGTGTCGTGGACCTGTGGGTATGGGGTGGGGTGTCCTAGTCAGCGGCATGTGCTTATCGTTCGTCGATGGCTAGCCCTTGTCAAGATGCATCCTGCAACGCGACCAGTTGCTGTAAGACAGGCTGCGGTTTGACCAGTTACTGCATGGCTACCCTGCGGCCATGCCACGGCACCTGTATGGAGCGGGGGGAGATCGCTGCGCGCCTCGGCGTCAGCCGGCAGCGGGCGCGGCAGATCATCGACCGCCCGGACTTCCCTGGGCCGTACGACCGGCTCGGGATGGGCGCGGTGTGGCTGAAACGCGACGTGGAGGCGTGGATCGCGGAGCATCGCCCGCACCTGGGCGAGCCCGACGAGGAGTAGCGGCAGGCCAACGGCGGGACAGACGGTTTAGGAAGCCGTTGCTCTATCCCCTGAGCTACGAGGGCGCGAGTCGTCAGTCTAGCGACCTGCGGGTTGCCCTGGGATGCCAGGGAGTGGCCGACGTTGACCTGCGTCGTCCCGGCCGGCCGGGGGTGGGCGATGACCACACATGGACCACACGGGGCGCGCCAGTGACCATGATCATTGACCCCGGTTGACTCCAAGCGGCACCGGTTGACCCAGCATGGCGCCGGCTGGAGAGCACACACCACGCATCATCGAAGATCAGCAACAGCTGGCGTCTCACAACAGGCACACCAGGCTATGGCGCTCCCAGCGAGGCTGGCGGGCTTGCCAACCGGCACGTGGCGCAGTGATAGACGACAGGGCGCGCCCGCGGACGCCTTCCTTGGGGTGCCAACCAGATGAGGGACCTTGGCGTTGACGACAATTCTCCTGGGCAGTTCCCGACCTTGGAGTCCGACCCGCTCGGTATCACAGCAGCGACTCGTCGCGACCCCCTCTGCCCAAGACACTGCCCGAGTCGACGGCTGTCAGGGCGATCATCCTGGCCCGGGCTCGTCATGGGGACGATCTTCAGGCGGCGCTCCTGAGGCGACGGTCACGGGTGATGATCAGCCAGCCCCCGGGTCCACGCCCTCCGGAATCCAGTCCGCGCCCTCGGTCGAAGCCGAGGCGGCGGGCACGGCGAGCGCTGGCGTTTATGGATGACAGCAGGGCTCTGCAAGTCCCTACAACCGGCCGGCCACGAACTCAGGCCGATGACCGGCCGGCGCTCGCGCCATCGAACGGACAAAAATCTGGAAGCCCATGGAACTTGCTGGAATGCCTTGGGGCGGTTAAGGTTTCGTCGTGGCCGACTCGATGGATGCTCTCGAGCAGCGGATCGATGACCTCCGGGCGGAGGTACGGCGATCCGCGATGGCGGGCGACCGCGCCCGGGCCAATCGACTCCGCTCCGAACTGCGCAAAGTGGAGGCGGAGTGGGACGCGACCCTGGCCACCCTTGCCGGGCCGGAGCCGCTCGAGGACGCGGCGATGGCGCCGACCGCACCGCTGCTGCCCGTCCGGGAGCAGGTGCACCAGGCGCTGACGTTCCTCACGGTCCCGGCGGCGCCGAAGTTGATCGTCGCTCTCCATAACGCGCTCTTCGGCGGGACGCTTGCGAGTGGGCAGTTGACCAGCCTTCGGCGGGACGAGGAGCGTTCGTTCAAGACAAACCGGCACGGTCGGCCGTACTACATCTGCGCGGCGTTGACGGCCGATCGGTTGTCGCCCGCGCGCGGGCTGTTGGCGGTATCGACGTGGTCGATGGAGGCGCGCGTCGTCGGACCACTGAGCCCTCGCGTGCACTTTCTCAAGGCAGCCATCCGGGTCGCTGAACACCTTCGGCAACCGGAGTGGGCGACGCTACCCGCGCGTCGGCTGTTGTGGGAGTTCGCCGCCAACATCCCTGGCGGGGCACGGACGTTCGACTCCATGACCCCGGACGCCGTCCAGCACGCAGCACGCACAGAACTTGAAGTTCATGAGGACGCCGACCGTTCGCACCGCGAAGCGGCCGCTCGGCGGGTCATCAAGCTCGACGATCTACAGCAGATGTTCGGCACCACACTCGGACTCGCCCCGGCAACCATGGGCGAGGGGTAGACGCCACCGCTCCGCTGTTCGATCGCACTTCCCACGCGAAGGAAGGGCACGTGAACGATCTCAAAGCGCGTCTCGATGCGCTGCGGGGGTCAGAAGAACGCCGGAAGCTCAACGCCCGCGGGCTCGCCGCACTCACAGCCAACCCCGGCTGCCAGCGGAGGAGCGTTCTGGACGCTGCAGGCATCGACAAGCAGATGCTCGGCTCGGCGCTCGGCTTCGCGATGTCGGCGGACCAGTCCCAGTTCGCCCTCACGCGTGGCACCGCGTTCGAGGCGCAGGTCAAGGCCAACGGATGCGCGCAGCTGCTCACGCTCCTGCGCGAAGTGCTCGGCCTGCCGCTGGCCGAGGTCTCCTACGACGATCTGGAGACCGTCGGCGGGAACGCGAGCCCCTCGGCGCGGCACCGCCACACCGTCCGGCTGCTGACCCAGGCCGGCTCGCTGGCCGAGGACGCTGGCACCCTGTTCGACCACCCCTTGCTGGAACTGGTGGTCGCGGGCTATCCGGTCTACCTCGAGCCGGACCTGATCGCGTTCCGGTTCGACGGCCAGTTCTACATCGTGGAGATCAAGTCGTTCGCGGTCGTCGACGGGCAGGCGCCGGCCGCCTCGGTGGCGGCCGCCGAGCTGCAGGCTGCCGTCTACGTGCACGCCATGCGGGAGCTGCTGCGCTCCCGCGGCCTGGATGAGCAGCTCGTCGCGCCGGAGGTCGTGCTGGTCTGCCCGAAGGACTTCAGCAACCGGCCGACCGCCGTCAAGGTCAACATCACCAACCATCTGAACGCGGTCCGGCGGCAGCTGTCACGGATGCAGGGCCTGGACGCGATCGTCGCCATGATGCCCGCCGGCGCGACTCTTGACCGGTGGCGCGACCCGAATCGGCTCGATCCACGGCCGGCGGAGGAGCTCAAGCGCACCCTGCGCATCGTTGAGGCGCGTTACGTCCCGCAGTGCCTGAGGACCTGCGAGATGGCGAAGTTCTGCCGCAGCGAGGAGCGTGGGTCGACCGCGGCGCTCGGGCGGCAGGTACGCGAGGAGCTGGGCGGGCTGGAATCGGTGAGCGAGGTGGTCGG
Organism: Micromonospora inositola; assembly: GCF_900090285.1. NCBI lineage: Bacteria > Bacillati > Actinomycetota > Actinomycetes > Micromonosporales > Micromonosporaceae > Micromonospora > Micromonospora inositola. Next base: position 6,676,280 of record NZ_LT607754.1, on the reverse strand, counting down.
GCTGGCCACCGGAGCACGGATCCCGGCGGATGACCAGGCCGAGCAGGCGCGGCTGCTGCGACTCGCGCACAGCTACCGCACCGCGTTCCTCGGCGGTGCTGCATGACGCTATTGACCTCCCTCGGGCGGGCGCTTGCCGTGGACCGTGGCCAGGCGCAGCGGATCACCACGGTCCGGCACCTGCACGTCAGCTCGACACCGCTGGTGTTCGTGCCGTTGAAGATGGCCGGCGAAGCCAGCGCCCCCATGGCCGCCATGATCGGCATTGACCGGGAGAACCCTCGGATGCTCGTCGTGGCCCAGCCGCGCAACCGCGACCAACGGTTCGCCTTCGCACACAACCTGGCCCGGCTGCTGTTCGCGGAACTTCTGCCGATGACCTTGCACCGGCCTCCAGTACCCGGCCAGCCGCCGGACGGCCCGCGTCGCTGCGCAGACGCGCCGCAGATCTGGGTACCCAACCGCGCGGGCGTGGAGTTCGTGCGCATGCTCGGCCGGTCCACCCGCTTCCGAAAGACCACGGGCCAATGGGCGGTCCCGGCGAACGTCCCGCGGATGGGTAAGTGGCTGACGTTCTACGCCGATCGGGTGCAGTACCCGGGCTCGAGCCTGCTCGTGCCGGCCACGGCGGCGCTGTCGGCGCACTGGGCCACGGGGCAGAGCAGTGAAGAGGACGAGCATCTCGGCACGGTCCTGGCATGGCTGGACCCCGGCGGAGACCTGACCGGCGCCGAGGCTGCCCAGATCGTGGAGGACCCGGTGGATCACCCTCCGGCCGGGCCGGCGACGGACCCCACCTTTGACAACACGGTGCTGGCCCCGCTGGTCCGGCGCTACCACGACAACGCCGACAACAGCGTGGAACGCGCCCGCGTGGAGTCCCGCATCGAGTCCGCGCTGCACGATCAGCTGATCGGGACGTGGCAGCGGGTGTGGCAGGCGATCGACCTGCTCGCCGCGATGGAGCCCGGTCGCCACGTCGCCGAACGGTGGGATCACGACTTGGACGCGTTCACCCGCACTGCGGATTGGATCGAGAACAGCCCGGCGACGCAACCGAAGCGCGACTCGGCGGTCACCGCCGCGATGCGACTGTACGAGCTGGAACGCGCACAGGCGCGGTACGAGGCCCAGCGGGCCTTCGACGACCCCCTCGTCATGGCGGAGGTGCGGTTGGCGGGCGAGGCCTTCGTCGGCACTGTGACGGCCGCCGAACCTTACCGCCGCATCGGGCGGCGCAACCTACCGCTGATCACCGTCGAGACGGCCGACCCGGTACGCCTGCCGGTGGGCGAGAACCGCCTCCGCAGCCCCGCTCGCATCGGACAAAAGGCGGAATTGGTGTCGATCGCCGAGGTTGGTGACCGGGTGCAGGTGGTGCTGGAGCTGTCGGAGGGCATGGGCAACGGGCGCGAACCAAAGCCGGGCAGTGTCCCCGAGCTGCACGAGGAGGTGTGCTACAGCCTGCTAACCACCAAGGTGCGGCGGATGCCAGCGTTCCCGCGACGAGAGGAGACGCCGTGGACGCATGGTGGGCCCCCGGCTGAGTACGTGCCCACGGATGAGGACGCCCAGGAGGAATGGCAGTGACCACGCCGACCGTCTCCGACGTCGTCGATGACGCGATCGACCGGCTGTTGAACGGACCGCACCGTGGCGTCGTGCTCGACTCGCCTCCCGGGGCCGGCAAGTCCCGGGCGGTCGTGCGCACCGCCGTGCATCTGGCCGCCGCGGGGGAACCCGTGCGGGTCGTCGCGCAGACCAACTCGCAGGTCGACGACCTCGTCCACCGCATCGCCGAGGCTGCGCCCAGCCTCTCGGTGGGCCGATACGCCGCAAAGGATTACGTGCCGCCGGACTGGCTGCACCGACCGGGCGTCGTCATTCGCCAACGGCTGCGTGACCTGGCCGACGTGCCGATTGTGGTCGGCACGGCCGCGAAGTGGCTGGATCCGGTCGTCGAGCAGCGGGGGCCGTGGGCCATCATCGACGAGGCGTACCAGATGCGCTCGGACACCCTGCTCCGCCTGGCGTTCATCTTCGAGCGCGCCTTGTTCGTCGGCGATCCCGGCCAGCTGGACCCGTTCTCCGTCGTCAACGTCGAGCGGTGGACCGGCCTGCCGTGGAATCCGATGCAGAGCGCCGTCGCGGCCATGCTCGCCAACAACCCCGAGATCAAGCCGCTGCAGCTGCCGTACTCCTGGCGGCTGCCCCCGTCGGCGTCGACGCCGGTGTCGGCGGCGTTCTATCCCCACGTGCCGTTCCAGTCGGCGCCCGAGCAGGGGCCCCGGCGGATGTGGCTGCCCACGAACGGGCTCGGCGGCGTCCACGACCACGCCGTCGAGCGGGCCGCCGAATCCGGTTGGGCTTATGTCGAGCTGCCCGCCCGGCACACGCTGCGCACGGACGCCGAGGCCGTCGAGCACGTCGTCGCCCTCGCCGTACGCACCTTGGAACGCGGCGCCATGGTCGAGTCCCGGAACGAGCCCGATGGTGCGCCCGTGCGATCGGACCGGGTCGCCATCGGCGCGGTACACCGTGACCAGGTCGCCGCCATCAAGGACGAACTGACCCGCGTCGGTCACCCGGCCATCCGCGTCGACACCGCCAACCGGCTGCAGGGCGCCGAGTTCGACGTCGTGGTGGTGCTGCACCCCCTGTCCGGGCGCCGCGACGCCACCGCGTTCCACCTGGAATCCGGACGGCTGTGCGTGCTGACCTCCCGACACCGCCACGCCTGCATCGTGGTCGGACGGGCCGGCATCGCCGAGCTTCTCGACGCGCACCCGTCGGTCGACCCGGTCCCGCTCAACACGAAGCCGAAGTTCCCCGACGGCTGGGAAGCCAACCACTCCATGCTCGAGCACCTCATGCGGCACCGCATCCGAGCCGCCTAGACCAGCACCAACCTCCGCCACGCGATCAGCACCCGGATACCGGCCGATCGCGCGGTACCCCCCTGCCCACACACCGGCGATGCCGAGCCACCGCCGCCACCACCACCGGGAAGAGGCTCCGATGAAGGTTCTCCACACCTCCGACTGGCACCTGGGAAGAACCACCTGGGGCCACAGTCGCAACCAAGATCACGAGGTGGTCCTTGACGAGATCACCGCCATCGCGGCCGCCGCGCAGCCCGACCTCATCCTCAACACCGGCGACCTCTTCGACCAGCAGCGGCCGCCGGTGCAGGCGATGAAGCTCGCCACCGACGTCCTTCGCGCCCTGTCGGCGATCGCCCCCGTCGTCGTCATCTCCGGCAACCACGACTCTGCGCCACTGCTGCACTGGCTCCACGGGCTGCTGCGTCACGGCGAGCGCGTCCACATCGTCGCCGACCCCGACGCCGTGCGTGTGGGCACCGTGCTCCGGTTCCCGGTCGGCGACGGCCGGTTGCACCTCGCCGCCCTGCCGTTCATCACCGCGAACCGCATCGTCACCGTCCTCGACGATCCCAGCGCCCGGCGCAAGGCCTACGCCGCGCACATCGCGGCCGTGCAGCGCGAGCTGCTGCATCGCCTGCATGAGGACTTCGACCCGGCCAGCGACGTCAGCGTGTTAGCCGCGCACCAGTACCTCGCCGGCAGCGTTGCGTCGCGCACGGAGAACCCGAATCACACCTGCGACTTCTACGCCACCGACCCGGAGCAGATTCCGCCGGTGGACTACGCCGCCTTCGGGCACATCCACAAGCCGCAGGAGCTGCCGGGCCATGTCAGCGGCGCGTACGCCGGCTCGCCGATCCAACTCGACTTCGGCGAAGTCGGGGAGGCCAAGAGCGTCGTCCTCGCCCACCTTCACCCCGGCAACCCGGCCCGCATCGAACGCCTCCCGCTGCACGCCGGGCGGCGACTCGACGTCGCCACCGGCACGCTCGACGAGCTCCGGGCACGCGCCGACTCGATCAGTACCGAGATCTGCCGCATCGTGGTCCACACTCCGAGCCACGAGCCGGACCTGTCGCGGCAGATCCGGGCGCTCTTCCCCGACGCCACGATCGTGCAGATCGACGAGAACGCGGCGGACCGCAAGCTCGACCTCATCACCCCAGACACGCCCGCCGGGAGCGAACCGGACAACGTTGCCATGTTCAGCGCCTACCTCGCCGAGCAGGGCACCCGTGCGGCGAGCGCCGATCGCGTGCTCGAGCTGTTCGGCACCCTGCTGCACCACGCGGGCGACGAACTCCCGCCGGCTCTCCCCGTTGAGGAGCTTCTCGCCGAGGACCTCAGCGCCTTCACCGTTCCGGCCGAGGAAGACGAGGCTGCCGCATGAAGCCCCTGGAACTGACCTTCACGGGCCTGCGTTCCTACGTCGAGCCCCAGACGGTCGACTTCACCGGCAAGACCTTCATCGCGATCCTCGGCGATACCGGGTCCGGCAAGTCCACCCTCCTTGATGCCATGTGCTACGGCCTGTACAACCGGTGCAGCTGGTACGGCGGTAGCGTCTCTGATCTCATCGCCCACAGCGGTGACGGCACCCTCAGCGTGGCCTTCACGTTCCAGGCCAGCACCACGGTGTGGCGGGTGGAACGCTCCACCAGCGCCCGCGGGGCCGCGCTGCACAGGCTGACCGACGTCGACGCCGGCACCGTCGTGGCCACCGGAGCGGGCGCCGTCACCACTCAGGTGCGGCGCATCATCGGCCTGGACTACGACACGTTCCTACGGTCGGTCATCCTGCCGCAGGGCCGCTTCCAGGAACTGCTGCGCATGCGCGACCGGGACCGGTCGACGATCTTGAAGTCGCTGCTCGGACTGGACCAGCTCAGCGCGGTCCGCGAACACGCCCTCACTTTGCATACCCGCCTCGCGAGGCGCCTGGGCCAGTACCGCGAACGACGCGTCGAATTCATGCGCGACCCTGTGGCGACGATCCGGGAGGCCACCGAGCGTCAGCGCGCCGCCCAGGAGCGCCTCGGCCTCCTTCAGGCTGCCCAACACGCCGTAGCGAAGGCGGCGGAAGCCGCGTCCGCGGCCCGCGCCCGCCACGCCGCCCTCGACAAGGCCCGGGCCCGACTTGTCGACGCGACGCCCGCCGACGCGGCGGCGAAGTACCAGGCCCTCCTCGCCCTTGCCGGCGACATCGCCAGCCGGCGCGAACAGGTCGACCGGGAGCGGCACGCACTCGACCGGCAGACGCAGCGGCTCCAAGCCGAGCTCGACCAGGCTGATGCCGAGGGCACCGGCGTGGAAAAGACCGCCTCAGCCGTCAGCACGCTCATCCACCTCGCCGAACAGGTGCCCCAGCTCGACACTCAGGCCGAGCGGCTGGAGAAGGAGGAGCGCGAGGTCCGCGTCGGCAAGACCGTGCTGGACAACCGCAGGAACGACGTCGCCAACCGCAAGGAGAAGGTCGCCCTCGCCAAGCGCGCCGCCGACGAAGCGACCGGACGCGTCACCCTCGCCGAGGCAGCACACCGGGTCGCGGCGGGTGCGCTCGCCGCCTTCCGACAGGCCACCGACGCCGCCCAGCACGCGGAGGAGCAGCTCACCGCCTATCGAGACGAGGTTGCCAAGCTCAAGGCGCACGCGGCGGACGCGTCTGCAGAGGCCCGCGAGGCCGAGCGTGCGGTAGAAGCGGCCGAGGCCGAGGACGCCCGCGCGCGACGGTTAAACGCGACCGCCATCGCCGCGGACGGATGCGGACCCGGGGACGCATGTCCGGTGTGCCAGCGGGAACTGCCGGAGGACTTCACCGCACCCAGCGACGCGACCAAGGCGGGCGCGACCGCACTGCGGGCCGCGCAGAAGGCCGCGAGGCGCGCGACCACGGAGGAGGCCGCCGCAACCGAACGAGCCAAGATCGCCGAGAACAAGACGCTGGCCGACGCGCTCAACGAGGTAAAGGCCGCCGCCACCAACCTCGACCAGGTCACCGCCGATGTCCGCGCTGTGTTCGGCGACGTCGACCTAGACGCGCCGGATGAGCAACTCCTGCACCACCATGCCGCGGCTGTCCAAAGCGCTGCGGCCGACCGGGAAGCGGCCGAGGCCACCCACGGTGAGGCGCACGACGACTACACCCGCGCCGACTCTCAGGTGCCCGTATTGGAAGAGGAGCAGGCACGGCGGCAAGCCGCCCATGAGGAGGCGCAGGCCGACCATGAGGCCACCGTCGTGCGGCTCAACCGCGCGGCACGCGGCGTACCGCGCGCCTTCCGCCCGGCCCACGGACTCCTGCTCGCGGACATCACCCACCAGCGTGACCGCGCCCAGCAGCGGCAGGACGAACTCAAGCAGCTCTGCGACCGGCTGAACGACGTGCGAAGCCGCGTGGCCGAACTGCACACCGCGTCGGGACTGCTCGACACCGAGGTCAACACCCACGTCACCCGTCCCGCCGCTGACCTCCGCCGCCAGCTCGACACCCTGGCCGACCGCGTCGCGGACGCCGGTGCCCTCCTCGACGCCACTGGGCATGCTCTGCGCCCCAGCGAGATCTCCCTCGCCGACGAAGCCGCCTGGGCCACCTCCCTGATCAAGCACACCGTCGTGCTGGTCGCCGCATGCCGCGAGCAGGCGGAGGCCGCACGAGTGGCGGCCGACGCGGCGGGGCAGGCGGCTGAGCAGGCTCGGCGCGACTGCCAGGCCGACGACGACGACCACCTGGAGCGGCTCGTCCGGGTGGCGAGCACCGCCGAGCACAACGCCGGCCGTGACCTCAGGCGGGCCACGGCACACCAACCACTGGCCGCCGAGCTGGACCGCCGGATCCAGGCGGCCGAACCCACGGTCACGGCCTTGGGCGACCTGGCCGCCTTGCTCACTGACGGAAAGTTCGTCGCCAACGCCGTCCGACAACGACAACTTGCTCTGCTAGGCGCCGCTAGCAAGACCCTGCTGACCATCTCCGGTGGCAAGTTCGGCTTCGCCGAGAACTTCCGCATCATCGACACCGGAATCGGCCAGGCGCGCGACGTGAAGACCCTGTCCGGCGGAGAGACCTTCCAGGCGAGCCTCGCGCTCGCCCTGGCCGTCGTCGAACTCGCCAGCCGGGCCTCCGGCCGGGTCGACTCCCTGTTCCTGGATGAGGGATTCGGCTCGCTCGACTCCGGCGTCCTGCAAGACGCCCTCAACGCCCTCGCCGCGCACAGCACGGCCGGCCGACTCGTCACGATCATCAGCCACATGCGCTCGATCGCTGAGATCACCGACCACGTCCTCGTGGTCGAACGCACCTTCGCCGGCAGCCGGGCTCACTGGGCCAGCCCGGAGGAGCGCGAGCAAATCATCAACGACGACCTCAACCGCGGGCTGCTGTCGTGACCGCACTCCCTCTACGAACCAAACCTGCACCGCGGCGACCGACTGGGCAGACCACCCCAGCGGACGCGTCAGCGGACGGCCGCCTGGATCTTCGCCATTCCTGCCGGTCGGCCCGATCCCGTACAGTGCGTGCCGTCATGGCTACCTATCGATGGAACGCCGCCCGGCCCCGGCCTACGGTCGCCAGCAACACCGCGGCTGCCCCTCGCGACACCGCACTGTTGCTGGCCGAGGCGGCGGCTGCCCCTCCTGCCTGCTCATCACACCCGGTCGGCGCCGGCCCCGCCCGGGCCCGCGCAAGGAGGGGCGGGTGATGGCCCATGGCGGCTAAGTCCGCCGAACAGCTTTTCCACGAGTTCCGCAGCAACTCCGCCGCCGACGTCACGATGTCGCTGCTGCGCTCGCCCCACGCGCTGGTCACCCTCGCCTTGATGGCGGCCCACCTCGGAGATGGGCAGATCGTCGACGGGCAGACACTCGCCGCGCAGCTCAACGCCGACCTGCCCGTGCTCCTGCGCGGCTACACCGGAGATGACGAGGAGCCCGAACCGGACGCCCTCATCGCCGACATCCCCGACGCCGACGTCCTGCTGACCCGCTGGACGCGCAAGGGCTGGCTACACCGCAGCGTCGACCCCATTACCCGCATCGAGCGCTATCAGCTGTCCACCGGCGCCGGTCAGGCCGTGCGGCAGATGCGAAATCTCCAGCGCCACAGCTCGGTAGCGACCGAGTCGGCGCTGACGATGGTGATGGCGGAGATGCGGCAGATCGCCACCGACGCCAACCCCGACCCCGTCGCCCGCCGGGAGGCCATCAACGACCAAATCGCGGCGCTGGTCGCGCAACGCGACGCCCTCGACAAGGGCGAGCTGCCCACCGTCAGCCACCGGGAACTCGTCGACCGGCTGACCGCGGTCGTGCAACTCGTCGAACGCATCCCAGCGGACATCGCCCGCTACGGCGAACTGATGCACGACAACGCCGCCGCGCTGATGCGCCAGAGCCTGACCGACGACCCGGCCGAGTTCGCCGATTCACTGCAGCGAATGTTCGACGGCCACGACATCATCGCCGAGTCCGCCGAAGGGAAGGCCTTCACAGCCTTCGCCACCGTCATCGCGCGCCCGTCCCAGCGCTCCCAGCTCGAGGCCGACATCCAGGAGATCACCGCCCAGGTAAGTCCCCTCCCCGCGCACCTGGCCGAGCCGCTGGCCGGTTTCATCGACGCGATGTGGCAACGGGTTCAGGAGGTCGAGGAGGTCCGGGCGATGGCCTTCCGCCGCATCAGCACCTTCGTGCGCGGCGGGGACGTCCTGCACTACCGGAGCATGCGCACCCGCATCGCCGAAGCGCAAGCGGCCGCCGCCGCGGCGTTCCAGCGGCTGCATGGAGGGCGCGACATCGGCTTCATCGTGCCCGCCGGCGGCGTGAACACGGCCTCGGTCGGCCGGCTGAAGCTGCATCCCGGCACCGCCGCCGTGCCGGACCCCCTCAGCGCCGCCGGCGGTGACTTCCCCGTCGACCCGACAAGTGCCCGAAACCTGGAGGCCATCGACTGGGCGGCGCTGCGCGCGGCCGTCCACGCCGCCCTCGCCGCACACGGCGGGTTCGCCACCCTGCCCGAGGTCCTCACCTACCTACCCGCCGGGCGCACCGGCGACGTCGTCGCCCTGTGGTCGCTGGCCACCCGCTACGGCGACGTCGACCCCACCACGACCACCACCGTGCAGGTCCGCACCCGCGACGGAGGCCGCGACCTCACCGTCCCGTACCTCGTCTTCGGCGCCGAGCTACCCGACCTAGCGCCGTCCCCGCACCCCCACGGCTCGGCGCCTAGGGCGCCGGCCACCTTGCTGGAAGGCCTGCACAATGTCCACTGAGCCGCAGCCCTCGTTCGAAGACATCTTCGGCCCCGAGCTGTTCGACGACGCCGGACTGACACCCCCAGCGGGCCCGCTGCTCGATCCGAACGAGTTCTTCGCCGGCTCCGACGGGGAGACAGTGGGGACCCTGGTCACCGGCCCTGGGCCGCAGCCACGCTTCGACGGCGACACCAGCCAGCTGCCGGCCGAGGTGTGCTGGACGCTGCAGGAACTCGTGGCCGCGCCGCACATCAGCGACAAGCAACGCAAACACTGGCCCGTGGTCCTGCAGTACGAGGACGTGCTGCGCAGCCGCCTGTCCGAGCTCGGCCTCATCCTGGAGATCAACCGCGAACACCGGCACGCCTTCACCCGGCAGGCCGACGACCCCAATCCCTTGAGTCGCACGATCTTGCGGACCCGGACGTTGAGCCTGGCCGCGAGCGCGCTTGCTCTGTACCTGTACCAGCAATACCTGATGTCGCCCGACGACCCGGTCGTCGAAACCGCCGACATGCTCGACCACATGTTGGCCTACAAGCGCCCAGGCGACACCGACGAGGCCGCCTTCCACAAGAAGATCATGACGGCCATCAAGCTGCTCGACGACGCCGCGATCATCAAGCCGGTCAAGGGCACCACGCGGTATCTGATCTACGGGGTCATCACCTCGCTGCTCACCATCGAGCGAGTCGAGGCGCTGCGGGAGCGGTACCTGGCGATTGAACGCGGTGAGGCGATCGGGGTGGCCGATGTCGAGGCCGAGGAGGAGGACACCCATGCCTGACCGCCACCGCAAGCGGACGGTGCACCTCGGGCAGTACCGCCTCACGCGCCTGCAGGTGGTCAACTGGGGTGCCTTCTGCGGCTACAAGTCGATCGACGTTGACGAGCGCGGCGTGCTGCTGACCGGTCTGTCCGGCTCCGGCAAGTCCTCCCTGCTGGACGCCCACTCCGCCGTCCTGCTGCCCAGCACGGACCAGCGCTTCAACGCCTCGGCCGACCTCACCGCGCGTGGCGCCAAGCAGAGCACTCGCTCCATCGCCGACTACGTACGCGGCGCCTGGTCGGAGAACCACGACGAAAATGATCAAGCGCATGTGCAGTACCTGCGCGGCGGCAAGCCCACCTGGTCGGCCATCGCGGCGACCTACGACAACGGCCTCGGCTCTGTCATTACCGCCGTGGTGGTGAAGTGGTTCACCGGCACGGAAACCGACGGCGGCTCCCTCAAGTCCCTGTACCAGCTCCACGAGGGGTACTTCTCCCTCGAGGTCCTGGAAGAGTGGGCCGCCCGGCGGTTCGACACCAGATGGCTCAAGGCGACGTATCCGCCACTCGACGACCCCGGCTCCAACCAAGGCAACTACATCCAGGGTTTGGCCCGTCGGGTGGGTCTCGGCACGTCAAAGACCGCCATCTCGCTGCTCGGCAAGGCCAAGGCGCTGAAGAACGTCGGCGACCTGAACCTGTTCATCCGCGACAACATGCTCGACAAGCCCGCAACCTACGCTGCCGCGGCGCGGATGGTGGCCTCCTTCACGCCCCTCAACGACGCATTTCAAACCGCCGAGCGCGCTCACCGCCAGGAACGGGTCCTGAGAGACGTCCCCGAATTGTGGGAACAGTATGGGGAATCGCGCACCTCCCTTAACCGTACGCGGCAATTGCTGGGCGATCCGCTCGAACGATACCTGCGCGGCGCACACCTCCACGCCGCCGAAGGTGAAATCGAGCGCATCGACGAACGCTTGGAAGAGCTGGACCAAACGCTCGGCATCGAGGAGAACGAACGCGAAAAACGGTTCAACGAGTTCAAGCTCCTCGACAAGCAGTGGGAAACCGACGCCGAGGCGATACGCGGCTTGGAGTCGGCGCTCAGCGTCGCCGAAGCTGAAGACAAGGCGGCCAAGGCAGGTTACCGCGCCTACAGTGGAATCGTGACTCGGCTTCAGCGCGAAGCTCCGACCACGGCTGATGCGTTCGCTCAGTTGAAGGCCGAGCTTCCCCGCATTCTTGAGACCGCGCAGACAGCCGAGACGGACCTGAAGAAGTCCGGATACGACGTCGCGGACGCCCTCAGCGAGGCCCGGCGGGCGTACCGGGAAAAGCAGGAGGAACTGGAGGCGCTGCAGTCGGCGCCCACGTTGATTCCAAAGCGGGAAGTCGCCCGACGCCTGACCATTGCCCACGGCGCGGGCGTGCCTGTGGCAGATCTGCCCTACGTCGCCGAGCTCGTCGACCTCGCGCCCGACGAGGACCGGTGGCGGCCGGCCGCGGAGAAGGTCCTGCGCAACTACGGACTCCGCCTCCTCGTGCCGGAACACCATGCAGCCACGGTCCGGCGGTTCATCGACGAGAACGACATGAGGGGCATCGTCGAGTACAGCACCGTCACGGCCACCTCCAACCATCAGCCCGCTCTCCGGCCTGGCACCCTGGCCACCAAGTTGATCGTCGATGAGAGCCACCCTTACCGCACGTGGCTGGCAGCCCAGCTCGCGCGGCGCTTCGAGCACGTCTGCGTTGAGACGGCCGATGACCTCGACGAGCACCGCTTGGCCGTGACCGTGCGCGGCACGCTGAAGCTGCCCGGCAACCACTACCGCAAAGACGATCGTGAGGAGGTCACCAATCCGTCCAGCTACATCCTCGGCGTCAACACCATCGCCAAGCGGGAGGCGCTGAAGGCCGAGGTTGACGCCCTCCACGAACAGCGCCGCATCGCGACCGAGAAGGCGGACGAGCATCAGAATCGCCTGCGTGCGACGGAAAACACGATCGCCGCTGTGCGCCAGCTCAATGACTATTCCGCCTGGGCGGTCCTCGACAAGTGGGAGACGAGTCGCCGCATTAACGAGCTGCAGCAGCGCATCGAGGCGATCCGGAACGAGAACGAGGATTTGCGACGCCTGGAAAAGGAGCGCAACGACGCGCAGGACCGCCATAGGGCGGCCGAACAGAAATGTGCGGGAATCCGCAATGAGATCGAGGCGCTCACCAAGCGAATGCCCCGACTCGTCGACCTCCAAGAGTCGTTGGAAAACCATCCGCACGAAGTCGATGACCCCAGCGACCGAGAGTTTCTGGACGAGGTACTGGCCGCAACGGCGGTACCCCTCAATCCGGAAGCGTTTCAGCCTGTCGTGGTCGCCATGCGCAGAGAGTTGACTGCGCGCCGTGACGCGGCCGACGGCGATCGGAAGGTGGCTCAGACGAAGCTGGAGTCGTCCATCAAGGCGTTCATCGAACAGTGGCCCGACGCCGCGCCCGATACCAGTGGTGACGTCGAACGCAGCGGTGCAGACTTTGTGGCCCTGCATGACGAAATCGCCCGGCGGCGCCTGCCCGAAGCGATGGATCGATTTCAGCGACTGATCGCCGACGACATGGTGCCATCGATCAGCTTCCTCCAACGCGAGGTCGAGAAATCCTCGACCGAAATCCGCAAGCGGATCACCATGGTCAACGAGGGCTTGCAGCGCGTGGAGTTTAATGCCGGAACGCGGCTGCAGATCGCCCACAAGGCGCAGCCGTCCGAGGACGCGCGCCTGTTCCGCAATGCCGTAGACACGCTACTGCGACACGCGCCGGCCGCCCGCAAGGACGCCGAGGCGTCTCGGCTCCAATTCAAGCGGGTCCGGCAGCTGATGGCCCGCTTCACCGCGGACACCACCGACGGCCGTCAGTGGCGTGACAACGTCCTCGACGTGCGGAACACCTACTCCTTCTATGGCCGCGAAGAAGTGATCGAGGATGGAACCACGCTCGCCACCTTCAGCAACACCTCCACGAACTCCGGTGGCGAACAGGAAAAGCTCGTCGCTTTCTGCCTGGCGGCAGCGCTGACCTACAACCTGGCCGACGGCACGGGCGACGGCGTACCGCTCTTCGCGCCGCTCATGCTCGACGAGGCGTTCAGCAAGTCCGACGAAACGTTCGCGGCCCAGGCGCTGAGTGTGTTTCACGAGTTCGGCTTCCAGTTGGTCATCGCGGCTCCTATCCGGATGTCCGGCATCATTGAGCCCTTCATCGGACAGGCCGTCCTCGTGGAGAAGCGGCAACTGCCCGACGGCCCGCGCTCCAACGCCGCCTCGGCGACCTTCGGGCAGCTCGCGGCCCGGCACGACGAGGAATGACCACCGCGATGCGCCGACCTGAGGATGTGATGGCGTGGGTGCGCCGGCGGTTCCAGCAGGACTATCCGACGTGGGCCCGCGGGGCCGGCGCCTGGCCCATGCGCATCCCGCTCCATCCACCGACGACAGACCAACGTTCACTGGACCCGATCGGCTGCCACGCCTGGGCAGACGAGTGGGCGTCGTACCGCGGACCTGGACAGGTCGAAGACACCAACCTGCGCTTCCCGACCGGCACCCACCCGATGCCGCGGGCGCTGATGCTGCGGCATCCGGGCGAGGCTGCCGCCTGCCACCCGGACACCCACGCGACCTGGCGACGATGCGGCCAGCGGCTCACCACGCTGCAGCGGACCTTTCCTTGCGCCGACTTCGCCGGCATCATCCGCCGCATCACCGAACTCGACGACGCGGACTACCAGCGCCTCGCCCGAGCCGCCGCATGGCTACACAACAACCCCGCCTCCGGCATGCTGCTTCGCCAACTCCCCATCGAGGGCCTCGACACCAAATGGCTCGCCAAACATGCACGACTCGTACTGGCTCTCCTCGGCGACAGCGACCAAGATGACGCGGTCGAGGCACCCGCGGCCGCCGGATCTTCCAGCCGCATCCGCCTTCACCAACGCCTCGGGCTCCGCGTACCACCAGACCTCGTCCAAGTCGCCGTCCTCGACCCCCACATTCGCGACGGCGTAGGCGGCATGCGGAACTTCGCCGCGAGCGTGAACGACCTCAGCGCCTGGAAACACAGGCCCCGCACCGTTCTAATCATCGAGAACAAGGAAACCGGATACGCATTTACCGGCGACCGCCCGGGCGTCGCCGTTCTCCACGGCCAAGGCTTCAGTGTCGCGCAGTACGCCCGAATCGACTGGGTGGCCAACGCGGACCGAGTGCTTTACTGGGGTGACATTGACGCGCCCGGCCTACAATTCGTCCATGAACTGCGAGGGTACGGAATCAAGGCGGAAACCGTCCTTATGAACATGGCGACGCTGGAGCAATTCCGCCACCTTGCCGTCGACGGCGCGGGTCCGCAGCGCACCGAGCTCGCGAATCTGAACGCTAGCGAAGCGGCGTTGTTTGCCCACCTCGTCCATCATGCGGCGCAGCACGGGGTTGGCCTGCTGCTGGAGCAGGAGCGTATCCCGTGGCCACATGCATACGAAACCCTCACCCCTTTGCTGTGTTGATGGAGCGCAAGCCACCGCTCGAACATCAGAGCAGCACGACGGACCCGCCGCGCGTGGACACCGGTCGTAGACTGTGCGACGCCTGTTCGGATGGCGCGCGCGGGCTCGCGCTGGGCGTCCAACATCTATCGTCGAGTGAGCCTCGTAAGGAGCCTTGTGAGCACCCTCGGTAGTTTCATCTGGTCGATCGCCGACCAGCTTCGGGGTCCCTACCGCCCCAACCAGTACGGCAACGTGATCCTCCCGCTCACGATCCTGCGCCGCCTCGACTGCATCCTCGAGCCGGACCGGGAGACGGTCCGGGAGTTGGCGGCGAAGTACGACAACCCGAACCGGCTCAGGATCGAGGTCAAGAAGGCGACCGGCCGGCCGTTCTACAACACCTCGAACTACTCGTTCGCCAACCTACTGGCTGACGCCGATGGGCTGGCGGACAACCTAGCCGACTACATCGACCGGTTCTCGCCCGATGTCGACGTGTTCCAGTACTTCGACTTTAAGAAGGAGATCCTCGCCCTAAGGGATGTCTCGTAACCCCGGTGTCTGTCTTGTGAGGACGATCGTTCAAGGTGCCTGGGTGCAGGTGATCACCGCAGCTCGCCCGGCATGGATCTTCCCGTTCACCGGGCTGCAGCCCGCCCAGTTCCGCAGGCTGGTCCGCCTGGTCGCCAAGCGTGGCGGTGACGCGATCGCTGACGGCCGGCCGGGCCGGCAGTGGGCCCTGGACCTGCCCGACCGGGTGCTCTTGGTCGCGGCGTACTGGCGCACCAACCTGACCATGCGCCAGATCGGCCCGCTGTTCGGGGTGTCGCACTCCGCAGCGCACCGGGTCATCGACACCCTCGGTCCGCTGCTCGCGCTCGCGCCGGTGCGCCGGCGACCGGTGGACCAGATCGCCATCGTCGACGGCACCCTGGTCCCGACCCGGGACCACCGCCTGGCCGCCCGGGGCAAGAACTACCGCTACTCGACCAACCTGCAGGTCGCCATCGACGCCAGCACCCGCCTCGTCATCGCCGTCGGCGACCCACAACCGGGCAACCGCAACGACACGATCGTCTACCGCACCAGCGGCATCGAGGAGAAACTCAACGGGCGACCCGTCATGGCCGACGGCGGCTACCGCGGTAACCCCGAGGTGATCATCCCGTACCGCAAGCCCTCCGACGGCACGGACCTGCCGGACTGGAAGGAAGCCCTGAACGTCGAACACAGGACCGTCCGAGCAGGGGTCGAACACGCCCTGGCCAGGATGAAGTGCTTCAAGATCCTGCGCGACTACCGACGCGCCGCCCACACATTGACCGATGCCGCTTCCGGCATCGCCAACCTCCACAACATCATCCTCGCTGGCTGACCGCCGGTCCGGCAAAGGGCAACACCTTCACCCAGTTACGAGACGTCCCTTACGACCTGGGGATCAATTGTGGTGGGTGTTGGGGTTGGTCATCGGGCTGCGGCGCGGTCGCTGGCCAGGCCCGCTACGGCTCGGATGACCTCTGGTAGGACGTCGCGGCGGCCGGTGAAGCGTTGCAGGGTGCGCCACCATTTGATCGCGGCGATGGCGTGTTCGGCGGGGATACGTTGCGAGGACTGGGCTTTGCGGGCTGCTTCGTAGGCGGCGACCTTGTCGGGTGGGGCGTCTTTCTTCGGTTTCAGCGGTGGGGCGATGACCTGGTCGGGGTGGTCCTTGGCCAGTCCGCGGTAGCCGGCGTCGACCAGGAACTTCACGTCGGGGTAGGCGTCGAGGAGGTCGTCGATGCCTTCGGTACGCACGGCGGTTTGGTCGTGTTGTCGGCCTGGACGGATCGCGCCGGCCCACATCGGCCTGCCGTGGGCGTCGGAGGCGACGGTGGCTTTGATCGTGTTCTGCTTCTTCTTGCCGGACACGAACGCCCGCCGGCCGGGCTGGTTGGCGTTCGGGCGGCGGACCTGAATCTCGGTGCCGTCCAAGCGGACGGTGAGTCCTTCGGCGGCGGCGTAGGCGAGGAGGTCGGCCAGAGTGTGCAGTCGTTGCCCGGACGGGGTGGCGAAGCCTCGGCCCGCCAGCAGTGGCCGGACCTGGCGTATCGCGTTGGAGACGGTGGAGCGGTCCACGCTGTAGAGCAGGGCCAGGGCCTGGTGGGGCAGGGCCAGGCGGAGCCAGGCCAGGGTCAGCAGCAGTCGGTCGCGCAGGGTCAGGGTTTCGGGGTGTCCGGCGCCGGGCCAGCGGTGGCGGTCCCGGCCGCCACGTCGGCGGTGCAGCCGTCCTTCCCTCGCGGCGGCGGACGGTTCGGCCAGTTCGGTGACGAGCCGGTCCAGGTGGTTGCGGGAGATGCCGGTGAAGACAGAATGGGACAGGGCCGCACGGGCCTTCTTGATCGTCACAAATCAGCAGACCGTGCGGCCCGCCATCATCTCGATCAAGCCGACACGCCGGGTCACATCAACACACCACTATTGATCCCCAGGTCGTTAGCCACCGACGACGCTCGACGCGCCGCGGTCAGAAGCCAGGCGTACGCACTTCTCGGAGCCGGTGAAAACCCGGACTACTGGCCGACCCGAGTCCTGCAACAACTCGGTGACGCACTGAAGGAGGACGTTGGACTCCTGGTCGCGCAGGGGTGGGCACTCAGGTCGTTCGCGGCAATCCTCTGGGCGCGGCACGGCAACCCGCCGCAAGCCGGGGAACGGCTCGCCGCCGACAATGACGTCCGCGTCCGACGAGCCCTTGCCAAGGCGCTCGCCAGCGTCAAGGTTGCGGACTTTCAGTTCTCTGCGCGCGACCGGCTGGCCCAGGACCCCTGCTACAGCGTCCGCTCCGCACTGGGCACCGGGCCAAGACGATAGTCCGAGTAGCGTGACCGCACGCAGCGCTTGACTGCCGGTCTTCGGCCGGGTTGCTCCGCGCCCTCGCGGCCGCCGTCCGCACCGTCGGCGCTGGCCGCCGCCACACCGCCCTCGACCACCGCCTCACCCGCCTGTGACACCGGCCGTTGAGACCGGTTCGCGCGAGTATGGCGTGGGTCAAAGACCTGTAGGCCACGTCCCGGTCCGGGTGGGTTGCATACCGTCGTAAACGTGAACGTGCTGCTGCGCGGCGGGCCGGGTGACGGCCAGGCGGTGCCCGGCGGCGGGGAGACCGTCGTATGGCAGGCCTGTCTGTACGAGATCACGCCCGAGTTCGGCCGCCGGCACGGACGCGACCTGCGCGTGTACCGGCACCGCCCCGACTGCTGTGAGCCGTACGGCCGAGGTGCCGAGGACCGCTGCGAGTGACCTGCCCGTCCGGATGCCCGCAGACATCCCATGAGCTTTGGAGTCAAGCTGCGGCGTCTTGGTGGTGCTCTTCGTGGTGTGGCCACTTGGATCATCACGTACCGACACGTCGTGCGACTTTGTTAGGACCTCTAAGTCATCCTTCCAGGGTCACCAGGCGATGGCGTCGAGGGCCGAGGCCCAGGAGGAGGCACCGCGGACGGCTCTCCTGACAGCGACCATCTGGTGGCGTGCGTCGATGGCCACGACCCCGAGCACATCGTTGCCCTTCCGGTACAGGGCAACGAGAGACGCCGCCTGCGGCGTGCCCCATACGAAGTCCAGGTCGCAGCCTGCAGGTGGCTCACCAACGACCTCGAGGCGGAAGCCGAACTGATCAGACCAGTAGTAGGGGATGTTGTCGAACGGTGTAGCGTCCGGGCCGGCCATGATGTTGTGGGCCACGTGCTCGGCTTGGGCGACGGCGTTGGTCCAGTGCTCCAGACGTCTGCCTCGTTCACCCGGCGGCCCCCAACGGGTGACGTCACCGGCGGCGAAAACGCCCTCGTGCGCCTGCAGCGTCTCGTCGCAGACGAGTCCGTCGTCCAGTTGCAGTCCCGACGCCTGCAGCCATCCCGTCGTCGGGGTGACTCCCACTCCGACGACGACAGCGTCCGCGGCGAGGGACTCGCCGTTCGCCAGACGCACCTCGGTGCTGATGCCGCCGTCGGCTGCGGAGTCGACCATGATCTCGCGTACGGTCGCGTTCGAACGCAGGTTGATACCGGCCTGCCGGTGCCTGCATGCGAGTACGTGACCCATCTCCGAGTGCAGGACCGCGCTCATGGGTGCTTCGCCGGAGTCGATCAGGGTCACGTGGGCGCCGAGGCCCAGGCTCGTTGAGGCGACCTCGGATCCGATGAACCCGGAACCGACGACGGTGACGTCGGTCGGTCGGCCGTCGGGGCGGGGCAGCAACACGTCGGACAGCCTCCGGCCGTCCTCGATGGTGCGCAGGGTGTGCACACTCGGTGGCCGACTGGTCTCGGTCAGACCAGCGATCAGTCGTGGCCGTGCACCGGTCGCGATGACCAGCGCGTCGTAGGCGAGCCGTTCGCCGTCGTCCAGCTCGACGTAGCGGGCGCAGAGGTCCACGTTGACTGCCGTACGACCGAGCGCCAGGGCCAGATCGAGGGCGTCGAGCTCCAGCAGCGTCGCCAGCCAGATGCTGCTCTCGTCGCTGGTGCGCGCAAGATAGTGCTTTGACAGCGGTGGCCGGTTGTAGGGCAGGTGTGGCTCCTCGCCGACCAGGTGCAGCGAACCCCGGAAGCCGAACTCGCGCAGAGCCTGGGCCGTGCGGTAGCCGGCCAAGGACGCGCCGACGATGACGACGGCGTTCAGCGATCGGTCATGTCGACGCGTCATATGTGTTACCGCTCCGGGCCGGTGGACGTTTTCGAGGTCGATCGCACGCAGGCTACCTGCCGCACGCGTGACCGTCGCAGAGGCAGTCCACGGAAGCCCAAGGTTCCGGCGACGCTCCGTAGTCTATGCTGCTCCCCCGGGCAGTCAGGAGGTCGCCAGTGCCGGATCAGGCAGACCGTATGGCGCCAGCGCCGTACGGCACGCGCGTGGACGATCGCGCTGAGCCGCTGGGTTCCGTCGAGAAGGCCCTGATAGTCCTGGATGCCTTTCGAACCGGCTACCCCGTCATCGGCCTGAGTGAGATCGCGCGGCGGACCGGTCTGGCCAAGACCACAGCCCTGCGCCTGCTGACCTCCCTGGAGGAGTCCGGCTACCTCAAGCGGGTTGGTACCCAGTATCGACTTGACTGGCGGGTGCTCGAACTCGGGCGGGGTGCCATGCACTGCGAGCCCGGCGGCCTGCGCGACATCGCGCTACCCTACCTCAGCGAGCTCCATGTGGAGTCCGGTTCGACCGTCAACCTCGCGGTGCTGGACGGTCCTGACGTCCTCTACCTGATTCGTATCCATCGCGGCGGCTCCATGAAGCTGCCGGGTGGCATCGGCGCCCGCGTGCCCGCCACGTGCACGGCACTCGGCAAGGCGATTCTGGCCTTCCGGCCCGCGGAGACGGTCCAGACGGTCGTTGCAAATGGGATGAGCGCATTGACCAAGCACTCACTGACCACGCCCGGACTGCTCGCTGCGCAGTTGGCCAGGGTGCGCGAGGAGGGCCTCGCGTTCGAGCGGGAGGAGTCGGCCGTCGGCGTCGTATGCATCGCGGCCCCGATCCTGCATCGTGGGACGGCAGTGGCGGCGATCTCGGTGTCCGGCCGGGCCGAGCGCCCAGCAGCTCGCTCCCTGGACGGGCTCATCCGCAAGGCTGCGGCTTCGACGGCCAGCGACTATGCCGTCGCGTTGGGGCGTTACCGGCGCGCGTAGCGTCCGCCATCACGCTCATACGTCGTTCGGTCCGCTCAGCGGACCGATTGGTTTGCATGCGAAATATGAGCTTGCTCAAATGGCGCCCTGCCAGTGTGGTTTCTGCCACGCGGCAACCCGGCCGTGATGACCGGTCGGGGGCTGCCATCGAGGAGTGAGGATGAGCAAAGCGGTGCGTTTCACGGTCGGTTTAGCAGCGGCGGCCACGCTGCTAGCTGGCTGTGGCAACACGGGCAACATAGCGGGAGGAGGCGGCGGCGACCGGTACAAGCTGGGCGCCATGTTCGCCCTGACCGGCCCCTCGGCAAGTATCGGGCAGGATTTCCGCAAGGGCGTCGAGATGGCCGTCAAGGAGATCAACGACGCGGGCGGCATCAAAGGCGCGAAGATCGACCTGCGGCTCGAGGACGGCAAGGGCACCGCCGAGGGTGGTGTGGCGGCCATGAACAAGTTCGCGAACCTTGACAAGACCCCCTATGTGATCACCTCCACCTCGGCGCAGAGCCTCGCGGCGCAGCCGATCGCGGCCCAGCGCAAGACCGTGCTGGTCAACGTCGGCGGCAGCAGCCCTGACCTGCTCAACCTGCCGTTCCTGTACAACGACGCGGTCAACATCAACGCGATGGGGCCGGCGCTCGCCGATCACCTGTACCAGAAGGGCTACCGCAAGCTCGCCTTTATCGGCACCGCGGACCCGTTCGGCGAGGGCAGCGTCAACACAATGACCCCGACCTGGAAGAAGCTGGGCGGCACCGTCGTGGAGAACCAGTCGGTCAAGGCATCCGACACCGACTACAGCGCTCAGCTGCTGAAGGTCCGACAGGCCGGTCCGGACATCGTCATCGCGACCGCCATCGGCCAGACCCTTGGCCAGATCGTCCAGCAGGCCAAGGCGGCGGGCATCAACGCCCCGATGGCGGGTCCGCTGGCGACGGCCGGTCTGACGTCCGTGGGGGGCAAGGCCGCCGAGGGCTTCGAGGACATCAGCATGTCGGTGGTCGACCCGACGAAGGCTCCCGGAACGAACGCGGCGAAGTTCGCGACCGCTTTCAAAGCACAGTACAACGAGGACCCGTCCTGGATCCCGGGTGCCGGGTACGAGGCCGTGTACCTCTACAAGGCGCTCGTCGAGAACGCCCTGGCGCAGGGCAAGAACGCGCGTGACGGCGCGGTGCTGCAGAACCTCATCCAGAACGCCACGTTCCCGGACTACATGCTCGGTGGTAGTGAGGTCAAGTTCCTTCCCGACCACTCGGTGGGCCGGGCGGTCACTCTTCGCGAGGTCAAGGACGGCAAGTTCGTCGTGACCCAGACGATCCAGGCCGGCCAGAAGTGACGTCGCCGTCCACGCGGCTGCGCAGCGGTGCTGCGCAGCCGCAAGGCGCGGTTCAGAGGGGAGGCGCCGCATGAGCGACGTGCTGAACCCCCTGTTGCTGGGTGTGGCTCTGGGCTCGCTGTACGCCCTGTTCGGCGTCAGCTTCTCGCTCATCTACACCCCGTCCGGCGTCTTCCACCTCGCCCACGGCGCGGTCTTCATCCTTGCCGTGTACACGATCTACGGCCTGACCGTCAACGCCGGGCTGCCGTGGTACCTCGGTCTACTCGGCGCGCTGGTACTGGCGGCCGCGTACGGCGTGCTGATCGAACTGGCGGTCTACCGGGTGTTGCGTCGGCGCAACGCCTCACACCTGATCGTGTTCATCGCTTCCACGAGCGTGCTGGTGTTGACGCAGGGCGTGCTGTCGATCGCCTTCGGCACCGGACATATCGGGCTGCCCCTCCAGGCGAAGTCACTGTCGGACAAACTGTCGCTGACGAACGCGCAACTGGCGTCCGTGGTCGTGACATGGACGCTGATCGTGCCGCTCGCGGTGGTGCTCAAGCGGTCGGTGTGGGGCACCACCATCCGCGCGGTCGGCAACTCGGTCGAGGCGGCTCGCCGGCGCGGAATCAACGTGCCGCGCGTCTACCTCGCCTGCTTCGCGATCGGCTCCGCACTGCTCGCGCCAGCGGCGTTCCTCCAGACCTGGTCGGTGGGGGCCACACCCACTGTCGGCCTGCACGTGGCGCTCATCGCGACCGCGGTCACGCTCATCGGGGGCAAGCGCGGTGTCTGGAGCACCGCCGTCGTCGGCGTGGCGCTCGGGGTCGTCCAGGCGCTGTCGCTGTTGGTTTTCCCATCCGGTTGGCAGGAAGGCGTCACGTTCCTGGTGCTCTTCCTGGTGGTCGTGGTGACCGGACTCGCACAGGCTCGAAAGCTGGGACATCTGCGATGACCGAATACGTCGCACAGATCTGCACGCTCGCCGCCATCTACGCGCTGCTCGCGGTCGGTTACTCCGTCCTGATCGGCTCGACCGGGGTCTTCTCGGCAGCCCACGCCGCATTCTACGGCTTCGGCGCCTACGCCGGTGCCTATTCGGCAATGCACTGGCACCTGGCGTTCCCCCTGGACCTGCTCGCCGGGGCGGCTGTCGCGGGAGTCGTCGCGGTCATCGTCTCGCTGCCGATGGCCCGGCTCGTACAGGAACAGGTGCTCGTCGCGTCCCTGGCCCTCCAGTTGGTGTTCTTCAGCCTCTTCAGCAACTGGAAGCCGGTCACCGGCGGCGCCGGGGGCCTGTACGGTATCGAGCGACCGACGCTGTTCGGCTATCAGCTCGCCGACACGATCCCGTTCGCGATGCTCACCGTGCTCTGCGTCGCCGTGCTGATCGGTGTGCTGGCGCTGGTGCTACGGCGACGGTCCTGGCTACTGCTGCGCGCGGTGCGCGACGATGCTCTGCTGGCGAAGTCATTCGGGGTGTCGATCGCCCCGCCACGGCTGCTGGCGTGGATTCTCGCCGGCGCGGCGGCGGGCGGCGCGGGAGCGCTGTTTTCTCGGTTCTTCGGTTACCTTTCGCCTGGGTCATTCGACGTCAGCCAGACCCTGCTCATCCTGACGATGGTCGTGGTCGGTGGGCTGGGCAGCATCCGTGGCGTACTGCTCGGAACAGCGCTGCTGACGATCGTGCCTGAGCTGCTGAGCTTCATTCCGGCGACCTCGGCTGCGGCCGACCAGATCGGGCCGATCATCTACAGCGTCGTGCTGCTGGTCGTCGTCATGTTCCGCCCAAAGGGCCTGCTGCCGGAGACGAATCTGCGGCTACGGCAGCGCACGCTGCAAGGCGGCTCCGCCGAGGCTCCCGCAGGCGTCGTCGACAACGCTTCGCGGGCACCGGCGGAGGTGTCGGCCGAGCCGGCTTCGACCGACGGTGAGTCGCTGCGCCTGACCGAAATCCGAAAGCGGTTCGGGGGTCTGGAGGTCCTGCGCGGGCTCGACCTCACCCTCAGGCCGAACGAGATCACCGCCGTCCTCGGGCCGAACGGCGCGGGCAAGACCACGCTGTTCAACGTGCTCACCGGCGTCGTGCCCGCCGACTCCGGTTCGGTTTGGTGGAACGGGCAGGACGTGACGTCAGCCTCGCCGAGCGACCTCGCGCGGCTGGGAATGGCGCGTTCGTTCCAAGACGGCCGGCTTTTCTCGAGCATGACGGTCTACGAGCACATGCTCATGGCGGCGCACACCCAGTCGCAGACCGGCCCGGCGCTGTTCGCGGCCTCGTCCAGCCCGGTGCTCGACGCGCGCATCGTCGAGGCGCTGCGCGCCGTCGGTTTGGCCGACCAGGCCAATGTGAAGGCGGCTTCCCTGTCGTACGGAGAACAGAAGACGCTGCTCATCGCCGAGATGCTGCTCTGGGATCCGAAGGTCGTGCTGCTGGACGAAGTCGTGGCCGGCCTGGACCACCGGGCCGTGGACGAGATCGCGGCCAAGCTGCGTGGGATGCGCAGCGAGCACCGCATCATCTGCCTGGTTGAGCACAACCTGGACTTCGTCTGGAAGGTCGCGGACCGCGTGATCCTCATGGGCGAGGGGCGCATCGTCGCCGACGACTCACCCGACGGCATCCGCGCCGACCCACTGGCCCTCGAGACCTACTTCGGGAAGGCGATGCTGGCATGACCATCGCGATCGAGAAACTCGCCGCGAGCTACCGGCAGGGTCAGCACGTGCTCGCCGACATCGACCTGACGGTCGACGCCGGACGGATGGTGCTCGTGCTCGGCCACAACGGTGCGGGCAAGACGACCTTGCTGAACTGCGTCTACGGCATCCACAACCTCTCGGGCGGGCGCGTCACCCTGGACGGCCAGCCGCTGGCCGCCGGCACCCAGAGCCGGACGGAGCACGGCATCGCCTTCATCCCGTCCGAGCACGCCTGTTTCATGGGCCTGACGGTGACGGAGAACCTGCTGGTCGCGGCTTCGGCGGTCCGGAGTGACAAGACCGCGAGGGCGCAGGCGATCGAGAACGCCTTCAGCAACTTCCCCGCGCTCAAGGACAAGCGGGCCGCGCTGGCGGGATCGCTGAGCGGTGGGCAGCGCCGAATGCTCGCCGTCGGCATGGCCATCGCGCAGCAGCCCCGCTACCTGCTGATGGACGAGCCGTCGTTGGGTCTCGCCCCCCGAATCGTGGAGGACCTCTACGAGAGCATCGCCAAGCTGCGGGTCGAGATGAACCTCGGCGTCGTCGTGGTCGAGCAGAGCGTCAATCCGACGCTGCTACGCGCTGACGCCGTCCACGTCATTCGGACCGGCCGACAGGTCTTCTCCGGCACCGGTGAGGACTTCGCGCGACAGGATCTGTGGGAGCTTCTGTGAACACCAAGACGATCACATTCGAGGTTCCGGAACTCGTCTTTGACGTCCACCAGCACGTCGGTGCGATCGCCGTCGCCGAGGAGCATGGCGGCAGCGCCAGCGACCTGGACACCCGCATCGGCATGATGAAGGAAGCCGGGATCGATTTCGGCTGCTTGTCGCCGAGCCTGCAGTACGAGCGGCCCAACGGCTGGCGGGACACCGTCGACCTGAACGACCGCATCGCCGCGTACCGCAGGCAGCGCGCGGATGTCTTCCCGGTCGCCTTCGGCGCGGTTGATCTGGTCGCCGGCACGGCGAACGCGGTAGCCGAGGCCCGACGGCTCGGTGCCGAGCTGGGGCTGGCGGGCATCAACTGGCATCACCGCTATCAGGGGTTGATGGCGGATGACCGGCGTATGCACGCCGTCCTCGACGTCTGCGCCGAGCTGGGGCTCGTCGCGGCCGTCCACCTATTCGCCGACTCGACGATGGAGAACCCGGACGCGCTGGAGCGACTGGCTACCGCGCACCCGGAGGTGACCTTCCTTGGGCTGGACGCGCTCAGCGGCTTCGCCCAGTCGCGAGCGCTGCACCTCACGCTTGAGCGCTGCCCGAACGTCCTCATCGACACGGCCGGCTGCTTCGGCCTGGCCCGGGTCATCGACTCGGTCGTGGCGAGCTTCGGTGCCGAGCGGGTCCTGTTCGGCACCGACCTGTACACCACGCCGCGCATGTGGAACTACCCAGTCGGCCTGATGGAGGTGAGCTCCTCCAAGGACCTCACCGACGCCGACAAAGCGCAGATCACGTACGGGAACGCCGCGCGGCTTTTCCGCCTGACGGAGAAGGAGGGATGACGAAGCCATGGACGCCGAACGCATGAGGCTGCTGCGGCAGGTCGAGGAGTGGTTCTACCTCGAGGCCGACCTGCTCGACGATCGCCGGTTCTCCGAGTGGCTGGAGTTGCTGCACGACGACCTCGAGTACTCGATGCCGTTGCGCCGCAACGTCCACTCGCAGGACGGTAGCCGTGACTTCACCCGCCCCGGACAGGACATCCTGTGGTTCGACGAGGGCAAGGAGACCCTGACCAAGCGCGTTTACCAACTGCAGACCGGCGAGCACTGGGCCGAGGAGCCCGTCTCGCGGGTCTCGCACCTGGTCACGAACATCCGCCTGGTGGACGTCACCGCCGATGTGGTCGAAGTCAGCTGCCGATTCCTGGTGTACCGCAACCGGATGGACGTCGAGTCGGACACCTTGATCGGCCGGCGTAGAGACACGCTTGTCCGCCACGGTGACGGCTGGTTGCTGCGCAAGCGGCTCATCCTGTTGGACCAGAGCGTCCTGCTGGCCAAGAACCTGACCGTCTTCTTCTGACCCTCCTCGCAACTGAAGTAGCTATCTCCTTTCGGAAAGTGGTGGCAATGAAACCCTCTGCAGGCGCGCGGGACCGTGAGCCACTCGAACTCTCCGCGCTGGTCGACGTCGACGCCGGCACGATCAGCCGCGAGATCTTCATCAACGAGCAGATCTTCCGGGCCGAAATGGACAACCTCTTCGCGCGGGCATGGTTGTTCATCGGCCACGAGTCGCAGATCCCGGAGCCGGGCGACTACTTCGCCTCGCGTATGGGCTCCGACCCGGTGCTGCTGACGCGCGACAGCGAGGGTGAGATCCACGTCCTGCTGAACTCCTGCCGGCACCGCGGCATGAAGGTCTGCCGGTACGACTCGGGAAACACTTTGCAGTTCACCTGCCCCTACCACGGTTGGTCCTACTCCGTGGACGGCGAGCTCGTGTCCACACCGGGCGAGCTGTTCGGCGTACCGCAGTTCCACAACGCCTACGGCGGCAAGCTGCGCCGTGAGAACTGGGGCCTGGTGCGAGTCAGCCGCACCGTGAACTACAAGGGCCTGATCTTCGCCACCTGGGACGACGACGCCCCTGCGTTCGAGGACTACGTCGGCGGCTTCATGCTGTGGATCGACAACCTGGCCGACACCCTCGCCGGCGTGCCGGCGGGGACCGAGGCATTCGGCGGCGTACTCAAGTGGCGGGTCAAGGCGAACTGGAAGTTCGTCGCGGAGAACTTCCTCGGTGACATGTACCACGCGGCGACCACCCACGCCAGTGTCGAGGCGGCCGGCATCGGCCCGGCGGGTGCCAACTCCAGCCGGCACGGCACCAGCCCTGAGGCGCTGGCCAAGCGACGCGCCATACAGCACTCGACGTCGTTCTACCTGCTCGGTCACGGCGCGACGGACTCCGCGATCGAGCAGCGGGTACCGCCCACGTTCGCCGATCACCCGGAGCTGACGGAGTACTTCGCCGACCTGTTCGCGAAGAAGGTTGAGATCCGCAAGGCCAATGGGCAGCACGTGGGCGGCCACGGTCCGGCGACCCTGTTCCCGTCGATGTCCTTCCATTCGCTCGGCTTCCCGCGCACCATCCTGGTCGCGCACCCCATCTCCCCGAACGAGACGGAGCTGTGGCGCTGGTTCATCGTCGACAAGGACGCGCGACCCGACGCCCGTGATTGGCTGCGTGGCTACTACATGCGCTACTCCGGTCCCGCAGGTCTCACCGAGCAGGACGACATGGAGAACTGGGACTACGCCACGGACGCCAGCCGGGGAGCCGTCGCACGCCGCTACGACTACAACTACGCGCAGGGCCTCGGGCACAGCCAGGACGGCCCGATCGAGGGCACTGTCGAGTCGGTGCACTGGTCGACGGAGGAGAACGCGCGCAACTTCTACCGTCGTTGGCTGCGTTTCGCCGAAGGCCAGAGCTGGGCGAGCCTGATGGATCCGTGCTCGGTGAAGAAGCCGGACGTCGTGGCGTGAACGACACGGGTCAGAGGTCGGCGATCGTCACAGGCGGTGGCGCCGGCATCGGCGCCGCCGTCGTCGCGAGCCTGCTCGAGCGCGGCTACGCCGTAACAGCGATCGACCTGCATTTCGACAGAAAGCATGACGATCCCCGGTTTCTGCCGGTGGAGGCTGATGCTCGCGACGAGGGGCGGTGCCGCGAACTTGTGTCGTCAACGCCCGATCTGCGGTTGCTCGTCAACTGTGCCGCCATCCGTCCGGAAGCTCCCGTCCTGGACCAGACCGTCGAGGGCTTCCGGGCCGCTGTCGACGTCAATCTGACCGCGGCGTTCGTGCTGCTTCAGGCTGCCGCCTCGGCGATGGACGCCGGTGGGTCGATCGTGAACGTCTGCTCGGCTGCGGCGTACGGGAAGCGGCACCTGGCCGCGTATGGCGCGTCCAAGGCCGGCCTGGTCACGTTGACGAAGGTCGCCGCGCTGGAGCTTGCCGAGCATGGCATCCGGGTCAACGCGGTCTTGCCGGGCACGACGGATACGCCCATGCTTCAGCAGGTGCGCCGTCCTTCGTCGTCCGGAGGCAGGTCACCCAGGAACGTCACCCAGCTCGTTCTGAAGCCGGCCGAGGTGGCGTCTTCTGTCGTGCGCGTCGCCGAGGACCCGATGCTCTCGGGCGCGGTCGTCCCGGTCGGCCTGCTGCCGTACGAGTGGTGAGCCGACCGTGCGAGCGACACCACCCCAGATCTGCGCCTCGAAGGGGAGAACATGCAGAACGTCGTGATCGTCGGCGCGTCGTTGGCCGGCACGCGCGCGGCGGAGCAGCTGCGCTCGGACGGGTTCGACGGCGCGGTCGTCCTGCTCAGTGATGAGCAGGAGTGCGCGTACGACCGCCCACCCCTGTCCAAGCAGTACCTGCAGGGGCAGTTCACGCGTGACGAGATCAGCCTCCTGACCGAAGACGAGCTGCGCGGACTGGACATCGACGTTCGGCTCGGTTGCCGCGCGATCGGCCTTGATGCGGCTGGCCGGATTCTCCACGTCGCCGGTGGCGAGTCCATCCCGTTCGACGGGTGCATCGTGGCCACGGGGGCGCGGCCGCGTCTCCTGCCCGGCCTGTCCGAACCGCTCGACCGTCACATCCACGTCCTGCGCACCGCGGCGGACGCCGCGCGGCTTCGCGCCGTGCTCGGTCCGGGTGTGCGCCTCGGTATCGTCGGCGGCGGCTTCATCGGCTGTGAGGTGGCCTCCACAGCGGCCGTGCTCGGGGCCGCTGTCACCGTGCTCGAGCGCGACCCGCTGCCGATGTCCAGGGTGCTCGGTGACCTCGTCGGCCGACAGCTTGCCGACATGCAGCGCAGTCACCAGGTGGAGCTGCATTCCGAGGCAGCGGTCAAGGACATCAGGATCGGGGACGGCAGGGACGGCGCTGTCGAGATCCACCTCATGGACGGCTCGCGGCTGTCCTTCGACCACGTCCTGGTATCGGTCGGCGCTCAGCCCAACGTCGAGTGGCTCGAATCGTCCGGCCTGCGGATCGAGGATGGTCTGGTCTGCGACGAGAAGCTCTTTGTCACCGACCACGTCGTGGCAGCCGGCGACGTCGCGAGGATCGAGGACACGAACGGGTCGCTGCAGCGGCGCATCGAGCACTGGACCAACGCGGCGGCCCAGGGCGAGGTGGCCGCCGCCGGCCTGCTCGCCGGCCGAACCTCGGCTCGCCCCTTCCGGGCGGTCCCGTACGTGTGGTCCGACCAGTTCGGCGCCCGCCTGGAGATCGTCGGTTCGCCGCTCGGCACGGACGAGGTGAGCGAGGTCTGGAGCTCCTCCGACCACAATCGGCGGCTGTACGCGTACCGCAGGGGCGAGAGCGTCACTGCCCTGGTCGGCTTCAACGCCGTCGAGTGTCTGGTCAGGATTCGGCGGAACCTCGTCGGCGAGGCGCACATCACCGACGCGGCGCTGCGCGAACTCGAGACCAACCTGCCGTTGGCCAGCTGAAAGTCAGCGTGACCGAGCCCGACGACTACCCACCCGGCATCCGTCCGAACTGGAGTGACCCGCAATGCACATCAAGGCCGACCTGGGCAAGTGCCTGGCGTACGCCAACTGCGTCGCCGCCGCGCCCGACGTCTACGACCTGGAGGGGTCGTTCGTCAAGGTCCTCGAGCCCAACCCGAGCCCGGAGCACCAGGCGGCAGCGCGCCGCGGTGCCCGCCAGTGCCCGGTGAAGGCTCTCACCATCGAAGAGGAGACCGTGAAGTGACCGAGCAGCAGACTGCGGAGCGTCCGTACACCAGTGTGTGGGCGGACCTCAACCAGGTGGAGTTCAGCCAGGGCTTCCTGCAGGCCGGCCCGTACCGGACACGGTATCTGCACGCCGGCGACGAGTCGAAGCCGTTGCTGCTGATGATGCACGGCATCACCGGGCACGCCGAGGCGTACGTGCGCAACCTTGCCGCCCACGGCGAGCACTTCAACACCTACGCCATCGACTTCATCGGGCACGGCTACTCGACGCACCCCAAGCACCCGCTCGAGATCCCGCACTACATCGACCAGGTCAACCACGTCCTGGACGTGCTCGGCGCCGACACCGCGTACCTCAGCGGTGAGTCGCTGGGTGGATGGGTCAGCGCCCGGTTCGCGCAGCTGTACCCCGACCGGGTGGAGCGGATCGCGCTCAACACGATGGGCGGCACTATGGCGAACCCGAAGGTCATGGAGCGGCTCTACACGCTCTCGATGCAGGCGGCAGTGGACCCGAGCTGGGAGCGAGTGAAGGCGCGGCTGGAGTGGCTGATGGCCGACCCGTCGATGGTGACCGACGACCTCATTCGGACCCGGCAGATGATCTTCCAGCAGCCGGACTGGAAAGGGGCCTGCGAGGCCAACATGGCGCTGCAGGACCTGGAGACCCGCAAACGGAACATGCTGACCGACGACGACCTGCGCGCGATCAAGGCGGAGGCGCTCGTCATCTGGACGACGAGGGACCCGTCAGGCCCGGTCGACGAAGGTCGCCGCATCGCCGATCTGATCCCCAACGGTCGGCTCGTCGTCATCGAGAACGCCGGCCACTGGCCGCAGTACGAGCAGACCGAGGAGTTCAACCGCGTCCATCTGGACTTCCTGCTCGGCCGCTGAGCATCACAGCCGCTGGGAGCCGGCGCCCCTCACGCCGGCGGCCCCGGTGGCCGATCGATGAGAATTGGAGTTCGTCATGCCGGTTGCGCTGGTGTGCATGTCGCACAGCCCGTTGCTGCGCTTCGCGGAGCCGCCCGCCGAGGTCAGAGCTGCGGTGGACGATGCCTTCGGGCGCGTCCGGGAGTTCGTCGCCGACTACGACCCGACGCTCGTCGTGTCGTTCGCCCCGGACCACTACAACGGCTTCTTCTACGAGCTCATGCCCCCGTTCTGCGTCGGATACGAGGCGGAGTCCGTCGGCGACTACGGCACCCAACTGGCCACGCTCGACGTCGCGACGGACGTGGCGGAGCGGCTCGCTGCGCACGTGATGGGCCATGACATAGACATGGCGATTTCGCGCCGCATGCGCGTCGACCACGGGGCGGTGCAGCCGCTGGAGGTCCTGTTCGGCGGCATCACCGCGAAAAGGGTCGTCCCGGTCTTCGTCAACGGCGTGGCGCGTCCGTTCACCTCGATGCGTCGAATCGGGCAGATGGGCGCTGCGGTCGGCGACTTCGTACGGGGCCTTGACGAACGGGTGTTAGTGATCGGGTCGGGCGGCCTGTCGCATGACCCGCCGGTGCCGCAGTGGGCCACCGCCAACCCCGCGCAGCGGGAGATGCTGCTGAGCCTTACCGAGCCGACGAACGAAGCGCGTAGGGCGCGTGAGCAGCGGGTCATCGACGCGGCGAAGCGGTTCGCTGCGGGAGAGGCCGACATCATGGACCTCAATCCGTCGTGGGACGAGGCGTTCATGGACCTGCTGGCCTCCGGTCAGCTGGAGAAGATCGACGGTTACCAGCCGGCCGAGATGGCCGCCGAGGCGGGAAACTCCGCCCACGAGGTACGAACGTGGGTCGCAGCCTTCAACGCCCTGGCGGCGAGCGGACCGTACGAGGTCATCGACCGGTTCTACCGACCCATCCCGGAGTTCATCGCGGGCTTCGGCGTCATGACGGCTCGCGTCGCAGGAGTAGAGACATGTCCAAGGTAAAGGTCGCCATCATCGGCTCCGGAAACATCGGCACCGATCTGATGATCAAGATTTTGCGGCTGTCGGAAACGCTGGAGGTCGGCGCCTTCGTAGGCATCGACCCGAAATCTGACGGCCTGGCGCGGGCCGCTCGGCTCGGCGTGCCGGTCGTCACGACCGGAGTACGTGGCCTGCTCGACCATCCCGATTTCGGCGACATTCGAGTGGCCTTCGACGCGACCTCCGCCGCGGCTCATCTGGCCAACGACGCTGCGCTGCGTGACACCGACATCAAGATCGTCGACCTGACCCCGGCGGCAGTCGGCCCGTACGTGGTTCCGCCGGTCAACCTGGACGAGCACCTCGGCCAACGGAACGTGAACATGGTGACCTGCGGCGGCCAGGCGACCATCCCGATCGTCGCGGCGATCGCCTCGGTGGCCACGACACGTTACGCCGAGATCGTCGCCTCGATCTCGTCGAGGTCGGCCGGGCCTGGGACCCGGGCGAACATCGACGAATTCACGGAGACCACGTCGCGGGCGATCGAGCAGGTGGCCGGGGTACGGCGGGGCAAAGCGATCATCGTGCTGAATCCAGCCGAACCACCGCTGATCATGCGAGACACCGTCTTCTGCATTGTCGACGACTGCGACCGCGACGCGGTTACGTCGGCGGTCCTCGCCATGGAGGAGAAGGTCAAGGCATATGTTCCCGGGTATCGACTCAAGCAGGATGTCCAGTTCCGCAGAATCACCGCGCGGAGTCCGGAATCCGATCTCATCCCGGAAGCGCCCCGAGGGGAGCGCTGGGTCGTGAGCGTGTTCCTCGAGGTCGAAGGGGCAGGGCACTACCTGCCGCCGTACGCG
Source organism: Micromonospora inositola (assembly GCF_900090285.1). Classification (NCBI taxonomy): domain Bacteria; kingdom Bacillati; phylum Actinomycetota; class Actinomycetes; order Micromonosporales; family Micromonosporaceae; genus Micromonospora; species Micromonospora inositola. Next base: position 6,643,626 of record NZ_LT607754.1, on the reverse strand, counting down.
GGCAATCTCGATATCATGACCTCGGCCGCCCGGCAGGTCGGCGAGCGTCTGGGAGCGGCGGTGGCCGCCCGATGAGCGCGCGCGTATACATCCAGGACGTCACGCTTCGCGATGGCATGCACGCCATTCGGCATCGGTACACCCTTGACCACGTTCGCACAATCGCTGCCGCGCTCGACGCCGCAGGCGTCGCCGCGATCGAGATCTCGCACGGGGACGGCCTCGCCGGCAGCAGCCTCAACTACGGCCCCGGTGCGCACACCGACTGGGAGTGGATCGAGGCCGCTGCCGAGGTGGTGGAGCACGCCACTCTCACCGGTCTTCTCCTTCCGGGCATCGGCACCGTTCACGAGTTGAAGAAGGCCTGGGACTACGGCGTCCGTTCGATCCGGATCGCCACCCACTGCACCGAGGCCGACATCGCCAACCAGCACATCGCCGCGGCGCGGGAACTGGGCATGGACGTATCCGGCTTCCTGATGATGTCGCACATGGCGCCGCCCGAGGTGCTCGCGGCACAGGCCAAAATCATGGAGGCGGCAGGCGCCCACTGCGTCTACGTGACCGACTCCGGCGGTCGGCTGACCATGGATGGTGTCCGCGAACGCGTACGCGTCTACCGTGACGTGCTCGACCCAGGTACCCAGATCGGTATCCATGCCCACCACAACCTGGGCCTCGGCGTGGCCAACTCCGTCGTCGCCGTCGAAGAGGGAGTGTTCCGCGTCGACGCCTCGCTCGCAGGCCAGGGGGCGGGGGCGGGTAACTGCCCGATCGAAGCCTTCATCGCCGTCGCGGACCTGCAGGGCTGGGAACACAACTGCCACCTCTTCGCGCTCATGGACGCGGCTGACGAAATCGTCCGTCCGCTGCAGGACCGCCCGGTACGGGTGGACCGCGAAACGCTGACACTGGGCTATGCCGGCGTCTACTCCAGCTTCCTTCGCCACGCGGAAGCCGCCGCCGCCGAGTACGGTCTCGATACGCGCAGCATCCTCGTCGAGGTCGGCCGCCGGAAGATGGTCGGTGGCCAGGAGGACATGATCGTCGACGTGGCACTCGACCTACGACGAGATGGCCGCTGACGGCCGACCGCGCCGCAAGCCCACTCCCGCAGCATCCTGAACCTCTTGGAGTCCGTCTCATGAGCGCCGTCGACACTGCCATCACCCGGCTCGCAACCGCCGCCATCGAGCGTCGGCCCTGCGAGCCCGTCCGGGACGTGCTGCCGGTCGGTGACGTCGAAACCGCGTACGCCGTGCAGAGTGCGCTCATCGCCCGCCGCACCGCCGCCGGAGCCCGTAACGTCGGCCGCAAGATCGGGCTGACCAACCCGAAAGTGCAGGCCCAACTCGGCGTCGACCAGCCTGACTTCGGGGTGCTCCTGGACGACATGGCCTGCCCGCAGGACCAAGCGGTGGACATCACCCGTCTGCTCCAGCCGAAGATCGAAGCCGAGATTGCGTTCGTCCTCGACGCCGATCTCGACTCGGAATCGATCACCGACGCCGACGTGGCCGCCGCCACCGGATACGTCGTCGCCGCGCTGGAGATCGTGGACAGCCGAATCGACGGATGGGACATCAGCATCGTCGACACGATCGCCGACAACGCGTCCTCGGGCCTGTTCGTACTCGGCGATCAGCACGTCTCCCTCGATGGCCTCGATCTTGCCGCAGCGTCGATGACGATGGACAAGGACGGACAGCCAGCCACGACCGGCACCGGCGCCGACTGCCTGGGCAGCCCGCTGACCGCTGTCGCCTGGCTGGCCAACACCGCTCGCGCCTACGGCGCACCGCTACGCGCCGGCGACATCATCCTGTCCGGCGCGCTCGGACCCATGGTCACCGTCGAGCCAGACTCAACCTTCACCGCCGACATCACCGGTATCGGAGCCGTCACCGTGGCCTTCTCCCGGCCCTGACGCGCCGGGAGCACCTGCGGCGAGCCAGCTCACGCCAGGCGGCAACCCGCACTGAACCGCAGGGCCGGCGCCTCGGCTCGAGACGCGATCCCGGACTGATGGCGACGATCGACCAGCACGCGGCGGCGGTACGCGACGAACTCGGTGACGGTCTTCACGAAGACACCACGGCGACCTGCGCCGGTGTGGCTACTGACGGCCGAGAGCGGTCGAGTAGGAGCCGCATCTGGTAGGCGAGGCTGCGGGCTTGGCCGCGCGTCAGAGATGCGACAGACGACGCACCTGCTGAACATCGAGCACTAGGGCGTGTCTCCTGGATCTTGGGTGCAGATTCGGCTATCCACGTCTGTCGTGAGTGGGCGGTTTGAGCTGACTGAGGTCGAGTATGCGCGGATCGCGCCGTTGCTGCCGGCGATGACTCCGCAGCGTGGTGGGCGGTGGCGTGATCACCGGCAGGTGATCAACGGGATCGTGTTCCGGGTGCGGACCGGGGTGCCGTGGCGGGACGTCCCGGCACGGTATGGGCCGTGGAAGACGCTGTACAAGCGGTTCACCCGCTGGCAGGAGGACGGGACCTGGGCGCGGATCGAGGCGATGCTGCAGGCTGACGCGGACGCCGCGGGGGATCTGGACTGGCACGGCAACGCCGATTCCACGATCGTGCGTGCCCACCAGCATGCCGCCGGCGCGCGTAAAGGGGGCTGAGCAGCAGTGACGCAGCGCGACGGGAAGGACTCGGCAAGTCGCGCGGCGGGTGGACCACGAAGATCCACACGATCGGGGACGGTCGGGGCCGGAACCTGACCAGCCACCTGACCCCGGGCCAGGACCACGACACCCGCCAGTTGGTGCGACTGCTCGACGACGTGGCCGTGGCCCGCCCCGCCGGGATCGGCCGCCCACGCAAACGCCTCGATTCCCTCTCCGCGGACAAGGCCTACAGCTCGCGCGGCAACCGCCGTTCGCTGGGGGCCCGGCGCATCCCGCACGACATCCCAGAGAAGGACGATCAGAAGGCCAACCGGGCCCGGAGAGGATCACGTGGTGGCCGCCCGCCCACCTTCCGCCCGCACCGCTACCGGCAGCGCAACACCATCGAACGGCTGATGAACCGGCGCAAGCAGTTCCGCGCCGTGGCCACCAGGTACGACAAGCTCGCCTGCCGCTACCGAGCCACCGTGCAGATCGCCGACATCCTCATCTGGCTACGCGCGAAACCGGACCGCCCCAAGCCATGATCCGGGAGACACGGCCTAGTACCAACGCCGTTCAGTTAGGGCGGTGGTCGGCGTGTCAAGGGTCGGGGCTGATGATGTCGATGCTGGTGGTGGCTTTGTAGCTGTGTCGGTCGATGTTCGGGCCGCGGGCTTGGTATTTGGAGTTCGAGCGTTTGATCATGCGGGTCTTGGTGCGCAGGCGGCGTTCGGGTAGCAGGTTGGCCAGGATCTGAGCGCCGATGACGCCGACCAGGTCGATGACGGTCTCGGCGATGACGCCGGCGGCGTGCACGATCTGGTCACGGGCGGTGTTCAGGGCGGTGGTGAAGCTGGCCCGGTCGGGGTCGAGGCCGGGCTGGCTGTCGGTGGCGTCGGCCATGGCGGTGCGTAAGAGCTGGTAGACGATGAGCAGGGCGTGGATTTCCTGGTCGATGCCGTCGGGGGTGCGGGCGCGTAACACACGTCCGGCGAGGATCGAGGATTTCAGTTCGAGGTAGGCGGTCTCGATCTCCCAGCGTTCGTGGTAGATCCGGATCAACTCGGCGGCGGGATGAGTGTGTGGGTCGAGCAGGGTGGTGATCAGCCGGTAGTCGCCGGTGTGGGTGCCCGCGGTGGTGGTGATACTGATCCGGGCTTCGACGACCCGGACCGTGAGGGCGCCGATCTTGGACAGCCAGGATCCGTCGGGCAGGCGAGCGATCATCGCCAGACGACGGTTGGCTTTGCTGCGGATCAGCAGATGCGCGCCGGTCGCGGCGATGGTGGTCAGCAGGTCGGCGGCGGCGTAGTTGCGGTCGGCCAGCAGCAGCATTCCTGGCTGCAGGCTACGGGTCAGCGTCCGGGCCTGGTCGAGTTCACCGACGGTGACGGGGTCGAACACGGCATCGATCACCGAGCGGGTGCCGCAGGTCAGCAAGGCGCTCAACCGCAGCTGGGGGTACCCGGAACTACCGTTGGCGCAGCGATGCTTGGTGTATCGGCCGGTGTTCGCCGGCGAGTCCGCGACGACCAGGGTGGTGCCGTCGATCACCGTCAGCAGCAGACCTCGCCAGCGCACCTGCCTGGCGCTCGTAGCGGCAGGGCCGCGTAACAGGTCGAACAACGCGCGCACCGGTCGCGGGCCGAGGCGTTGCCGGGCCTGACGTAACGCGCTGCCGCTGGGCGAGGCGATCGGCAGGCCGCGCAGGCCGCTGGTGAGTTTCGACCACACCTGCCGGTAGCCGAGTTCGGCGAACAGGCATCCCGCGAGCAGCAGATACACCACGACCCGCGCCGGCAACAGCCGGACCCGCGACTGTGTACGCCCGGTCGCGACCAGAACATCATCGACCATCTCGAACGGCACCAGCCGGGTCAGCTCGCCCAGATGACCCGGCGCGAACACCCCTGCGGCTACCGTCACCGACCGGGATATGGCAATCTGATCTGCCAGCGGAGCTCCAGGTGTCAGGGCGTCTTAGAGTGACCACCCTCTATACCGGAGCTCCGCTGCTTTACGTCTCAGACACGCCTTGACACGCCGACCACCGACCTAACTGAACGGCGTTGGCACTAGTACTCCAGCCGCACTTTCAGGTTCGGAGTCTGCGCTGGTAGTGGCTGGTTCGGGCGCGGTATTGGTGCCGGCGCCGTCACGACGTCGATCGTACTATTTAGACTTCCGGACTCGTGTCTGTGGATCTTGTAGCGGGCTGGGTAGCGGGCCTGGACGACGTGATGGCGCGCATCGCGCGCCGGTTCGGACGCGTGGAACCGCGCCGCCGAGCCAGGGGTTACCTACTCGGACTGCTGTCGCCGCTGGCGGGCAAGAACAGCTGGACCATCGCCGAGGCCGCCGGCGACACCACTCCCGACGGGATTCAACGGCTGCTCAACAACTTCCGGTGGGATGCCGACGCGGTCCGCGATGATCTGCGCGACTACGTCGGTGAGCACCTTGGCGAGGCCGACGGTGTCCTGATCGTCGACGAGACCGGCTTCCTGAAGAAAGGTGTCAAGTCCGCCGGTGTGCAACGGCAGTACTCCGGCACCGCCGGACGGATCGAGAACTGCCAGCTCGGGATGTTCCTCGCCTACGCCAGCAGCAAAGGACGCGCCCTGATCGACCGGGAACTCTACCTGCCGCAACGCTGGTGCAACGATCCAGCACGGCGCAGCGAAGCCGGGATCGGCGAGCAGGTGACGTTCGCGACCAAACCCGCGCAGGGCCTGACCATGCTGACCCGGGCGCTGGACGCCGGGCTGCCAGCCAAGTGGGTCACCGCCGACGAGGCCTACGGCAAGGACAGCAAGTTCCGCGCCGCGCTGCAACGACGCCACGTCGGCTACGTCCTCGCCGTCGCCTGCAACCAGAGGATCCCCACCGAGACCGGCAGCTCCCGCGCCGACACCCTCGCCGCCCGCGCCCCGGATCCGGCCTGGAAGCGCCGCAGCTGCGGCGACGGCGTCAAAGGCCCCCGCCTCTACGACTGGGCCGTGGCGTCTCTGCCCGACACCGGCACCGCCGAGCACGGCTACCGCCGCTGGCTGCTGATCCGCCGCAGCATCACCGACCCCACCGAATTGGCCTACTACCTGTGCTACGGCCCCGCCGACACCACCGATGAGGAACTCATCCGCGTCGCCGGCACCAGGTCGGCGATCGAAGAATGCTTCCAAACCGCGAAGAACGAGGTCGGCCTCGACGACTACCAGGTACGCCGCTACGACGCCTGGTACCGCCACATCACTCTGGCCATGTGGGCGCACGCGTTCCTCGCCGTCACCGCCGCGGCCTCAAAAGGGGCAGCGACCCCGAAGGGGACAAGCTCATCCCCCTCACCCTCGGCGAGGTCCGACGTCTCCTGGCACATCTGATCACCACGAGCCGGCACCAAGATCATATCTGGCAGTGGTCCTGGTGGCGGCGCCGGCACCAATACCGCGCCCGAACCAGCCACTACCAGCGCAGACTCCGAACCTGAAAGTGCGGCTGGAGTACTAGGGTCCCGCGCATGACTGCCCTCCCCCCGCCTCCCCCCGGCTCGCCCACCTCCAACCCCCGCCGCACCTTGCCTCTGGCGATCGGCGCCGTCATCGCCGTCATCGCCATCGCAATCGCCGCGTACGCGCTGGGCCGGGGCGGCGCCGATCCGGCGCCCCGCGCCGCTGCGGCCACCAGCGCCTCGGCGGCTTCCGCCCTGACCGTGCGACCTGCTGCCATGCAGATCGAGTGCACGAACATCGACCGTGCACACAACGCGTGGGCCGGCCGGACGTGCTCAACATGCCGATCGAGGAGGGGGCGGAGTTCTTCGAGGCGATCCCGGCGATCCACCGGCACCTCAAGACGCTGGTTGACGTCGGCCTGGGCTACGTGCGGCTGGGCCAGCCGGCGCCGACGCTCTCCGGCGGCGAGGCGCAGCGGGTCAAGCTCGCCTTCGAGCTGCAGAAACGCTCCACCGGCCGCACGGTCTACGTGCTCGACGAGCCGACCACCGGTCTGCACTTCGAAGACATCCGCAAGCTGCTCAAGGTCCTCGAAACGCTGGTCGACAAGGGCAACACGGTCATCACCATCGAGCACAACCTCGACGTGATCAAGACGGCCGACTGGCTCATCGACATGGGGCCGGAGGGCGGCCACAAGGGCGGCACGGTCATCGCCACCGGCACGCCTGAAGAGCTCGCGGGGTGGCGGAGAGCCACACCGGGCAGTTCCTGCGCCCCGTGCTCGGGCTCGAGCCCGGGGCGACCGGCGCGGCAGCGGCGACGTCGCGGGCGGCGAAGGGCACCGGCGCAGCGAAGGCCGCCGGCGCGACGAAGCCGCCGGCGGAGCGAAGTCCAGCGGCGCGGCGAAGAAGCCGCGCGTCGGCGCCCGGCGCACGGCCAAGGCCGACGCCTAGCACGGTCGATGGAGCCCTGCTCATCACGCGAGTGACGGGGTGGGTCAGGGCTCCCATCCGAGGAGGCGAACGCGACTGACCGTGCGCACGTGCCGGCGCATGGCGGTGGCGGCGGCGCGCGGGTCGCCCTCGCGGATGGCGTCGGCGATGCGTTGATGCTGGGCGAGCGAGCGCAGCGGGCGGCCCGACTGCCGCAGCGACTCCTGCCGGCTTTCGGCGATCTGCTCCGCGATGGATCGCATGAACTGCGCGAGCAGGGAACTGCGCGCCGCGGCCGTCACCGCGGCGTGAAACCGCCGGTCGCCATCGAGACCGAGCTTGCCCGCATCGATCTGCTGGCGCATCTCCGACAGCGCCGCGTCGATCTCCGCCAGATCGTCCGCGGTGCGCCGCCGCGCCGCGAGTTCGGCCAGCTTGGTCTCGAGCGCCTCCCTCGCTTCCAGCACATCGGGCAACCGGCGCTTGCGGTCCACCAAGGTCTCCACCGGCTCGACCTGCAGACCGTTGCCGCGCAGGTAGGTCCCGCCCCCGTGGCGCACGTCGACCAGCCCTTGCACCTCGAGCACGACGATCGCCTGCTTGATCGACACGCGGCTGACGCCCAGGCGCGCGGCCAACTCACGCTCCGGCGGCAGACGGTTGCCGGCCCCCAGCCCCTGCTCCGTCACGTATTGCCGCAGCTGCTCCACGACCTGCTCGTAGAGCCTCTGCCGGCTGACCGGTCGCAGCACCTCGGACACGCAACCTCCGCTTCGACCGTGGCCTCTCAGCGTACTGATCGGGCGAGCCACCGCGCGTGAGCTCTTGACACCCCACGATCGTAGACGGCAAAGTGGCTAGTCCAGTAGTCCATTATGCCACTCGTCCCCAGCCAGGAGCGTCCGGTGATTCCCGCCAACCGCTCCGCGCCCGGCGCGTCGGCTGATCAACCGTGGAGGCGACCCGGTGAGCGATAGCCCTCCTTACCTGCTGCCGGCCCTGGCGGAATTGGGCGACCGCCCGGCCGTGCTCTTCGGCGACCGCGAGCTGTCCTACCGCGAGTTGGCGGCTGCGGCGCAGGCCGTGTCGACCCGCGTGTCGTCGGCCGAGCGGGTCGCGGTCTGGGCGACATCCACGCTGGAGACCGTCGTCGGTGTGGTGGGGGCGCTCCTCGCCGGCGTCCCGGTCGTGCCGCTGAATCCACGCGCGGGCGAGCGGGAGTTGCTGCACATCCTGGCCGACGCGGACCCGGACCTGGTGTTGCACGGGGCCGGCGACGATCTCCCGGCGGCGGTGCGGGAGCGTCCGGGTTTCCTTGTGGACCCGTCGGTGCGCGACGTTCCCGGCGCGGCGACGCCGATCGCCGAGCCAGCTCCGGAAAGCCCCGCGGTCATCGTCTACACCTCGGGCACGACCGGGCCGCCCAAGGGAGTGGTCCTGCCCCGGCGGGCCATCGCCACCAACCTCGACGCGCTGGCGCAGGCATGGAAATGGACCGGGGACGACGTCGTGGCGCACGCGTTGCCGCTCTTCCACGTACACGGGTTGATCCTCGGCGTCCTCGGTCCGCTGCGGCGCGGCGGCACGGTGTATCACCTCGGCCGGCTCTCGGCGGCCGCGGTCGCCCAGGCGCTGCGCGGCCGGGCCACCGTCCTGTTCGGCGTACCCACCATGTACCACCGGCTGGCCGAGGAGGCGACGGCCGACCCGGCGATCGCCCAGGCGCTCGCCGGCGCCCGCCTGCTGGTGTCCGGCTCGGCCGCGTTGGCCGAGGTCGACCACGAGCGCATCGCGAAAGCGACCGGTCAGCGCGTGGTCGAGCGATACGGCCTGACGGAGACCGTGATGAACTGCGCGGTGCGCGCCGACGGGGAGCGCCGGGCCGGGACGGTCGGGCTGCCGCTGGACGGCGTCGAGATCAAGCTGGTCGACGACGACGGGCAGGCCATCCTCGCGAGCGACGACGAGACCATCGGTGAGATCGCGGTCCGTGGGCCGAACCTGTTCCTGGGTTACCTCAACCGGCCCGACGCGACGGCCGAGGTGATGCGGGACGGCTGGTTCCACACCGGAGACCTGGCGACCAGGGCTGCCGACGGCTACCTGCGCATCGTCGGGCGGCGCGCCACCGATCTCATCAAGAGCGGCGGTTTCAAGATCGGGGCGGGTGAGATCGAAAACGTGCTGCTCGAGCATCCCGGCGTCGCTGAGGCCGCGGTGACCGGCGCACCGGATCCCGACCTGGGCGAGCGGGTGGTGGCCTGGATCGTGCCGGCGGAGGGGCGTCGGCCCGAACCGGACGAGCTGGCCGAGCGCGTCGCGCGCCAGCTGACGCCGCACAAGCGGCCGCGCGAGTTCCACTACCTGGATCGGCTGCCCCGAAACGACATGGGCAAGGTGATGAAGCGGGCGCTGCGCCGGCCGGAGGCGGGCGACGAGGTACGCGGTGGCTAGTGGGCCGGCCGACCACCCTTTCGGGGCGCGCGCCGCGATCTCCCTGGTCGCCGCCGGATTCGAACCCCTACCAGCGGTTGCTGACGCCGCCGACGACGGCGATGGCCCACTGGACTGGCCGGGCTACGCGCGCGACCGCGCTCGGGCGCGCACAGACAGCGGCGAGGACGAATCCGTGCTCTGTGGCACCGCGCGCATCGGCGCGCACGCCGTCGTCGTCATCTCGTTCGACTTCCGCTACATCGGCGGGTCGGTCGGTGAGCGTGCCGGCGCACTGATCTGCCAGGCGCTCGCCGAGGCCCGCCGTCGGCACTGCCCGGTCGTGTCGCTGATCGCCACGGGCGGCAGCCGGATGCAGGAGGGAATGCGTTCGCTGCGGCAACTGCAGCGCATCGCCGCGGAGTGCGCGCGCAACGCCGAGATCGGCGTCCCGCATGTCGCCGTGCTTCGCAACCCCACCGCCGGGGGACTGTGGGCGTCGCTCGGCGCCGGCGCCGACGTCGTCGTCGCGCTCCAGGGCGCCACGGTGGCCTTCGCCGGACGGCGGGTGCGCGGCGACCTCCACGACACCGATGATTTCCGAGCCGAGGGCAAGTACGGTACGGGGCAGGTCGACCTGTTGGTGAGTCCCGCGGATGCGCGTGGCGTCGTGACCGATCTGGTCGACCTGCTCGCTCCGGCGGCCGGCCGGCGCCGTGCCGGCGGCGTTCCGGCCCCGGTCCCGCGCGCGCTGGGCCGCACCGATCTGCCCCCGGACGGCTGGTCGGCGGTGCGGCGTGCACGCGACGCGGACCGGCCACGCGCGCGTGCCTACCTCGACGACTACTTCGACGTACGGGTGGCGATCAGCGGTGACCGTGCCGGTGGCGTGGACACCGGAATGCTGTGCGGCATCGGTCGCCGCGACGGCCGCACGGTGGCGTACGCGGCGCAAACCGGAACGGCCAACACGCCTGCCGGGTTCCGCACCGCGACCCGGCTCGTCCACCTCGCCGACCGGCTCGGCATTCCGGTGCTCACCCTCATCGACACGCCCGGAGCGGCGAACGACGAGTCGGCCGAGCGGGCGGGTGTCGGTCCCGCGATCGCCGGGCTCTTCGCCGCGATCGCCGGTGCCCGGGTGCCGGTGACGACTCTCGTGATCGGAGAGGGCGGGTCGGGCGGAGCGCTCGCGCTCGCCTCTCCCGACCGGCTGTGGATCACCCCGGACGGTTATTTCTCGGTGATCGCGCCGCACGCCGCAGCCGCGATCCTCAAGCGCGCCGAAACCGACGCGCCGGCGCTCGCCGCGCAGTTCCGGCTGCGCCCGCAAGATCTCCTCGAAGACGCACTGGTACGCGGCATCGCCGGCGCAACCGTCGTTTGCCCGACGAGATCGGAGAGTCGGAGCGTCACGGGAACGAGCCACGTCCCCGGCCTCCCCGATAAGACCGTCGTCGCTTCCACGTATTGACCAGGACGTCTCAGAATCCAATTCCCTCAATTGCTTGCCGATAGCGCGCGGCGTTGTCTTGCGCCGCCCGCCCGATATCGACCACCCGACGCTTCGGCGTTCCCGGCCCATTGATCGATGGATCCCGCTGCTGCCGGGAGCCCCTCTCCGCCGCGCTCCTCATTGTGGCCGGTTTGGCGGTCGCATGCCTGCTCCGAAGCGTTGGTCGTGCTCGTGAGCCGCGGCGCGGGCCCCGTTCCACTCAATGGGACGGCCCACCGCTTGTAACCTCCGCGAAACCTTGACGATCTTTGTGGACGCCCCTAGCCTGAGGCTCACCAGTAGCTGCTGGATCGGGTCGTCATCCCGAAATTACCGACAGAGTTGTGCGCACGAGGTGCCGGATCCCAAAGGTGGCCAGCAGATCGCTAGGAGCGCGTTCCGATGTCTCATTCACTGGCACAAACCGAAACGCCGATCCCGCCGTCGCGAGTCTGCAACGGGAGAGGACTGAGTAGCTCGCCGGGGGGCGTCGACGAGCGGCCCAATGAACGGTCCGTTCTGGTGCGAGCCGCGCAGCTGCTCAGCTCCTTCGGCAGTGACCGGCCCGTGATGACGTTGGCCGAGCTCGTGAGCGAGTCCGCGATGCCGAAGTCGACGGTGCATCGGCTCGCGGAGCAGTTGGTGCTGCTGGGTTGGCTGGAGAGGGATCCGAACGGTTACCGGATCGGCATCCGGCTGTTCGAAATCGGTGGCCTGGCCGATCGCTACAAGATTCTGCGCGACTGCGCGATGCCGCATTTGCACGCGCTCAGCGCGCGCACCGGACTCGCGGTTCAGCTCGGTGTGCTACACGAAACAAATGTCGTTTACCTCGAGCGGATCCTCGTTCGCGGGTTCCAACTGCCGACGAGGCAGGGCGGGCGAATGCCGGCGTATTGCACGGCGCTGGGGAAGGCCCTGCTGGCCTTCGGTTCCGCGGCGGACGTCGAGCGACTCATGTCCGTGACCCTGACGGCATTCACGCGGAACACGATGGCGAGTCCGAATGCGCTCCTGCGTGAACTGGCTCAGGCGCGGCAGGCCGGATATGCGCAGGATCGTGAGGAGGCCTACGCCGGCGTCTCCTGCATTTCGGTCCCGCTCAGAGGCTCCGGCCGCGCCGTGGCCGCCTTCTCCCTCTGCGGCAGACCCTCACAGGTCTCGGTCAGCGAGCACCTACCCCAGATGGAGAGAGTGGCCGCCGCCGTCTGGGCCGACGTCATTGGCCACGGCAGTCAGCCCGGTTCGTTCAGCTGACCGTGACGACCCCTCGCTCCACTCCTGCCTCCCGTTGCCGTCAGTCGCGCGGCGTACGCAGATGCGGAAGCACCTCCGAGGTGAGCAGGTCGATGGTCCGCAGTGAGTCCGCCATCGTCATGCCGGCCCAGTTGACGCGGAGGATGAGGTGGTCGGCGCCGACGCGCTCGACGATGCGGCCGAGGTCGTCGAGACACTGGGCGGGGGAGCCCACGACGAAGCGACCCCGTGCCAGCTCCTCGTACGGCGCTTCGAAGTCACGGTCGGTTCGCGGCAGCGCCTTGTCCTGCCCCCACCCGGTGTAGCTCTTGTACTTCTCCCCGAGGTGTGCGGCGGCCAGTCGCGCGGCGGTCGCCGAGTCGGGCGCGCAGATCGCCTCCCGCACGATGGGTGTCGTGGTCGGCGCCGGGAGTCCCGCTTCCTCCCGCGCGTGCAGGAACAGCTCGTGCTGCCGCGCGATCGTCGGCAGCGTCGCGTGCGGGTTGATCAGCCACGCGTCGCCCACCCGGGCAGCGCGTCGCACGGCGGCGTCGCTGTTGGCCGCGATCCACACCGGGGGGTGCGGACGCTGGATCGGCGGAAGCGTCAGCTGCACCTGGTTGATCCGGCACCATGGCAGGTCCACGTCGACGGGGTCGCCGGACCAGAGCTGCTTCACCACCGACAGGTTTTCCTCGAAGCGGCGTACGCCGTCGGATCGATCGAGCCCGAAGGCCTGGTACTCGACATCCCGGTAGCCGAGCCCGGCGCTGTAGACGAACCGGCCACCGCTCAGCACGTCCAGGTTGGCTGTCTCCTCCGCGACGGCGACCGGGTTCTGCAGGGACAGGAGCTGGATGCAGGTGCCGAGCGTCATGCCGTGCGCCTCAGCGGCGAAGCGCGCCAGCAGCGGCACGGGCTGCATGCCGGCGAGCCCCGTCTGCAGGTAGTGCTGACCGGCCCACACGGAGTCCCAGCCGCCGTCGCGGGCGTGCCGGACCATCTCCAGGTGACCGTGCATGATCGCCTGGATGTCCTCGCCGGGGTGGTGCTGCGTGGTGAGCAGTAGTCCGAAGCGCATTCTACACCGTCCCCGCGCTCTGGCGCGCCCGCGCGCTCTCTCCGGCGTCCCCATAGCCGCGGAGAAACGCCGTGAGCTGGCTTTCGAACATGTCGGCCTGCTCGACCTGCACCCAGTGTCCGCACCCGCTGACGACCACCGACACCACGTCCGGGATCAGCGCGGCCATGGCGTACGTGTGGTCGACCGGGATCACCTTGTCCTCGCGTCCGTGGACGATGAGGGTGCGAACCGCCAGGCTCCGGAGGTCGTCGTCGCTGAGCGGGAGATCGTTCGCTCCCGGATAGGAGAACATCCGGCGGTAGTGCTCGTGCTCACCCGGCCGCGTGCTCGCCTCGTAGCGCCGGGTGACCACCTCGTCGGTGACGACGGCGGGGTCGACGACGAAGTAGTCGGTCAGCAGCGAGCGCATGTTCTCCAGCGACGGCTCGTAGCCACGGACCTTCCCCAGCCCGGCGGCCGGCGGCACGGAGGGCGCCCGGACCCCCATGAGCGTCAACGACCGCACCAGGTGGGGCGTCGCTCCGGCGAGGGTCAACGCGATGCGGCCACCCATCGAGTTGCCGACCAGGTGGGCCGAGCCGAGATCGAGTGCCGACATGAACCCACGAATGCTCTCCGCCCAGCCACGGGCGTCGTACTGGAAGCCCTCCGGACGGTCGCTGTCACCGAAACCGACGACGTCCGGCGCGATCGCCCGGAATCCCCGGTCGGCGAGGACGTCGAGCGTCCGCGACCAGTTTTCGGCCGCCGAGACACCTGGCCCGGAGCCGTGCAGCAGGATGACCGGCTCGCCGGTGCCCGCGTCGTGGTAGTTGATCGAGACGCCGTCGACTGAGACCTTCATGCACTCTCCCGGGCTCGTAGGGCTGCGGAGCACGACCGTGCTCACTCCGTTCGTCGCACGAGCGACTATGCGAGTCATCCCGCGCTCGCGGCAATGCGCTCGTTCCACTGAACGGCATCCAGCCGGGGGCGGATCCGGAACGTTCTCCCGCCCGTCCCGTTCATCGGAACGCGGTCGTTGACGGCGCATCTTCCTGCCGAGAGCTTTAGCGGAAGCTACCGACTCGGTCGCATGACCGGGACGGCCAACCGGGTCAGACAATGCGCACCAGGTCAGAGGGAGCTTAGATGGAGACGGCAACCCGCAACGCGACCGACGGCGCCATGCCATCGTTGACCGCCCCCACCGCGCAAGCACCGGGCGCGACGGGCCGGGTCCTGTCCATCTCGCACCTGACCAAGCTCTACCCGGGCACGACGACCCCGGCGATGGACGACGTCAGCTTCGACGTGTCCGACGGCGAGTTCGTGAGCCTGCTGGGCCCGAGCGGGTGCGGCAAGACCACGACGCTGAAAACGATCGCCGGACTGGAGCGCCCCACCTCCGGCTCCATCCGCGTCGGCGACTGGGCCCTCTCCACCGACGATCAGTGGACGCCCGTGCACCGACGTCCGTTCGGGATGGTGTTCCAGAGCTACGCGCTCTGGCCCCACATGACGGTGGCGCAGAACGTCGGCTATCCGCTGAAGGCCAGGCGTGTTTCCAAGGGTGAGATCCGCGACCGCGTCATGCGCGCGCTGGCCCGCGTGCAGATGGAGGACTTCGCGGACCGGTCGCCCACGCGCCTCAGCGGTGGTCAGCAGCAGCGCGTGGCCATCGCCCGCGCCATCGTGCACGAGCCGCGGATCCTGCTGCTGGACGAACCGCTGAGCAACCTCGACGCCGGGCTCCGCAGACAGATGCGGCTCGACCTAAGGCGCCTTCAGCAGGAGCTGCAGATGACCGCCGTGTATGTCACCCACGACCAGGTCGAGGCCTGCGCCCTCTCCGACCGCGTCATCGTGATGAACGCCGGACGGATCGTCGCAGAAGGATCCCCGCAGGACGTGTACGAGCGCCCCCGCAGCGAGTTCGTCGCCTCCTTCATGGGCGCCGCCAACTTCCTCGACGGGCGCGTCGAGCGCGTCACCGACGGGTCGGGTGAGGTCGAGCTCCACGGCGCGCACGGGACCATCGGCCGGCTGCGTGCCACCGCGCCCGGTGACGACGTCGCGCCGGACGACACGTGTCGGGTGCTCGTCCGGCCGGAGCATGTGGCGCTGCAGGTCGACGTCGAACCGGATGCGGCGACGAACGGGTCGCGCGACGTCGACGGGTTGGTCGGCGCGGTCGAGAGCGTGACCTTCCTCGGCGAGCAGTGGGAGATCACGGTCGACGTGGGCGGGGAGAAGCTCACCGTCCACGCCCAGCAGCGGGGTCTCGTCGACGTCGGGTCCCTCGTCAGGATCACGGTGTTGCCCCAGTTCGTCCGGCTGCTGCGGGAAAACCGACCCCCGGCCCAGCCCTCGGGGCCGCAGAGCCAGGGCGGCGTATCCACAAAGGTCGCATGATCCCGGGCCGCTTGCGTCACAAGCGGTCACCCAGGTCCTCGAGCCGCGATGGTCGCGGCTCCCGCCGCACACATCCCCGAGCATTTACGTCCCAGGAGGCACCATGAGCATATTCCCCGTACGGGCCGTGGTCGCGAACCGCAGGCGCGCCGCCGCTCTCGTCCTGGCGGTTGTTCTGGCGGGCGCGCTCGCCGCCTGCGGTGACGACGCCAAGTCCGGTGCGGGCTCGGCGGGCACATCCAGCCAGGCCGACGACTTCGGTCTGGGGGCGGACGTCCTCGCCAAGGCCCGTGACGAGGGGTCGGTGAACCACGTCGGCTCGACGCTGAACCCCGACATCGCCAAGCAGATGCAAAACATCATGAAGGACCGGTACGGCATCAAGCTCAGCATCACGCCGCTGCGCGCCGCCGAGACGCTCGAGCGCCTGCGCGCCGAGCAGCGGGCGGGCAACCGGACGGTCGACACCGTGGGCCTGGGCGTGCAGTACGGCGAGATCATGAAGAAGGAAGGACTCTCGGAGGCGTTCAAGCCGACGGGCTTCCCCGGTTTCCTGACGAAGGCGGCGGAGTTCGACGAGGACGGTTTCTGGTATCCCTTCCAGCTCACCCTGTACGGCGTCGCGGTGAACAAATCCAAGCTCGACCCGAGCAAGGTCTCGGACTGGTGGTCCCTGGCGGACGGGTCGATCACGGAGCCCGTCATCTTCGCGGACCCGTTGCTCGGCAGTGGCGGCTTCACCTGGGCCGTCGCGATGGAGGGCGAGGAGAAGTACGGCGCCTCCTACCTGAACACCCTCGGCGAACGCTCCAACGTGCAGCTGGGGCCGGTACACGCGGACAACGTGGCGCGGCTCGTGCGGGGCGACGTCGCGGCGTACTTCCCGTTCGGGGCGTTCAGCATCGGTGAGATCAAGGGCAGCGGTAGGGACCGGGTTGAGCTCGTCTTCCCCGGCGGAAAGCCGTACATCGGGCCGGCCAACCTCTCGATGACGAAGGGTGCGCCGCACGCGAACGCCGCGAAGGTCTGGATGTCGTTCCTGATGTCCGAAGAGGGCCAGACGCTCGTCGCCAAGGGCGGCCTGACGCCGGCGCGCAGCAACATCAAGGTGCCCGACCCGAAGTCCGACATGGCTCACTACACCGAGGTCATCGAGACGCGGTTGGACAACGTGATCGCCAACCACGAGCAGGTCGAGGCCTTCTCGCAGAAGTACTTCGGCCGGTGAGCCGCCGCAAACGGGTGACAGGAGGGGAACGCGCATGACCGTCTCCGCGGAAACTGGTGTCAACAAGCGGATTGATTTCGAGGACCTGGTCCGCCATGACCGGGTGCACGGCCGGGTCTACTACGACGAGGAGATCTTCCGCCGCGAGGTCGAGCAGATCTGGCGCAAGGAGTGGGTCTTCGCCTGCCACGACAGCGAGATCGCACAGCCGGGCGACTACGTGACGCGGCTGGTCTCTCTCGTCCCGCTCGTGATCACGCGGGACGAGGACGGCGACATCCACGCCATGATCAACCGGTGTCCGCACCGGGGCAACGTCCTGTGCATGCGCGACTCCGGCAGCGCCCAGGTGTTCCGTTGCGCCTACCACGGCTGGACCTTCAACAACGGTGGGAAGCTTCTGGGCCGGACGTTCCGCGCCGGTTACGCCCCGGGATACGGCAAGGAGGGCGAGGAGCTCAACCTCGTCCCGGTGCCGAGGCTAGAGACGTACCGGGGGTTCGTCTTCGTGAATTTCTCGCCCGAGGGGCCGTCGCTGATCGAGACCCTCGGCGCCGCGGTGCCGCACCTGGACCGCTATGTCGACCGCTCCCCGACGGGTGAGATCGACATAGTCGGGGTCGAGAAGATGGTGATCAGAGCCAACTGGAAGATGCCGCTGGAGAACTCGGTCGACGACTACCACGCCGGCTTCGTCCACCGTGGCATCTGGGACATGGACGAGGACCTGCGAAAGGTCTGGTATTCGACGGAGGATGCCGACTCCGAGGCCGTCAACATCGATCTCGGCAACGGGCACACCGCGATGGACTTCGGCAGCGGCATCCGAACCGTCGGAGGCGGTGTCACGGAATCCGTCGTACCGGACGAGGTCCAGCGCGAGTACGAGGACTCGTTGCGGCGCCGGCTTGGGGAGGAAGGCGCGAACGCGGTCCTCAAGCAGGCCGTTCCGCACATGATGGTCTTCCCCAACCTGTTCATGCTCCAGAACGATCTGCGCATCATCACGCCGGTCGGGGTGCGGACGACCCATTACTACCACTACGTCTTCAACCTGCGCGGCGCCGATCCGCTCATCAACCGCGCGCGGCTGCGCCGGCACGAGGTGAGCTACGGGCCGGCCGGGATGGTCCTCCAGGACGACATCGAGGTGTTCGAGCGCAACCAGGCCGGGATCGAGTCCCGGATCGGGTCCGGCGAGGAGTGGCTCGACCTCAGTCGCGGCCTGCACCGGGAGAGCACGAACTCCCTCGGGCAGCCGACCGGACGCACGAAGGACGAGATCGCCCAGCGCGCGATCTGGAAGCACTACAAGGACAGGATGACGCAGTCATGAGCGATGCGGCGACCATGGCAGCAGCCGGCAGCACTATCGGCGTCCGCGCGTCGGGCGGGCGGGCGCCGCGGCGGGACGAGATCGAGGACTTCCTGTACGCCGAGGCGTCGTTGCTCGACACCCACCAGTACCGCGAGTGGTTCTCGCTCTGCACCGACGACGTCGTCTACTGGGTCCCCGCCGGCGGACAGGCCCCGGATCCCGAGGACCAGGTGTCGCTCATCTACGACAGTTGCGTGCGCCTCGACCGTCGGATCGAGCGGCTCGCCGGCGACTGGGTCTTTTCGCAGGACCCCTACACGCAGATGAGCCGGGCCGTGACGAACGTCCAGCCCGGCCTGGGCAGCAGCACATGGGTTCCGGACGCCGCGGCCGGGGACTTTCCGGTGCGGTGCCGGTTCGAGGTCACCGAACTGCGTCGGCACCATCACGTGCAGTGGGTCGGGACGGCCGAGTATCGGCTCCGCGCGAACGACCCCGCCGCTGATGACCCGCTGCGTCGGTTCCGCATCTCCTACAAGAAGGTGACGCTGATCAACCGGAACGAGGAACTCCCCGTCATCGCCTTCATCCTCTAGGTCCGGGTCATGGCGTCGAATGCAGGACCAGAAGGGAGCCGGTTCGTGGAGGACGGCTTTGTCATCGACAACGAGTTCGCTGCCGTGCGCGTGACATGCGACCGGCAGGGCAACTCGCCGCGGTTGAAGATCACCGATCTGCGATCGGGCAAGAGCGGCTGGCTGGACGCCTTGGAGCTGGAGACGCTCGCTTGGCTGCGACACGAGGAGATCGCGCACCTGGTGGACCCGAGCGCTTCCCGGTGGGCGGACGGGCGCGACGAGCACGTCGTGCTCGAACCGGGTCCGCGGGTGCGGTTCGGAGCGCCGCCGGCGGAGCGGGTGAGGTGACGGAGAAATGACGGTCACGGTCGAGCGACCCAGCGACGAGAGCGTCCAGGCGGCCAGGTGGCAGCGCCGTGACAAGGCAACGAAAGCCGTTGTCCTAACCGCGCTGGTGCTCGGGATCGGGATCCTGCTGTACCCGGTGGTGATGGCGCTCGCGGGCAGCGTCCTGGCGGGCGCGCCCGGATCGGACGACGTCGCGTTCTCCCTGCAGGGATGGCGGGCCGCCTACGCCGACGAGCGGACGTATCAGGCGTGGAGCGACAGCCTGCAGATCGGCGGCGCGACGATGGCGATCGCCGCGTCCCTGGGAACACTGCTCGCGTGGCTGGTCAGCCGGACCAACACCCCCGGGCGGGAGTTGTTCCGGACGGCGCTGATGCTGCCGCTCTTCATCCCGACCGTCCTCATCGGCCTGGCGTGGACCATCGGCGTCGGGTCGGTGAAGCGACTCACCGAGAACGTCCCGGTCCTGTCCTCGGTGATCCCGGAGAGCTACTCGTTCACCGGCGTCATCGTGACGCTGTCCATCGTCGTCGTGCCGCTCGTCTACCTCTTGATGCTGCCGGCGTTCGACGCGATGGACTCCACCCTCGAGGACGCGGCGGCGGCGAACGGCATCCCTCCGTGGC
This sequence comes from Micromonospora inositola, assembly GCF_900090285.1. Classification (NCBI taxonomy): domain Bacteria; kingdom Bacillati; phylum Actinomycetota; class Actinomycetes; order Micromonosporales; family Micromonosporaceae; genus Micromonospora; species Micromonospora inositola. The sequence continues at coordinate 6,623,879 of NZ_LT607754.1, read as the reverse complement.
GGACGGCGCTGAAGATCACGGTGCCGCTGGCGGCCCCGGCCTTCATCAGCGCCGCGATTCTGGCAGGGGTCCGGGTGCTGGAGACGCTCGACATCCCGTTGATGATCGGCCGGCCGGCCGGCGTCGAGGTCTTCGCGACGCGGATGTACCAGACCCTCTTCAACGCCCCGGTGCCGAACTACGGCAAGGCGACCGCGCTCGGCGTCAGCCTGGCCGCGGTGGCGGCCGTCCTCGTGCTGCTCGGCGGCGTCTACGTCAACCGCCGGTCCTTCGTGACGGTGGCGGGCAAGGGTGCCGCGAGCCGTCTGGTCAACCTGGGCCGATGGCGGTTCCTGGCGGCCGGCGTCTGCTGGCTGTACCTGACGATCGGCTCGATCGTGCCGGTCGCGATCGTGGTCTACGGATCCTTCGAAGGCTACGTGGGCATCTGGGACGGCAGCCTCACGCTGGAGCACTGGCAGACCGCGTTCGAGGACGAGGTGTTCTGGCGGTCGATCGGCAACACGCTGCTCCTCGCTTTCCTCGGGGCGGTGATCATGACGCTCCTCGGCGCGTCGGCCGCCTACGGGATCGTCCGCAGCCAGAGCCGCATGCGCTTCGTCCTGGAAGGCCTGACCTGGGTCCCGTGGGCGATACCCGGGGTGCTGCTCGCGCTCGGCACCCTGTGGGGCTACTCCTTCGTCGGCGGCCTGTACGGCACCCGGTGGTTGCTGCTCGTCGCCTACGTGACGATCTACACGCCGCTCGCGGTCCGGCAGTTCTCCTCGGCGTTCCTCCAGCTGGATCCCGCTCTGGAGTACGCCGGTTGGGTCAGCGGTTCATCGAAGCTCGTCACGTTCTGGCGACTGATCCGGCCCTTGCTCCTGCAGACGACCCTCGCGTCGCTGCTGCTGAGCTTCGTTCTGTGCGTTCGCGAGGTGTCGCTGTCGGCCTTCCTCGTCTCGCCCGGCAACGAGGTGCTCGGCGTACGAACGCTGGAGAGCTGGACCCGCGGCGGCGCGTCCGAAGCGGCCGTCTACGGCGTCTGCATGCTGCTCATCTCGGGTGTCGCGCTGGCCGTGTACGGGCTGCTGTCGCGCCGGACACGACGGTTCTGAGGAGAAGGAGATCCCCGTGAGGCACGTGATCGTGAGCGGTGGGACGTCCGGCATCGGCCTGGCCACCGTGCGGCTGCTGCTCGAGCGCGGGTGGCGTGTGTCGACGTTCGGTGTCCGGGCCGAGTCGGTGGCCGCGGCGCGAAGCACCCTCGGCGCGACCGACCGTTGCCGCGTCGGCCAGGTCGACATGTCCGACGCCGACGCGGTCACGTCGTTCGTCGCGAAGGCCTGCGAACAGTTCGGCACGCCGTGGGGGCTGGTGAACAACGCGGCGGTGCGGCACCACGGCGACTTCTTCGACACGGAGCTGGACGTCTGGGACGCGACCTTCGCCACGAACGTCCGTGGGCTCTTCGTCCTGACCCGGGCGGTGGCCCCGCGGATGCGGGACGCGGGGGGCGGCAGCGTCGTCAACCTCGCCTCGGGCTCGGGCTACGGCAGGCCGAATCTCTTCGCGTACTGCGCGTCCAAGGGCGCCGTGCTGTCGATGACGAAGGCCATGGCGCTCGATGTGGCGGCGGCGAACATCCGGGTGAACGCCGTGCTGCCGGGCTCGACGTACAGCGAGATGGTGAACGGGCTCGAAGGCCGGGCCAAGCTGGAGTTCGAGCAGCGGGCGGCGCGCAACAACGTGATGGGCCGGCCCAATGACCCGCAGGAGGTCGCCGAGGCGATCGCCTGGGTGCTCTCCGACGAGGCGCGGACCGTCTCGGGCACGGTGCTCGAGGTCGGCACGTTGCCCCGCTACTCGAACTGACCGCTCGCACGCGGCGGTCGCCGCGTCGCGAGCCTGGAGAAGAGGTGTCAAGTGGACCTGGGGTTATCTGGCCGGACGGCACTCGTGACCGGCGGAAGCCGCGGCATCGGGATGGCTGTCGCACGGCGGTTCCTCCGCGAGGGCGCCGCAGTGGTGATCTGTGCCCGTGACGCGGGGCGCCTCGCGCAGGCGTCGGCCCGGCTGATCGAGGAGACAGGGGGATCGGTCGAGGCCGTCCCGGCCGACGTCTCGCACGAGGGTGCCCTCGACGCGGTCGTCGAGCGGGCCACGGAGCGCTTCGGTGGCGTCCACATCCTCGTCAACAACGCCGGCCGCACCTCGGGGTCCGATCCCGAGAGCTTCGACGCGGTGGACGAGCGTCTGATCGTCCGCGACTTCGAGGAGAAGCACCTCGGCTACCTGCGGGCCGCGCGGGCGGTGCGGCCGTACATGCAGTCGCAGGGCTGGGGACGGATCGTCAACGTGACCGGCATGGCCGCCCGTCTCGCCGGACCCATCAGCGCCGGCGCGCGGAACGCCGCGGTCGTGCACCTGACCCGGTCGATGGCCTTCGCGCTCGGCCGGTCGGGGGTGACGGTGAACGCGGTGAGCCCGGGGATCACGGCGACCGAGCGGCTCGACGACCTCCTCGGTCTCGACGCGCAGCGGCGGGGTGTCTCCCCGGTGCAGGCTCGGGCCGACATGGAGGCGCAGACCGCGCTCGGCAAGGTCGTCTCGACCGACGAGGTGGCCGACGCGATCGTCTTCCTCTGCTCCGAGCTGGCCTCCGGCATCACCGGAGAGCACCTCGCGGTCAGCGCGGGGCGGGGCCAGGGCGTGCACTACTAGTGGTCTCCCCGTCGAGCGTCGCGTCCAGGCCGTTCGGCTCGACAGGCACGACGTCTTTCGCCCTGTTCCTGCTGACGACCTGCGTCACGCCCTTCCTCTTCGTCGGCAGCCACGGGCCGTCCCTGCGTGCGGAGTTCGGCTGGAGCCTGTCGAGCGTAGGCCTCTCGATCTCCGTCTTCTTCCTCGTCTCGGCCGTGTCCGCGATACCGGCCGGCATGCTGGTCGAGCGGTTCGGGGTCTCGGCCACGGCGCGCATCGCCGTCACCGGCAGCGCGTTGGTCCTGCTGTCGGTCGCGCTCCTGCCCGGCAACGCGCCCTGGTGGGCCCTGACCCTCCTGCTCGGCGCGGCCGGCGTGTTCCTCGCGCTCGGCCAGACGACGTCGAGCGCCCTGCTCGCGTACGGCGTGCGTCCGGTCCGGCAGGGCGTCGCCTTCGGCATCCGGCAGGTCGCGATCCCGTTCGCCACCCTCATCGCCGGCGGCACCGTGGTGTTCGTCGACCGCGGATCGTGGCGAGCCGCGTTCGTGCTCGGCGTGCTGCCGGGCGCAGTCATGCTGGCCTACCTCCAGTGCCGGCGCGACCGGTTGCCGTCGGGGGACCCGGACGCGCGAGCCGGCCGCGAGCATCGCTCGCCGGCGCGGGTCGCCGGGCTCCGCGTGCTGGGCCTCGCCGCGGCCGCCGCCGGGTCGGCCGGTGCGGCGATCGGCGCCTTCTACGTCGAAGCGCTGCGGGCCACCGGCTTCACGGCGGCACAGGCGGGGGCGTGGCTGATCGTCGGCAGCGTGGTGGGGATCCTGGCGCGACCCGCCTGGGGCCTGCTCGCGGACCGGCTCACCGACCACGCGCGGCTGCTCGCCTGGCTCATGGGCCTCGGCGCACTCGGCGTCGTCGCGCTCGGGGTGCAGACGAGCACTCCGGTCCTCGCCGTCGGGACGATGCTGGCGTTCGCGTGCGGCTGGGGGTGGACGGGGACGCTCAACCTGGTCGCGGTCCGGTCCAGCCCGACCGCGCCGGCGGCCGCGAGCGGACTGGTCTCGACCGGCAACTTCGTCGGCAGCGCGATCGGGCCGGTCGTCTTCGCCGCGCTCGCGAGCCGCCACTCGTACCGGGTCGCGTGGCTCGCCTGCGGCGTCCTGCTGGGCGTGGGCGTGGTCCTGGCCGGCGTGTCCCGGCGCATGCTGCGGGCCGTCGGTTCGCCGGAGCCCGCGCCCACCCATCCACCCGACCCTCGCGTCGAGTGCCGACCCGAAGGAGCAGACATGACGTGGAGCATCTGGCTGGAGCACCTGCGGACGGGACAGGTGCGATACCTGTCGGCCGGCGGGGTGCGGACGCGGTGCCTCGAGGCGGGAGACGAGAACGCGCCGGCGGTCGTGTTCCTGCACGGCACGGGCGGGCACGCCGAGGCTTTCGTGCGAAACCTGGAGCCGTTCGCCGAGGCCGGTTACCGTGCGGTCGCGATCGACATGCTCGGGCACGGCCTCACGGACAAGCCCACGGGGTGCGGCTACGACCTCGACGACTACGCGCGGCACCTGCTCGCGCTGATGGACCAGCTCGGACCGCGTCCGGTGCACCTGGTCGGCGAGTCGCTCGGCGGCGGCGTCGCGATGCGGGCGGCGATCCTGGCGCCGCACCGCGTGGCCACCGTCGTCACGGTGGTCGGCGGCGGACTCGGGCCGGTGCCGGCGACGCCCGAGGAGGAGCGCGGCTGGAGCCGGATGCTCGAGCTCTCGGAGAAGGCGTACGACGCGATGGACCACGCGGCGTGGACCGCGCGGATGCAGTGGCTCGTGCACGACCCGGCCGACATGCCCGACGAGATGATCCGGACCAGGATGGTCATCTACGACAACCCCCGGATGCGCGAGGCGGCCGCCGACATCTACCGGGGCGTCGCGAACATGGTCTACCGGAAGCGCCCGGGCATGCTCCTCCCCGGCGACCTGCGGAGCTTCCCGGTCCCGGTCTTCTACTACTGGACCGACCACAACCCGACGACGCCCGCCCGGGTCGCGGCGGCCGCGCACGAACTCACGCCGGTGTCCGAATACGACGTGCTCGACGGCTGTGGCCACTGGCCGCAATTCGAGAAGCCGGACGCGTTCAACGCGCGCGTTCTGCGGTTCCTCCGCGGCCACCCGGCGGATGGGGCGGCGCCGGTGACCCAGGCGTCGGGCGCGGCATCCTGCTGAGCGGGACGACGTGGTTGTCGGCGGTGTCGCGCTCAGCAGATGCTGAGCCTGCCCCCTCGACCCCTGTCACTTCAGGGCCCCGGCTTCATCGACGAAAGGGATCGCATGGCTGAGATCGTCGGCGGATATGCGCTGTCGCACTCGTCGTTCATGGTGAGCAGACCTGACCTCGTCACCGAGGACGTCGCGGCGCGCTGCTACGCGGCCTACGAGCGGGTTCGCGGCGAACTGGCCGAGCTGAGGCCGGATGCCCTCATCCTGATCGGAACCGACCACTTCAACACGTTCTCTTACGACGCGATGCCGCAGTGGTGCGTCGGACGTGGCGACAGCTACGAGGGATGGGCCGACAACATCCCGATGTACAAGGTGCCCGGCGCGCCACTGCTCAGCGCGGACATCATTTCCTCGCTGCTGCGACAGGGGTTCGAGCCGTCCTTCTCGGATGCCATGCGGCTCGACCACTCGTTCATGAGCCCGCTGCACTTCGTCGTGCCGGAGATGAACATCCCGGTCGTACCCATCTTCCAGAACTGCATCACGCGGCCGATGCTGTCCCTGCGGCGCGCCTTAGCCCTGGGCAACGCCCTGCGTGAGGCGGTCGCGTCGAGCCACGTCGACGCGCGGGTCGTCATCATCGGCAGCGGTGGCCTCAGCCATTGGCTGGGGGGTCCCGAGCACGGTCGCGTGAGCTCGGAGTTCGACCGCGAGTTCCTCGACCGCTTCGTCGCGGGGGACGAGGAGTGGCTCACCGGCTTCACCGACGACGACATCGAGCGGCTGGCCGGCAACGGCGGGCACGAGATCCGAAACTGGCTCACGGTGCGCGGCTGCCTGCCGTCGGGCCCGGTGGAGGTTCTCTACTACGAGACCATCCCGTCGTGGTTCGTCGGCGCGGGCGTCGCCCGGTTACAGCGGTAGAGGTGAATCGATGAGCTCATACGGAGTGATGAAGCATCTGCGGCAGTGGTACGCCGACCGTGACACCACGGGGTGGCTGCCGACGGCGACGGCGCAGGATCTGCTGGCGGTCTGCGACCACCTGTCCGAGGAGGAGGCCCGCGCGCTGGTCGACCGCCGCGTCGACGTGCTGTACGAGCAGGGTGTGCACCCCATGTCCCTGATCCAGATGTCGCGGCTGTTCGGGTTCGACATCGCGCAGCGTTGGCAGGAGCTGCGGCCGGGTGCTGGCGCGGCGGGGGAAGGGCCGGCGTCGGCGAGCGGGACGGTCGCGACGGCGACGCCGTCCGCCGGATGACGGCGGCCCACCGGTGAGCCACACTCCTGGGCGCATGGTGGTCTGCGCCTCGCACAGCCCGTTGATGCACGGGCGATCCGACGTCGGGCAGGTCTTCCGCGCGGGCCTCGACCGGGTGCGCGAGGACGTGCGCCGGTTCGGTCCGGAACTCGTCGTGTTCTTCGGGCCCGATCACCGGCGCGCGTTCACCGACACCGTGCCGGCCATCACGGTCGTCGAGAGCGCGCACGGGTACGGCGACTGGGGAACCGTGGAGGAGGCCTACCGTGTGCCCTCCGATCACGCGCGGTCCCTCGCCACCGCGTTGATGGCGGCCCGGTTCGACGTGGCGGTGGCCAACCGCCTGCCGCTGGACCATGGCTTCGGCCAGACGGCGACGCAGCTGTTCGGGTCGCTGTCGGCGGTGCCGATCCTCCCGGTGGTCATCAACTGCGTCGCCCGGCCGCTGCCGGGCCTGGCCCGCGTCGCGGACCTCGGCCGCGCCGTCGACGCGCACGTCCGGACCATCGGGTGCCGCGTGCTCTACGTGGCCTCGGGCGGTCTCTCGCACGCGCCGCCCAGTCTCGCGCCGACGGTGCAGACACTCTCCGAGGAGCAGCGGCGCCGGCTCATCGAGACCGGGCTCGCGGCGGCGGCCGAGCGCATCGCCCCGGACTGGGACGAGCGCTTCCTCCGTCTGCTGGGCACGGGTGACCTGGACCAACTGGCTCGGATGGACGACGACGACATCGAGGTCGCGGGGAACGGGGCGCACGAGGTGCGCACGTGGGTCGCGGCGGCCGCAGCCGGCGGTGTCCCGGTGCCGACGGTGGCCTACGAGCCGGTGCCCGAATGGATCACGGGCATGGCGGTGGCGAGCGCGCATGGCTGACCACGAAGAGCGCTGCGCCGTCGGGCCGTTGACCGGGATCCGCGTGCTCGAGTTCGCGCACGTGGTCTCCGCGCCCCTCTGTGGGATGTTGCTGGCCGACCTCGGCGCGGACGTGGTGAAGGTGGAGTCACCGCACCGGCCGGACATGTTGCGCGGGTCGGGTGCCCGTGGGCCCGACGGCGACTCCATGGCGTTCCGGACGGTCAACCGCAACAAGCGCGCGGTCAGCCTGGACCTCGCCGACGAGGCGTCAACGCAGATGCGGGACGACCTGATCCGGTCGGCGGACGTGCTCCTCGAGAACTACAGCCCCGGCGTGCCGGTGCGGCTCGGCATCGACTACGAGCGGGTGCGGGACATCAACCCTCGCCTGGTCTACGCGTCGATCAGCGGCTTCGGGGACGAGGGACCGCTGCGTGAGCTGGGCGGCTACGACTTCGTGGCGCAGGCCATGTCCGGGCTGATGAGCGTGACGGGGCCGAGCCGTGGTGTGCCGTACAAGATCGGCGTACCCGTCTCCGACATCGCGTCCGCGCTGTACCTCACGATCGGGGTGCTGGCGGCGCTGAGAGCCAGGGACGAGTGTGGCCACGGGCAGCGGGTGAGCTGCTCGCTGCTGGCGGCGGGGGTGTCCCTCGGCGTCTGGGAGGCCAGCCACCTGTGGGCGACCGGAGAGGTGCCGGGCCGGCTGGGCAACGCGCACCGAGCGCTCGCGCCCTACGAGGCGGTGCGGGCGAGCGACGGCTGGTTCGTGATCGCGGCCAACACCGACGCGATGTTCCGTCGCGCTGCCACCGCGTTCGGGCGCGAGGAGTGGCTGGACGATCCGCGTTTCGCGACCAACGCGACGCGGCTCGCGCACCGTGATGCGTTGTCCCGGGAGCTGAGGTCGGCGGCTTCGGCGGGCCCGGCCGACCTGTGGGTGCGTCTCCTGCGCGAGGCCGGGGTGCCGGCGGGGGAGCTGCTCGACGTCGCGCAGGCGCTCGACCATCCCCAGGTGACGGCGAACGGCATGGTCGCGCACGTCACCGACGAGCGGACCGGCCGGTCCACGAAGGTGCTGGGCAACCCGCTGCGCCTCTCCCATACCCCGGTCTCATACCGCAGGTCGGCGCCGGGCGTGGGGGAGCACGACGACGCGCTCTTCGGTGTCGACCCGGGTACGGCGGCGACGGCCCCGGCGGTGGACCCGTGATCTCCGTGTCGCTGGAGGACCACGTCGCCTGGGTGGTGCTGGACCGTCCGGAACGGGCCAATGCGCTCGTCGTCGAGGACTGGCGCCTGCTCACGTCCGCGGTCGAGGACGCGGGCGCCAGCCCGCAGACGCGTGCGCTGGTCATCCGGGGCGCCGGCTCCCGCCACTTCTCCGCGGGGATGGACCTCGACGAGCTCGGACGGGCGTTCGAGGACGCCGACGCGGCGGACGCGCTGTGCGCGGCGGTGACCGGCGCGCTGGCGGCGATCACCTTCTGTCCGAAGCCGACGGTGGCGATGGTCAACGGCGCCGCGGTGGGCGGCGGCGCGGAGATCGTCCTGGCGAGTGACGTGCGGATCGCCGCCGCCAACGCCTCCTTCGGCCTTCCGATGTCGAGGGTGGGGGTGGCGATCGACAGCGGAAGCCTGCACAACCTGCTCGCGTCCGTCGGACGCGGTCCGCCTGCCCGCCTCCTGTTCACGGGCGACCGCCTGACCGCACGCGAGGCCGCCGCGGCCGGGCTCTTTCACGAGGTCGTGGCGGGCGAGGAGCTGCAGCCGGCGGTCGCCAGGCTCACCGGCCGGATCGCGGCCGGCGACGCGGACACCGTCCTCGCGATGAAGCGGATGATCCTGGACGCGGCGCCACCGCCACGTCCGGACCTCTGGGCCACGCAGATGCGTGCGTCCTTCGACAGGAGAGCGCGTTCGAGGACGTGACGGTGTCCCGATAGCCGGAACGGTTCCCTTTCGCGCGCTGCGCCTCACACATCAGGATTTCCCACGTTGACCGGCGTCACGGGTGCTTCTCGAACCGAGAGCGATCGAGCGGCGAGGCGAGGTCGCGGAACTGCGAGTCGTGTCACGGGAAGGGACGGAAATGGCAAGTATCAAATGCGCAATCGTCGGCTCGGGCAACATCGGCACCGACCTGATGGAGAAGCTCCTCCGGTCGTCTGCGCTGGAACTCGTCGCGATGGTCGGCATCGATCCCGCGTCTGACGGGTTGGCGCGGGCCCGCGCACGGGGGCTCACCACGTCACACCAGGGTGTCTCGTGGCTGGTCGAGGAGGGTCCGCAGCTCGGCGTGAGCCTGGTGTTCGATGCGACGTCCGCGGCGGCGCACCGGGCGAGTTGGCCGCTGCTGCGCGGCGCGGGCATGCGGTGCGTCGACCTGACGCCGGCGAAGCTCGGGCCGGGTGTGGTGCCGGTCGTCAACCTGTCGGAGCACGAGGACGCCGACAACGTCAACCTGATCACCTGCGGCGGTCAGGCGACCGTCCCGATGGTCGCCGCCGTCAGCTCCGTCACCCCGGTCGCATACGCCGAGACCGTCTCGAGCATCGCGAGCCTCTCGGCAGGACCGGGGACGAGGCAGAACATCGACGAATTCACCCACGTCACCTCCCGGGCGCTGGAGGACATCGGACGCGCGACGAAGGGCAAGGCAATCATCGTCCTCAATCCGGCGGACCCGCCGGTGCTGATGCGCAACACGGTGTTCTGCCAGGTCGACCGGGACGCGGACCGCGACGGTGTCGCCGCCGCGGTCCTGGGCATGGTCGCGAGGGTCCAGGAGTACGTGCCGGGCTACCGGCTCCGCTCCGACCCGCTCTTCGACGACGGCCGGGTGACGATCCTGACGGAGGTGGAGGGCGCCGGCGACTACCTGCCGCCGTACGCGGGGAACCTCGACATCATGACCGCCGCGGCCGTCCGGGTCGGCGCGGAGCTGGCCGCGAGCACCGCCGGGCGCGAGGTGATGGCCCCATGAGCCCGATCACGGTCTGCGACTCCACCCTGCGGGACGGGAGCCACGCCAAGTCCCACAAGTTCGTCGGCCAGGAGGTGCGGGACGTCGTCGCCGCGCTCGACGAGGCACACGTCCCGGTCATCGAGGTGAGCCACGGCGACGGCCTTGGCGGATCCTCGTTCAATTACGGCTTCTCCGAGCAGTCGGAGTTCGACCTGCTCAAGGTCGCGGTCGAGGCAGCGAAGACCGCGAAGATCGCGGTGCTCCTCGTCCCCGGCATCGGCGTCAAGGCCGACCTGCAGCGCGCCGCGGACATCGGTGTCTCGGTGGCCCGGGTGGCGACCCACTGCACCGAGGCCGACATTTCGCTCCAGCATCTCGGTCTGGCCCGGGACCTCGGGATGACGGCCGTCGGGTTCCTGATGCTGGCGCACATGGCCCGTCCGGAGGAGCTGGCGAAACAGGCCACCATCATGGCGGACGCGGGCGCCGAGATCGTCTACGTGACCGACTCCGCGGGCGCGCTCACCCCCAGCGGCGTGCGCGACCGTGTCCGGCTGCTGCGCGAGACGCTGCCCGCCTCCGTCGAGGTCGGCGTCCACGCGCACGAGAACCTCAGCCTGTCGGTGGCCAACTCGATCGCGGCCGTCGAGAGCGGCGCGACCTGGATCGACGGTTGCAGCTGCGGTCTCGGCGCCGGCGCCGGCAACACGCCGACCGAGATCTTCGCCGCCGTCTGCGAGCAGCTCGACATCGAGACCGGCATCGACTCGTTCCAGCTCATGGACGCGGCCGAGGAGGTCGTCCGGCCGGTCATGCCGCGCGCCCAGGTGGTGGACAGGGCGGCGCTGCTGCTCGGCCGTACGGGTCTCTACTCCTCCTTCCTCCTCCATGCCGAGCGCGCCTCGGACCGGTTCGGCGTCCCGCTCAAGGACCTCCTGATCGAGGTGAGCAAGGCCAAGCCGGTCGGTGGCCAGGAGGACCTGATCGTCGACGTGGCCGCCCGGATGGCGTCGGGTCGGGTCGGCTGACGACGATGCTGCCGAGGCGGGCCGACACAGCGGTGAGGACGGGACGGATGAGTGGAGAAGAGCGCTCCCGCGAGCGCATCCAGGCATTGGCCGACCGGCTCTGGGAGGCCGAGACGACGACGCGTCCCGTGCCGCCCCTGACCGAGGCGGAACCGCCGTTGCGGCCCGAGGACGCCTATGCGGTCCAACTGGCCGTCGCGGACATGCGACGCGGGGCGGGACACCGGGTCGTGGGGAAGAAGATCGGGCTCACCAGCGCCGCCATGCAGCAGTTGATCGGCGTCGACGAGCCCGACTACGGGCACCTGTTCGATGTGATGTCGGTTGCCGACGGGGGCACGATCCGCCGTGCCGAACTCATCGCGCCGAAGGTTGAGCCGGAGATCGCCTTCGTCCTCGCCGCGCCGCTGCCCGGCCGCGCCACGACACCGGAGGACGTGCTGCGGTGCACGGCGTCGATCCACCCGGCCCTCGAGGTGGTCGACAGCCGGGTCCGTGACTGGCGGATCCGCTGGGCGGACACGGTCGCCGACAACGGCTCGTCGGCCCGGTTCGTGCTCGGCGAGTCCGCTGTGGAGCCGCGGGACCTGGACCTCACCGCGCTGGAGGTCGTGCTGTCCCGCAACTGCCGAGCGGAGGCCTCGGGGACCATGGACGCGGTGCTGGGCGGCCCGGTGCTGTCCATCTGCTGGCTGGCGCACAAGCTCGAGGAGTTCGACATCGCCCTCGCCGAGGGAGACGTGATCCTCCCCGGCTCCCCCTGCAAGGCGCTGGACGCCGGATCGGGCGACACGTTCCACGCCTCTTTCGCGGGCCTTGGCTCGGTGGCGGTGTCGTTCGCGTGACGGCACACCTGGGGACCGGAGCGCCACCGCCGCGCGTCGCCGTCGTTGGCGCGGGACCGTCGGGCCTGTACGCCGCACAGGCGCTGGTCGAGCAGGACCGGTTGCCGGTGCTCGTCGACGTGCTCGACCGGCTTCCCACGCCGTACGGACTGATCCGCTACGGCGTCGCGCCCGACCACGTGCGGATGAAGGCCGTGGCGAACACGTTGCGGCGCACGCTCGAGGACCCGAGGGTCCGGTTCCTGGGCGACGTGGAGGTCGGCCGCGACGTGTCCGCCGAGGAACTGAGGGCGCACTACGACGCGGTGGTCTACTGCACGGGCGCCGCCGCGGAGCGCACGCTCGGGATCCCCGGCGAGGACCTGCCCGGCAGCATGTCCGCCGGAGAGCTGGTCTCCTGGTACAGCGGTCACCCCGACGCGGTCGCGCTGGACGCTCTCCGGGCGCGGACCGCCGTCGTCGTCGGCGCGGGGAACGTGGCCCTCGACGTCGCCCGCATGCTGCTGCAGTCACCGGAGGTCCTGCGCCCCACCGACGTCCCCCTCGACGTGCTGCGGGTGTTCGAGGCGAGCGCCGTGCGCGACGTGCACATCCTGGTGCGGCGCGGCCCGGAGCACGTCAGGTTCACGCCGAAGGAGCTGCGGGACCTCGGCCGTGTCGAGGACGTGGACTGGTTCGTGGACCCCTCGGACCTCGACCGGCTCCGAGGCGCGGCACACCCGTCGCTGAGCACGGCGGCTGTCCTGTGCGAGCTGGCGGCGAGGGAGCCGACCGGTGCCAGCCGCCGCGCCTTCCTGCATTTCTGGACGTCTCCGGTCGAGCTGTCGGGGACCGGCAAGGTTGACGCCGTCACCGTGGCACGCACCCGTCCCGGCGCCCCGGCCGGCGGCGACGGACGGCCCGACCTGCTGCCGGCCGGGCTGGTTGTGCGCTGCGTCGGGTATGTCGCCGCTCCGCCGGTGGGCCTGCCGTTCGATCCTCTCCGGGCGTGCGTGCCCAACGACGCGGGCCGGGTGATCGGGCCGGCCGTCGGGATCCGCCCGGGTGAGTACGTCGCCGGCTGGCTGAAGCGCGGACCCTCCGGCGTGATCGGCACGAACAAGCCCGACGCGGAGGAAACGGTCGAGTCGGTTCTCGACGATCTTTCCCGGCGGGCCGCCGCGTCCCCGACCCGACGCCTGGACGATCTGCTCCGCGAGCGCGGGGTGAACGCGGTCACGTACGCGGGATGGCTGGCCATCGACGGTGCGGAGGCCGTGGAGGGGCGGCCGGACGGCCGCGGCCGGGTCAAGATCCCCGACTGGCGGCGCCTGCGCGAGAACGCCGCGTCCACCACCGCGGCGGCCCGTTGACCCCGCCGCCGCTCACCACCTTTATCGCCTAGCCCGACGGGAGACCGCCGATGCCATACGTCGTCACCGACGCCTGTGTGGACGTCAACGACAAGTCCTGCCGCAAGCAGTGCCCGGTCGACTGCATCTACGAGGGGGACCGGATGCTCTACATCCACCCCGACGAGTGCGTCGACTGCGGCGCCTGCCTGCCGGCCTGCCCTGTCCAGGCGATCTTCTACGACGAGGACCTGCCGGCCCAGAGCCGGCACTTCGCCGAGGTCAACGCCGAGTTCTTCACGGGGCTGGGCTCGCCCGGCGGCGCCAAGCGCGTCGGGCCGCTGGGCCGCGACCATGCGCTGGTCGCGGCCCTTCCCGCAACGGCCGCGCACGACGCATCCTGAGCCCGGTTCGGGTGCACCCTGTTGTCGCGACCGCAGCAACAGGTGCACCCGCACTATTGGCGCGGCGCCGACTCCTCCTCGGCGCGGTCCTCGCTGCGTATTCCAGGCCCAACGGCCGATCGCCCCGCGGCGGACACGCTCCCTTCCGCATGGGCGAAGAACGACTCGAGTTCGGCTCCGGACATGCCCTCGGCTCCAGCTGATGTTCGCCGTGTAGGGGCCATGAAGTCGCGTGGGTTCCGACACAGGTGGACCGTACGTCAGTAAGGGAAAGAAGTAGCAGAGGAAAGGGAGGGCCGTACACCGCTGGATCGCCCGCCGTTGGCCGTCTTGTCAGGCCGGGCGGACACCGCAGTTTCCATCGAACGAGAGGTGGTCTCCGGTCACGCATATGCGATCCTCGCACCCGAAGCCTTCTCTGGCGGCTGGTGCGGATACGAGAAGCCGACGTTCCTGTCGGCAGATGGTGTTCTGACCCGTAACCCTGGGCCCCGGCGCGTAAGCGCCGGGGCCCTCGACGTGGAGGTGACATGGGGCGAAACCCCGATGACATGTTCGGCGACGAGGACTACCCCGCCTACACCATCGGCCAGGCCGCGGAGATGCTCGGCACCTCGCAGGACTTCCTGCGTCGCCTGGACGAGGCCAAATGGATCGACCCGCACCGCTCCAGCGGCGGGCACCGCCGCTACTCGCGCTACCAGTTGCGCCTGGCCGCCCGGGCCCGCGAGATGGTCGACCAGGGCACCGCCCTGGAGGCGGCCTGCCGGATCATCATCTTGGAAGACCAACTCGAGGAAGCCCTTCGGCAGAACGAGAAGCAGTAGCGTGGGCCGCGGCGGCAGGACTGGCCGGCCCGCTCTCGTGTGAGGTCGTCGGCGGGCGGTGAGCCGGCCGGCCCCGCCAGAGCGAAGATTCCCGCCCCCGCCTCGGTCCTGGCAGCCTGGGCCTGACCCGGTTTGACTGACATCCGAGATCTGTGGGGGCTGTGAGCCCCTGGGAGGATGTTCATCATGGAAGGCATGGGAAAGAAGCCGCGCCGGCCTCGCAGGGCGTTCACGCCGGAGTTCGTCGAGGTATGCCGGCGTGGAGAGACCGGACGGGCGATTTCCTCGTTGTCTGGCAACACTGCGTAAAGGGCTCGCGCTGGTTGGCCATCGCCGTCAGCCCACAGCCGTCAGTTTTCGCGGCGCTGTCGGCCGCGCTCATCAGCGTGCCGTCCAAGTTGGAGACCAGCAGCCCGCGCCCGGACGGTGCCCTGGTCGCGGTCGTTGCGGCAGGGCCAGGCAGCAGGCCTGACATCAGCTGCCCCAGCGCCCGGCCGCTGACCACACCACCTGCGGCATGTACGAAGACCCGCCCCAGGGCTTGAGGCGGCGTGACGGCCAGCATCAGCCCCGGCGACCCGCGTGTGTACGGGCAGGCTGACCTCACCGTCGACTGAGGGGGATGCATGGCAGGAGGTCCGGCTCGGAGGCCACGGGGGCAACCGCCGAGCCGGACAACGCCAAATTACCGTCAGCCCCACACGTTCCACGTCCGCCTACTGGGCGGCGGATGCGCCTGCGAGGCTGACCCTCACGGGCCCGTCGGATGGTCGGCAAGGGCCGGAGGTAGGCATCGTCCTTGCGGAATGCTTCGCCGTGGTGTTTGCCGGCGGATTCGTGGTTGCCGGGACACATCCCTGCCTGTCGGGCGAGGCGGTCCGGATAGTGAACCGGCTCCTGTCGATGCAGATCTCGGCGATGTTGATTGCGCTGCACCTGCCAATTGCCGATGTTCGACATGAGCCCATAGGCGGTCGTCGTGTAGATGCGCGCCGGACACCGGACGGGGCAAAGGCATGGGACCTGCGCTGAGACCTGCATGAGGGCCTCACGGGCTCCGGCTGCTGCCGGGTCAAGGACGCAAGCCGGTCCCCGTGCCGTCTGACCGGCGCGGGGACCGGCTGGTCGGTGGCCTGCGGCTGGGGCTGCTCCACCTGCATGTGGCCGTGGCCAGCAGCCGGGCGGCGGCCTCGCCGACCAGTTCAGTTTCATCGTCGAGCCCGCTGCCGCGCCATGGGGAGGCCGCGAGCTGTGGACGACGTCGGGGGCTGTGGATAACGCCCTGATCATGCTCCGGGTGTGCTAGAGGCCGGCGCGAGGCGTTCTGTGAGTCGCGGACCGGCCGCCTTGGCTGGATGGCGGTGCCGGTGGGCGTCAGGGTTGGCCGTCGAGTCGGGGGACGTCGGCGATGGCGAGGTCGAGGCGTGGGCGTCGGTAGCGGACGAGGTGGTGCTCGTAGGCGGTGTCGACCTCGATCTCCGCGGCGATGGCCGGCACGACCGGGGTGTAGGGGAGGGGTTGCGGCCGGTCGAGCTGCCCCGTCCAGGAGGCGGGCAGCGGCTGCGGCCACGGGTGGGCGGGCTTGCCTGGTCCGGTCGGGTGAGGGGTGAGGGGTGAGCAGGGTGGCCAGCTCGGCGCGCTGATCCGGTCGCAGGGCGTGGGTGCGGCCGGTGTAGCGGAGTCGTCCGCCCTCGTCGAGGCGGCCGAGCAGGAGGATTTCCGGGTTGGTGAGGTGGGGGTTGACGCCGCCGATGATGGCTTCGGTGGTGTGGTAGGCGCGGTACTTCTGCCAGGCTCGCCTACCGGGCTCGTAGCGTCCGTCGAGCCGCTTGATCATGACCCCTTCGATGCCGGCGGCGGTCCAGGTGTGCAGCCACTCGGTGGCGTGGCCGACGTCGGTGCTCTGCGGTGACAGGGTGAGCTGTGCTGGTGCGTCGGCGAGCAGCGACGTCAGCAGGGCGCGTCGCTCGGCGAGGGGCTTGTCCAGCAGAGGCAGGCCCGGTGGGGCGCTGAGGAGGTCGAAGACCACGTAGTGGGCCGGGTGGCGCCTCGCCAGGGTCGCGCGCTGGGCGCCGGCGGTGACCCGCCGCTGCAGGAGGGAGAAGTCGGTCCGGTCTGCCTCCCAGACCACGAGCTCACCGTCGAGCACCGCGCCGGGTGCCACCGCTGCGGTGACGGCGTCGATGACGTCGGGGAAGTAGGCGCCGAGGTCGCGGCCGGCTCGGGACTGCAGGCACACCCCCTCGTGGTGGCGGAACGCGATGGCGCGCCAGCCGTCCCACTTCGGCTCGTAGGCCAGCCCTCGCCCTCGCGGCACGGTGTCGACGGATTTCGCCAGCATCGGCTCCACCGGTGGCCGCACCATGCCACCGGTGGCCGGGGCGCTGGCGCGCCGGCGGCCAGGGCTCACTGCGGAGCACGCCTTCGGCGAACCTGAATAGTCCTCACCCCCTTCTCCATGGTTGGGCCGAGCAAGGGTCCGCAACAGAAATATGCCGAATGCTCAATGGCTGTATGGCACCTCTTTACAGGCATGCCTTTCGATCGACATGATCGTCAGAGACGGTTGCCGTCCACCCCCTGACGAGGAGGCCCCCTCATGTGGAGCACCCGATCCTTCCCCCGTTTCCCGCGCGCCAGGCGGCAGGCCGCCGCGGTCGCCGTCGCGGCGCTCGCGGGGGCCTGCCTGGCCGTCGTAAACGCCCAGCCCGCCTCGGCCACGCCTCCCGGCATCCCGTCGAAGGCGACCGCCCAGTCGCAGCTCAACGCCCTGACCGTGGCGGCACAGGGCTCCACGAGCGGCTACTCGCGGGACCTGTTCCCGCACTGGATCACCATCAGCGGCAGCTGCGACACCCGCGAGACCGTCCTCAAGCGCGACGGCACCTCCGTCGTGGTCAACAGCTCCTGCGCTGCCACATCCGGCCGCTGGTACAGCCCCTATGACGGCGCGACCTGGACCGCGGCCTCGGACGTCGACATCGACCACGTCGTGCCCCTGGCCGAGGCGTGGCGCTCCGGGGCCAGCTCCTGGACGACCAGCAAGCGGCAGAGCTTCGCCAACGACCTCACCCGCCCGCAGCTGATCGCCGTCACCGACAACGTCAACCAGTCCAAGGGTGACCAGGACCCGTCGACCTGGCAGCCGCCCCTGTCGTCGTACCGGTGCACCTACAGCAAGATGTGGATCACCGTGAAGTACAGCTGGGGCCTGAAGCTGCAGTCCTCGGAGAAGTCCGCGCTGCAGAGCATGCTCAACACCTGCAGCTCCTGACCCCCTGCAGACCGCCCGGCTGGCGGCTGCGACCCCGCGTGTGGCGTGGGTCGCCGGCCGGGCGGCGTGCCGTCAGCGAGGCGGGGGTGAGGCGGCGTCACCGGCCTGCTGGCGCCAGGTGCCCCCGGCGTCGGCCGTGAGGAGACGTTCGACCATGGCGCGGGCCTCGGCTTCGGTGTCGAACTCCCACCGCAGCACTCGGCCGGTCTCGCTGTCCCCGGCGCGGGCGACGACCTTCCACCGGACTTCGCGGGTCAGCCACACGTCGCGGCGGGCCAGGCGTCCCCAGATTCCGTTCCACCACCTTCCGGCCACGTCTTCCACTACGGCATCGTACAAGCGTTCGATTGGTCGGTGTCGGCGGCTGACCCGACAGCTCCCATCAGGTGAGGCGGTGGTCGAGGGCGGTGTGGCGGCGGCCGGCGCCGACGGTGCGCACGGCGGCGGCGAGGGCGCGGCGGGAGCCGACGAGGACGACGAGTTTCTTGGCGCGGGTGACGGCGGTGTAGAGCAGGTTGCGCTGCAGCATCATCCACGCGCTCGTGGTCAGGGGGATGACGACGGCCGGGTATTCGGAGCCTTGGGAGCGGTGGATGGTCATGGCGTAGGCGTGGGCGAGTTCGTCGAGTTCGTCGAAGTCGTAGTCGATGCTTTCGTCCTCGTCGGTGCGTACCGTGAGGGTCTGTTCCTCGGGGGAGAGGGCGGTGACGATGCCGAGGGTGCCGTTGAAGACGCCGGCTTGGCCCTTGTCGTAGTTGTTGCGGATCTGGGTGACCTTGTCGCCGATCCGGAACACCCGCCCACCCATGCGCCGCTCCGGCTGGCCCTCCCGCTGCGGGGTGAGCCGCTGCTGGAGCAGGGTGTTGAGGGCGCCGGCGCCGGCGGGGCCGCGGTGCATGGGGGTGAGGACCTGCACGTCCCGGCGCGGGTCGAGCCCGTAGCGCGCCGGGATGCGGGTGCAGGCGACGTCGACGGTCAGAGCGGCGGTGGCGTCTGTGTCGTCGCAGGCGAACAGGAAGAAGTCCGACAGGCCTTCCAGGAGGGGTGGCCGGCCGGCGTTGATGCGGTGGGCGTTGGTGACGACACCGGACTGGGCGGCCTGGCGGAAGATCTGCGTCAACCGCACCCGCGGGATCGCGGGGGCGGCGAGCAGGTCGCGGAGGACTTCGCCGGCGCCGACGGAGGGGAGTTGGTCGACGTCGCCGACCAGCAGCAGGTGCGCGCCGGGTGGGACGGCTTTGACGAGTTTGTTGGCCAGGATCAGGTCGAGCATGGAGGCCTCGTCCACCACGAGCAGGTCCACGTCGAGGGGGTTGTCCCGGTCGTAGGAGGCGTCCCCGCCGGGGCGCAGCTGCAGCAGCCGGTGCACCGTGGCCGCGGGGTGGCCGGTCAGCTCGGACAGGCGCTTGGCGGCGCGGCCGGTCGGAGCGACGAGGGTGACCTTGGCTTTCTTGGCGGCGGCGAGTTCGACGATGGAGCGGACGGTGAAGCTCTTGCCGCAGCCCGGGCCGCCCGTCAGCACCGCCACCTTCGACGTCAGCGCCAGGCGGACGGCCTGCTCCTGCTCTCGAGCCAGGTCGGCGCCGGTGCGCGCCTTCAACCACGCGAGAGCCTTGCCCCAGTCGACTCCGGCGAAATGGGGCAGCCGGTCGGCCCGGTCGTTGAGCAGGCGCAACAGGGACCCGGCGAGGGACTGCTCGGCGCGGTGGAACGGCACCAGGTACACCGCCTGCACCGGCTCACCGTCGCCGCCGGGCAGCGTCTCGTGGACGACGCCTTCGTCGGCGGCGAGGTCGTCGAGGCAGCGGGTGACGAGGTCGCCGGGCACGTCGAGGATCTTCGTGGCGTCGGCGACGAGCTCGGGTGCGGGCAGGTAGCAGTGGCCGCGGTCGGTGGCCTCGGACAGGGTGTACTGCAGGCCGGCCATGACCCGCTGGGGGCTGTCGTGGGGGATGCCGACGGCTTGGGCGATGGTGTCGGCGGTCTTGAACCCGATGCCCCACACGTCCGCGGCCAGCCGGTAGGGCTCCTTAACGACCACGTCGATGGACGCGTCGCCGTACTGCTTGAAGATCCGCACCGCCAGGGAGGTGGACACCCCGACGCCTTGCAGGAAGACCATCACCTCCTTGATGGCCTTCTGCTCCTCCCACGCCGCCGTGATCTTCGCCGTGCGCTTCGGCCCCAGCCCCGGCACCTCCACCAGCCGGGAGCGTTCCTCCTCGATGACCCGCAGGGTGTCCAGGCCGAAATGCGCCACGATCCGCTCGGCGAACACCGGCCCGATGCCTTTGACCAGGCCCGAGCCGAGGTAGCGCTGGATGCCCTGGATCGTGGCCGGCAGGACCGTGGTGTAGGAGTCGAGCTCGAACTGCCGGCCGTACTTCGGATGCGACGACCACCGCCCCGACAACCGCAGGCTCTCCCCAGGCTGCGCCCCCAACAACGACCCCACCACGGTCAACAGGTCCGCGCTGCGGTCGGTAGCCACCCGGGCGACGGTGTAGCCCGTCTCCTCGTTGACATACGTCAGCCGTTCCAGCACCGCGTCCAGCGTGGCAAGCGGCACACGGGCGGCGGCGGTCACGGCAACCATCGTGCAGGCTGCCCGATCCGCCCCGCCACCCGCCCCGGCGACGGCACCGCCTGCGGCGGTCAATCCGCTCGCCAGACGCGGCGGGCGAGGTACCGCAACAGGTCCAGGATGTGGCGCCAATCCTCCGCAGGCACAGAATCGTCGGCCACCGGGTCGCCCTGCTGTCGGCCTCGACCTCACCCGCGCCGCGACCGGGCGCCTGGCTTCCGGAAGGTCCCCGGGCAAGCGACCCTGCGGCAGTGTGGCTCACGGTAGACCTGCGACCACTTGGTGATCAACTCTCACATCAGCGATGCCTGCGATCACCGCTGGCACTGGCCTTGACCGCACGCGACCAGGCCGCGGCGGTCGCCGGACGTTTGGTAATGCCATCCGGACGCCGCGACTTCACGGCCGGACTACCTCGCAAGCGCATGGGCTCCGGCCTGCTCCGACGGCGGCGACCGTCAGGAGGTGACCGGCGTCGTACCTGTGGGACTTGCCGATGGCGACGCCGGGTTGGTGGAAGCGGAGCCGCTGGGCGCTGGGCTGCTCGGCGTCGGCGTGCCGCCCGACGGGGTCGGGCCAGGTGTGGACGGGGCCGGGGTGGGGCTGCCGGACGGGCTGGGAGTGGCGGTGGGCGGCGGCAACGAGGGGGCGCCGGTCGATCCGGGCGTCGGACGCACCGTCGGCTTCGCGGTCGGTGGCCTGGTGGCCGGGCTCGTGGCCGTCGGCTCCGGGGCGCCGGTCGCCGAGCGCGGAGTCACCGGGTCGGCGGTCGGCTGGCGCAGCGACTCGGTCTGGGCCACCGGAACGGTCGGTGGGGCGACGTCGGCGGGAGACGGACCGGAGACGACGTCCCCACTGGGCGTCGCCGGGAGATCCGGCGTGGGGGTGGCCGGTGCCGGCCGGAGGTCCGGCGCGCCGGCGGCCCGCGCCGACACGGCACCGCCGGAGTCAGCCTCGGCGTCTCCGATCAGCGCGAAGCCGAGACCCGCTCCGCCGACCAGCAGGGCGGCGAGGGCTCCGGTCGCGACGGGCAGCGCGGCCGAACGGGGTGGGCGGGGACGCCGGTGGGCGGGCAACGAACGCTCCTGACCTGCTGGGACGACTGACCTGGCGCGACGACGCCGACCCCCGACCCTGCCGCCCGCCATGCGCGACCGACAATGGCCGAACGGTGGAGGTGACCGGGATCACCACCAATCAGGCATGCGGCGGCCGAAGCAGCCACCAGACCGACATGTCGGATGAGCGCGCCGATGCGGCGGGGATTCAACGCCCTGTTGCCCGGCTCGCCGAGCCGGAAGTGCTGACCGGCATGGAGAAGCGCGGGCGGTCGGCGGCGTGGACCTGGCCACCGACCCGCCCGCCTGGCTGACCGGCCCGGCCGGAGACCGGCGCATCGCGCTGGACGCCGGGCAGCCGGGTCGGCCTGGTCGGAGCGACCGGGCAGGCCTGCGACCCGCTCACCGTCAAGAAGGTGTTCACCGCCGAGGCGGCGAACCGGCTGTGGCTGACCGAGATCACCGAATACGCCACCGCCGATGGGCCTACGCCACCGAGTTACCGGCGTCGGCGCGTTGCCGCATCCTTTTGCGTCCGTGTGTCGAGCGTGGCTCGGTCCAAGGGCGACCAGAGGGCGCTGGTCGGCCTACCGACCGGCGAAGCGAGCGACGACTGGGGCGTGGTCCGGAACGATGGCGGCTTCGCGGTTGCGGGTGGACGCGCCGATGGAGGTGATGTCGTCGACGAGGGAGTCGATGCTGGCCAGGCGCAGCTGGAGGTCGCGGGTGGCGAGGATGTGGTCGATGAGTTCTCCGCGTCCTTGGTAGATGCGGGAGTAGGCGCGGGCCGGGGGTAGGCGGCGTCCGGGGTTGTACATCCGGACCGCGTCACCCTTGTCAGGTCGGTGCACGTCCCCGTCGGCGGGTCCTTCGAGCAAGACGGTGGTGACGGCGTCGGGCCCGTCGTTGAGATCCCCGCACAGGATCGTCGGCATGCCCGGCTGTCCGTTCAAGGCGGCGTCGGCCAGGACGTCGTTGAGGTGGACGCGCAGGGCGACGGCTTCGGCGGTGCGGCGCAGCAGAGCGTAGCCGGCCCCCCGGGCGCGCTCGTCTTCGTTGTGCGGGAAGCGTCGCCCGCCCGGGTAGGTGAGCAACTTGCTCTTGAGGTGAGCGGTGAGTAGCCGCAGGCCGGGACCGCCGCAGTCGACGTGGACTTGAACGGCGCCGCGGCCCAGGTGGGTGAGGCTGCCGCCGTCGACGTCGGGGACGGCGGGGAGGCCGGCCTGCGGCAGGGCGGTGATCTGCGCTTCCTCGGTGAGGGGGTGCCGGGCGACGACGGCGACGCGGATGCCACGGCCGTCGGGGTGCGCGGACACGACCGCCTGCCACGCCTCGCCGAGGGCCGCGCGGAGGTCCTCGGCCGCTGCCGGGGAGCCGATCTCTTGGAGGGCGACGACGTCGGCTCCGGTGCCGGATATGAGCCCGGCGAGGTAGGTGAGCTTCGCGGCGTAGGTCTCAGCCGCCGCGGTGTCGGTGTCGTCGGGGCGGAACAGGTTCTCCACGTTCCAGGTCATGACGACCAGGTCGTTGGCCACCGCCGCTCCCTGCATCAGGTGTGCTACCAGCCTCAGAGTCGTACTGTAGGACGCCGCGAGAGCCGCGACTGCCGCTACGTCGCCATGTCGACACCCCGCATGCAGGCCGCCCACCGTCAGACCTGTCGCCTGCTGCGGTTGAGGTCAGCTTGCCTCGATGGCCACCCCATCCCGCGCCCACATCAGGCTGCCGTCGGGCCAGGTAGCAGTAGGTTCATCGTCGGCGTGCAGTTGGCCAAGCGCGTTCACGCGCAGGAGGGTGGGCCGTTCGCTCATGACGGCGATGTCCGCGAACGGCCACCACGGCCCGGCCGCCAACGCCACATCCCTGCATAGTCCCGCGCCGAGTGCCAGCTGGACTCGGACCCGGGGGCGGCATAGCTTGTCGCGGCTTGTCCTGAACCGCCTCCCGCTTCTGGAAGGATTGAGGATCAGGCGTTGGCCTGGCCGGAATGGCGAGGTGTCGAACCAGTGATGGGAGTGACGCTCCTGCGCCACGACGGCCGCAGCGCTCGCGGCGAGGACGGCTGCTGCGATGCTCGTCATCAGTCTGTCGGCCTGGGCGCGTCCCCGGGTTACCGCGCGTCGGTGTCGCGGTCGACGCGCCGGCCGGCGCCATCGCGGTAGGTGTGTGTCCACTGCTGGAGCTGGTCCATGAAGGTCAGCAGGAGTGGCAGGAGGTGCTGCCCTGCGGCAGTGAGCTGGTAGGGGCTGGCGTCGGCGCGTGTGGAACGGTCGACCAAGCCCTGGTCTTGCAGTCGGCGCAGTGCGTCGATGAGGGACTTTGAACTGGGTGTCGGTCGAATTGTCTGCTGCAGGTCGGTGAATCGCATCTGTCGCTGGCGATCCAGGACGGTCAGGATTTCCAGGCTCCACCGGTACCCGCACAGCCTGACGGCGTCGTAGACAGTTTCAAGGCGCTGCACCTCCCTCCCCTCCCCGTCAAGGTCGGCCACTCGGCGAGTGTAATCGCACGAATGCAAACCGTGAACCACGATCGGCTATGAGATCGACTGCCATCCTTGCGACGGGGGGCGTCAGATGGTCGGGTGCTCTTCGTACCTGCCCAGTTTGTCGCACCCTTCAGCGAGCTCCGCTAGTGACCTGGCTAGGGCGGGCCTGGGCCCGGAGAGTCGATAGATCGCGGCGGGGTCGCCGACATCCCAGCTGCCGGATGCTGACTCGCGACGCACCAGTCCGATAGCCACCAGCCACCGTAGGTCCTGTTCCAGTCGATGCCCGGTCGGGCAATGCGTTGCCTGATGAAGTTCGTCGAGGGGTGGCGCCTTCCGATGTGCACAGAGTAACGAGCGTCGTGATCGCGTTCGATCTCCGGGCCAATTTCCGTCGCAAGATCGTGAAGGCGTCGACCCTCGCCATCGCTCCTCATATCCGAACTCCCCAGCGATGGTTATGCGATCTACGATTTTTTCGATCCCTGCGGGCATAGTGTCACGAACCCGGCAACTCGACGCCCGGTTTTCACCCATTCATGTACATCGGTAGTTACCAAGAGGTGCTTACCGATCGGTAGTCACTGGCCGGTAAGCACCTTGCGGTAACCGCGGGTGTTGGGTGTAGACGTGATTTCAGACCGTGATTGGTGCTACTTCTCCGGGGGTGTCATGGTGCGGCGGACGCGCGTCCGGCCGAACGTGAAGAACGTGACGGACGGTGACCAGAGGATCAAGTTTGGTCCCGGGGTCCTCTCTGCGCCCTGGACTCGACGGCTTCGCGTTACCGCTGTCGCCGTTGTGCTCCTGGGGTCGGTTGGAGCTTGCCGCAGCACCGATACTCCCAAGACGAACGAGAGCGCTGCGCCATCGGTGTCTGCACCAGCTCCGGATGCCCGAGACGCCGCGGAGCAGGCGGCGCTTGCTGCGTACCGCGGCATGTGGCAGGCGTACGCGAAGGCGGGCCTCACGGCCAACCCAAACGAGCCCAACCTGCCGAAGTTCGCCGGTGGGAACGCCTTGCAGTACCTGCGGAACGGCCTGACGGCCTACCGGCGCAAGGGACAGATCCTCAAGGGTGAATACATTTCGAACCCGCAGGTCGCCAACGTCTCGCTCGCCGCCACGCCGCGGACGGTGGCTCTCACCGACTGCGTTGACGACACCAAGTTCCTCGTCTACACCGCCTCCGGCCAGCCGATCAACGACACGACTGGTGGACGCCGAGCTACTCGGGCCACGGCGACCGACCTCGCGGAGGGCTGGAGGGTGACCAGCTTCGGAGTACAGGAAGTGGGGACATGCTGAGGCGCAACCTTCTACGAGCAACCATCGCCTCTGCCCTCGCCGCTGCCCTGTTCGTTCCTGCCACCGGTGCCATGGCCGACGGCGGCATGGGCGGCGTCACCTGCGACCAGACCCCCACAGCCCCTGAATGCCAGGTCACGGCAGGCACCCCGGGCTCGCCGGGTGGCGCTGGGTCCGGCGGCGATGGCAACGGCGGATCAGGTGACGGATCCGGCGGGGGCAGCGATTCTCCTTGCACTTACATGAAGTTGCCCCAGCAGCAGGCGCCGCCGCCGGGTGCGGGGCCGGGCGCCTGGTACGAGCAGTCGTGCCTGCAGGACGGTATCGGCTCGCAGCAGGTGGTGTGGTTGGCCGACGGGCAGGTCGCTGACCCAGAGGCGCTGGCACGGGTTGCGGTGTCGCGGCTGCGGCTGCCAGCCCCCGCGATCCGAAGGAACCCCAGCGCCGCGGCGGGTGTGCTGGCGCAGGTCCCGGTGTGGTGGTGGGTGGATCCCTCCACGTGGGGGCAGCGTTCGGCGACAGCGTCGGTGCCGGGGATGTCGGTGACGGCCACGGCGACGCCGGTGCGGGTGGTGTGGCGTCCGGGTGACGGCACCGGCGACGTGGTGTGCCAGGGGCCGGGAACTCCGTGGCGCCCCGGAAGCGACCCGAGAGCGGCGTCGTCGTGCGGCCACACCTACCGGGTCAGCTCGGCGGGCGCGCCGGGCAACGCGTTCACGTTGACCGCGACGGTGACCTGGTCGGTGTCCTGGGCCGGTGGTGGGCGTAGCGCGGTTGTGCCGCCGTTGACGACGACTGGGTCGGTGCGGCTGCCGGTGGCGGAGTCGCAGGCGACGGTGACGGGGCGGCGATGAGCGTGACGGTGAACCGGCCGGGGTCGGCGGAAGCGGACCGGGCTGCGCGGGCGGTGGCGGCGCAGTCTGCTGGGCGGCGGGTGGGGCGGCGCAGCGGCCGTCGGGTCGGGGTGGGGGCGCTGCTGGTGGTGCTGAGCGTGGTCGTGTTCTGGCAGGTCGATCTGCGGCGGCACGCGGATGAGTCGTTCCTGGCTGTTGCGCGGCCGGTCGCGGCCGGGCAGGTGATCATTGACGCGGACGTCGAGGTGGTGCGGGTGGCGAACTCCTCGGGGTTGGCGTTGCTGCCGGCGGGGCAGCGAGCTGATGTGGTGGGTCGGACCGCGGCGGTGCCGTTGGCCGCGGGCAGCCTGCTCACGGTCGGGCAAGTGGGGCCGGCGGCGTGGCCTCCGGCGGGGCAGGCGGTGATCGCGCTGCCGGTGAAGCCGGGCCGGGCGCCGGCAGGTCTGGCGGCGGGCGCGCGGGTGGTGGTGCTGGTCGCGCCGCCGGCCGGCGCGGGCCAGAGCGTGCCGCAGGGCGCCCCGGGTGGGGCGGGGGCGCGGCGGGCGGTGGCCACGGTGGTGTCGGTCGAGGCGGGAGCGGAGCAGGTCGGCACGCAGTTGGTGACGGTGCTGCTCGCCGCGGACGCGGCGGAGGCGGTCGCGTCGGCGACGGGGGACGTGTCGGTGGTGCAGCTCGGGCCGGACCGGTGAGGACCGCATGTTGATCGTGTGCGGGTCCCTGTCGGGCGCTCCTGGTGTGTCGACGACGGCTGTGGGGCTGGCGGCGCAGTGGCCGGGAGGGCGGGCGCTGCTGGTGGAGGCGGACCCGTCGGGTGGGGTGGTCGCGGCACGGTTCGGGCTGGCGCAGCAGCCGGGCCTGACCTCGCTGGCGGCTTCGACGCGCCACGGCGGCGGGGTGGAGTCGATAGCCGAGCACCTTCAGGGGCTGCCGCTGGGCATCGAGGTGGTCGTCGCGCCGGGGTCGGCGGACACCGCCGCCGGGTCGGTGACGGTGCTGGGCCGAAATTCGGCCACCGTGCTGCGGGGCGTCGCGGGCGTGGTGGTCGCGGACGTGGGCCGGCTCTACCCGGCCACCCCCGCCGCGGGACTGCTGCCCGCCGCCGACGCGGTGCTGCTCCTGGCAGCGCCAGCCACGGAGTGCCTGGATCATGTGGACGCGCGGATGCCCTGGCTGCGAGAGGTGACCCGGCCCGGTGTGCTGGGACTGGCGCTCGCCGGGCCGGGCTCCTACCCGGCCGGTGAGATCGCCGCGCGGCTGGGAGCACCTGTCTGGGCGGTGTTGCCGCGCGACCGGTGGGGAGCCGGTGTCCTGACCGGCCGCCTGGCGGGCCGGGCGTGGCAGCGCACCCGCCTGGTGCGGGCCCTGCGCGACCTCGCCGCGACCCTGCACCAGCAGGTCACCCACCGGAACGAGGCGGAGTCGGGGGTGGTGTCGCGGTGACCGGGCCGGACCCTGCTGGCGGGTCGGCGGCGCCGCCGGAGGTGGTGGCACGCCTGCGGGCGCGGGTCAGCGACCGGCTCGCCGAACGGGGCGCCGGGCTGCCCGACGCCGAGCGGGACGCCCTGATCGCGGGGCTTATCGCCGAGGAGTTGGTGCGCAGCGCGGAGGCGGACATCGCCGCGGGCCGTACCCCGCCGTCGCCGCAGGCGGAGGCGGCGGTCGCCCGCGCGTTGCGGGACTCGTTCACCGGGCTGGGCGGGTTGCAGCGGCTGCTGGACGACCCTCAGGTCGAGGACATCTTCGTCAACGGCTGCGACAACGTGTGGATCCGCACCACCGGGGGCCGGGTGATGCGGGTGCCGGCGGTGGCCGCGTCCGACGCCGACCTGGTCGACCTCGTCCGCGTCGCGGCGGCCCGCAGCGGGCAGGAGGAGCGGCGCTTCGACCGCGGGTCGCCGGGATTGTCGCTGCGCCTGCCGGGCGGGCAGCGGCTCTTCGCGGTCATGGCCGTGGCGAAGCGACCCAGCCTGTCGATCCGCCGCAACGTGCTGCAGAAGGTCACCCTGGATGACCTGCAGCAGCGCGGGGAGATCACCCTGGGGCTGCGGGAGCTGATCGCGGCGATGGTCCGCGCCCGCAAGAACCTGATCATCTCCGGTGGCACCGGCGCCGGGAAGACCACCCTGCTGCGGGCGGCGGCCGGGGCGATGAGCCCACTGGAGCGCATCGTCACCGTCGAGGACGCCTACGAACTCGGCCTGGACGAGGACACCGACGCCCACCCGAACACCGCCGCGCTGCAGCAGCGTGAACCGAACTTGGAGGGCGTCGGCGGGATCGACATGTCCACGATGGTGCGGTGGGGGCTGCGGATGCGCCCGGACCGGGTCATCGTCGGCGAGTCCCGCGGCGCCGAAGCCGTACCCATGCTCCTGGCCATGTCGCAGGGCAATGACGGGTCGATGTGCACCCTGCATGCCTCCTCGTCGAAGCAGGCCCTGTCCCGGCTGGCCACCTACGTCATGCAGGCACCGGAGCGGTTCCCGTTCGACGCGGCGAACATGCTCATCGGCCAGGCCGTCGACTTCGTCATCCACCTGGACACCGCGACCGACGGCACCCGGGTGGTCTCCTCCATCCGGCAGGTACTGGAGACCGACGGCACGCAGGTGCCCAGCAACGAGATCTACCGGCCCGGCCCGGACCGGCGCGCCCTGCCCGCGGCGCCGATGCGCGCGGACACCCTCGACCAGCTCGCCGCCGCCGGCCTCGACCCCGACCTGCTCGACAAGGACCGGTGGTAGCGATGAACCTCCTGCCGATCCTGCTCGGCCTGGTGTGCGCGGCCGGGCTCACCCTGCTCATCGACGGCCTGCGCCGCCGCCCGCCCGGCCCGGCGCCGTCCTCCCGGCGGCGGGCGTTCACGGCGGCGGACCGCACCCGCATGGCGGTGGCGGTGGCGGCGGGGTTCGCCGCCGCCGTGCTGACCCGCTGGCCGGTCGCGGCGCTGCTGACCGCAGCAGGGGTGTGGACCCTGCCGCAGGTTCTCGAGCCGGACCGGGAGCACCAGCGGTCACTGGGGCGCATCGAGGCGATCGCGACGTGGGCGGAACTGCTGCGCGACACCCTGTCCTCGGCGGCCGGGCTGGAGCAGGCGATCACCGCGACCGCCGCGGTCACCCCCGCGCCGATCCGCGCCCAAGTCCAGGCTTTGGCCGATGGCGTCCGGTCGGGGGCGCGGCTGCCGGACGCGCTGAGAGTCTTCGCCGCCGAGCTGGCCGACCCGACCGCCGACCTGGTGGTGCGGGCGTTGCAGCAGGCCGCCGGCTACCACGGCGGGCAGCTGACCGACAGCCTGACCAGCCTCGCCGCCACCGCCCGGGAGCAGGCCTCGATCCGGATGCGCGTGGCCACCACCCGGGCCACCACCCGCACCGCCGCGCGGGTCATCACCGGCACCTCGGTGGTGATGGTCGCCGGGCTGATCGTGCTCAACCGCGGCTTCCTCGCCCCCTACGGCACCCTCACCGGGCAGATGGTCCTTCTCCTCGTCGGCGCGGTGTTCGCCGGCGGGTTCTGGTGGCTGGCCCGCGCCTCCCGCATCCCCGCCCCACCCCGCATCCTCTCCGAGGCCGGCGAACGGATACCGGCATGAGCCCCCTGGTCCTCGCCGCCGGCGTCGCAGCCGGTATCGGCGCGCTCCTCGCCGTGTCCGCTCTGGTGCCCGCCCGCCCCAGCCTGGCCCAGGTCCTCGACGGGCTGCGCCGGGCACCCGAACCGGTGGGCGAGCCGCTGCCGTGGCGCGTGCGGCTGCTGGCCGGGCCGTGGCAGACGGTCAACCTGCCGGGCGCCCGCACCCGCGCCGACCTGGCCGTGCTGGAGCGGCCCGTCGCGGCGCACCTGGCCGACCAGACCCTCGCCGTGATCGCCGGCCTGCTGCTGCCGCCCCTGGTCGTCGCGCTACTGGCCGCCGGTGGCACCACCTTCGCCGCCGGTGTGCCACTGTGGGCGTCCCTCGCCGGCGGCGTCGGCGGGTGGTGGCTCGCCGAAACCACGGTGCACGCCGAGGCGCAACGCCGCCGCGACGAGCTGCGCTACGCCCTGTCCGCCGTGCTCGACCTGGTCGTCATCTCCCTGGCCGGCGGCGCCGGACTCGAACAGGCCTTGGACGACGCCTGCGCCGACACCTCCGGCTGGGCCACCGGCCGGCTCAACCGAGCCGTGGCCACCGCACGGCTGCTGCGCATCCCACCCTGGCAGGCCCTCGGCCAGCTCGGCGAGGACACCGGCGTCATCGAACTGCAGGAACTGGCCGCCACCATGAGCCTCGCCGGCGCCGAAGGCGCCCGGATCCGCACCTCCCTGGGCATCCGCGCCGCCACCATGCGCGCCCACCAGGCCAACGCCCTCGAGGCCAAGGCCAACTCCGCCACCGAACGCATGTCGATGCCCGTGATGCTGCTCGCCGTCGCCTACATGATCTTCCTGCTCTACCCGGCCGTCGCCGCCATCGACACCTTCTAACCCCTCTCGCAAGGAGTAGACATCGTGTCCCGACTGCACGCCGCACTGACCCTGCTCGGACTCACCCTGACCGACCGGACGCGCCGCCTGCGAGACTCCGGCGACCGGGGCAGCGAGACCACCGAGAAGGTCCTGTGGATCGCGTTCCTCGTCATCCTCGTCGCCGCCGTCTACGCCATCTTCAACGCCAAGATCATCGCGAAGATGACCGGCATCAACCTCTAGGCACCCGGTGACTACGGTGCGCCGCACGCGACGACGACTCGGTGGCGACCGGGGCTCGGTCACGACCGAGGTCGTCCTCTACGCCCCCCTGCTGATGCTGCTCGTCCTGCTCGGCGTGCAGTTCGCCACCTGGGGACTGGCCCACCTCGCGGTGCAGCACGCCGCCAACCACGCCGTGCAGACCACCCGCGTCTACCAGGGCACCACGACAGCCGGACAGGCCGACGCGAACACGGTGCTCACCCAACTCGCCGGCAGCCTCGTCAACGACCGGCAGGTCAGCGTGACCCGCACCCAGGAGCGCACCACGGTGCGGATCAGCGGCACCGCTCCCCGCGTCGTGCCCTTCCTGCGCCTGCGGGTCGCCACCACCGCCGCCGCCCCGACCGAACGATTCCGACCCCAAGCCATGCCACGACAGGAGCAGACCGAGACGGCGAAGGAGGGCCGAGCATGACCATCCACCGGCAAGCCGGGCCTGGATCGGCACGCCGCCGGGCGAGGTGGCGCGACGACACAGGCTCCGTCAGTACCGAGATCGTGCTCAGCTACGTGCCGCTGATGGTCCTCGCCACCGTCGCGATCGTCGCCTGCCTGCGCCTGGTCTCCGCCGACAGCGACGTCAACGCCGCGGCCGCGGCCGCCGCCCGGCAAGCATCCCTGGCCCGCAGCCCGGCCGCCGCGGTCGCCGGCGGGCAGGACGCCGCCGCCGCGACCCTGCAGGGCCGCGACATCACCTGCTCACCGCGCACCGTCACCGTCGACGCCGGTGGCCTCGCCCCTGGCGGGCAGGTCGCCGTCACGGTCACCTGCACCGTCGCGCTGCAGGACCTCTACGGGCTCGGCCTGCCCGGCACGGTCCGCGTCACCGGCACCGCCCGCCAGCCCGTCGACACCTACATCGGGGAACAACAGCCATGACCCACCACCAGCCTCGCCGCCTGCTGCGGCGGCTGCGTGACGACGACCGCGGCCAGGTCACCCCCTGGACAGTCGTCGGCGTGCTCATCGTGCTCATCCTCGCCGGCCTCGTCCTGGACCTCGGCCTCGGCATGTCCGACAAGGTCCGCGTCCTCGACCTCGCACAGGCCGCCGCCCGCGCCGGCGCCCGCGAGATCGACCTGGACACCTACCGCCGCACCGGCACCGTGCAGCTCGACCCCGCCCAGGCCGCCACCGCCGCCCGCGCCTTCCTCGCCCAGGCCGGCGTCCCGGGCACCGCCACCGCCTCAACCACCACGGTCACCGTCACCATCACGACCCGCCGGCCCACCCAACTGCTCACCCTCGTCGGCATCACCAGCCTGCCGGTCTCCGCCACCGCGACCGCCACACCACTCACCGGCGTCACCGCCCCCACCTGACCACCCCCGACTCCTCCCGGGAGCTGCCACCGTGCTCGCCCTGCTCACCTCCACCGCCCGCCGCGTCGCCGGCGTCGCGATGCTGGCGCTGCTGCTCGCCGGGGTTCCCTGGGCCCTGCTGCGCTACCTCCACCCGCCGCTGCCGTACAGCCTGCCGTCCTGGCACGACATCGCGGCGACCCTGACCACCCCCCTGACCGACCAGACCCTCGGCGCCCTCCTCGTCGGACTGCTCTGGCTGGCCTGGACGTCGTTCGCCTGGTCGGTCATCGCCGAGTTCGCCGCCGCCCTCACCGGCGTGCGGCTACCCCAACCGCGCGCCCTCGCGCCTGCGCGTGGCCTCGCCGCGCTCCTCGTCGCCACGATCACCGGAGGCGTCCTCGCCACCGCCGCCCAGGCCGCCACACCGCCCCTGTCCGCGCCCGCACAGGCCAGCCCCGGCGCCACGGTCATGATCACGGCAGCTTCCGACACGTCGCACCCTGGGAGCGGACGGGCCGCCACCGCGGCCGGCACGGACACACCGTCGGCCGCTGCGGCACCTGCCCGCAAGACCGAAACCACAGGGGACCTGATCCTCGTCGCCGCTGGCCGCGAATACACCTACACCGTCAAGCGCGGCGACACCCTGTCCGAGATAGCCGAGCAGTGGCTCGGCGACCCTCACCGCTGGCCGGAAGTCTTCGCCCTCAACCGCGGCACCCACTTCACCGACGTCGGCGGAACCCTGCGCAACCCGAACATCATCTACCCCGGCTGGACCCTCGACCTGCCCGCAGACGCCACCGCACCCGCCGGCCACCACCCCCGACCCGCGCCGCCCGAGCCACCCGCAGAGCGTCCGGACATTGAGGCACCGACACCCCCGACGGCCACCGACGTCACCCCCACGGCCGGACCGACCGCCACCAGAGCGCCGGCATCCACCCCCACCCCGAGCGCTACGGCCACCACCCCAACGCCCACCAGCAGCGGCACCACTGCGCCCGCACCCACCACTGCCACCACCGGCACGAGCGACGCGGCCGGCGCCAGCCCAACCCACACCAGCCGCCCCAACGGCGAGCGGGACAACCGCGGCGTGTCACTTCCCACCGGAAGCTGGGTCGACCTCGGCCTCGCCCTGGCAATCGCCGCCGCCGTCGCGCTGGTGTGGGCACACCGCCAACGCCGCTACACCCCCCGCAAGCCCT
Organism: Micromonospora inositola; assembly: GCF_900090285.1. Taxonomy (NCBI): domain Bacteria; kingdom Bacillati; phylum Actinomycetota; class Actinomycetes; order Micromonosporales; family Micromonosporaceae; genus Micromonospora; species Micromonospora inositola. The sequence goes on along the minus strand of NZ_LT607754.1, from coordinate 6,590,655 downwards.
CGGCTCTGCCGCGCCTGGGCGACCCGAACCTCGCGCCCATGCCCCCCGTTGTCAGCCAGATCCGCCGCGCCCTGCGCCGCGCCCTGCGCCGCACCACTGCCGGGCAGCCGGACACGCCCGACCACCACGAGTACGACACCGCCGACAGGCACACCGACGAGTTCGACGGCAGCGACGACCACCCCACCGCCGGAACCCAGCGCGACCCCGACGACACCGACGCCCAGGCCACCCACGGCGGCACCGGCGACTCCGACACCACCCCCGCAGTCGCCCAGGACGCCGGCGAACAAGGCAGCGGCGAGCCCACACCGGTGTCGCCGGCCCTCGCCCACCCGCTGTCGACGGTATGGCCGCCCGCCGGGCTCGGCCTGACCGGCCCCGGCGCGGAGGCCGCCGCCCGCGGATTCCTCACCGCCACCCTGGCCGCAGGCGGACCGGACCACCCCGAAGCCCGCGCCCAGGTGGTGATGCCCTCAGCGACCGCGGCGACGCTGCTCGGCGCCGCCGCAGTCACCCTGCCCCGCACGCCCCGGCTGACCATCACCGCCGGTCTCAACGACGCCCTGGAGATCCTGGAAGCGCAGACACTGCACCGCACCCGGCTGGTCTACCAACACGAGGTCGACACCGTCACCGACCTGCGCGCCGCCGACCCCTACGAAGAACCCCTGCCACCGATCATCCTGCTGGCCGACGCCACCGGTCGCCACGAACGCGCCCGCATCGCCGCCCTGCTCACGCAAGGCCAACGCCTGGACATTCACGGCGTGCTGCTCGGAACATGGCCCGACGGGAACACCGTCGACGTCGCCGATGACGGCACCACCACCCCCGCCGACGGCGTCACCACCCGCCACGGCTCCCACCCGGCAGACGTGGGCCGGCTCGCCGTCATCAACCCCGACGAAACCGCCGCCCTCCTCGCGACCCTGGCGGAATCCCACACCGGCCAGCTTCCCGCGCCCGCCCCCGCCGAAGCCGCACCCCCTCCTGAGCAGGACCCCGAGCCGCTGCCGCCAGCCCGCCCGGCGACCCAACCTGATGATGCGCAGCCACCGACGGAAGCAGCCACCGAAGCTCCCGCCCGCCCGGTCGACAGCGGCACCGCGGGTTCTTCAGGCGGCACGGCATCGGCCACTGATTCCACGGCCCGCGGCGGCCCTGCTGCTGCAGCGGACACCGACGACCCCGGCGAAGGCCACGCTTCGGCCACCGCCGCCCCGACGCCACCTCGCACGGAGACGACCGCAGGCATGCCCGGCCCGGTCGAGGTCGCCGTGCTCGGCGCGCCGGGCATCGTCGGCGCCGACCCGCAACGCAGCCTGCGCGCGAAGTCCCTCGAACTACTCGTGTACCTGGCGGTCCGGGACGGCAGCGCCTCCGCAGAGGCCATCCTGGACGACCTGCTCCCCGACGCCCCAGCGAGCAAGGCCATGCACCGGCTGCACACCTACGTCTCAGACCTGCGCAGCGTCCTGCGCCACAACGCCGGCCCCGGCAGCTACCTCACCCACCCGCACCACCGCTACCAGCTCAACGCCCAACGCATCGACATCGACCTGTGGAGGATGCGCGCCGCAATCCGCGCCGCCGACGCCGCCACCAGCAAACCTGAGCGGGTCGCGGCGCTGCGCCGCGCCGTCGACACCTACCGCCAGCCACTGGCGCAGGGCTGCGAGTACGAATGGCTCGAGCCCTACCGGGAGGCGATACGCCAAGAGGCCCTCGACGCCACCGCCGCCCTCGCCGAGGAACTCACCGGCCACCCAGCCGAGCAGCTTGCCGTACTGGACGCGGCGATCCCACAACACCCCTACGTCGAAGCGCTCTACCAGACAGCGATGCGCGCCCGCGCACAGCTCGGCGACCTCGACGCCGTGCGGGCGCTGCGCCGGACCCTGACCCGCCAGCTCGCCGAGATCGATGCCGAGCCCAGCGACGACACCCTCACACTGGCCGACCGCCTCATGGCAGACCTGCGCCGCACCGGCCACGACTCCCACGTACGCCGTCCACCCGATGAGGACGGGAGGCCCGTCTGAGGCCCTTGCTCGGCCGCATCTGCCGGACGGTGCACGACAAAAGGCCGCCTCCTTCCTCGCCCGGGAACCCCACCGGGAGCGTGGGCACGCGAGCCGTCGGCGGCAGGGCCCGCTGGAGGCTGGGCCAACGCACGTAGAGCGCCGGCCCAGCCTCCAGCCCGCGGTGACAGGGTGGGACTACAGCCGTCCGATGATCGGCTGCAGCCCTTGGGGGTAGGCGTAGCCGCTGTCCCAGGGGAAGCGGCCCTGCGGATCTGGCCAGACGATCTGCTGCAGGCGCACACGGTCGCGCCAATACTGGCCATGGGCGGTGCCGGGATGCAACTCCGGCGTGGCGTCGCCGCCCACGATGACGGCGTCGTAGCCGGCGATGAGGTCGCTGATGCGCTGGCCGTGGTGCAACCGTTCGGCCCTGTCGTACACCCTGCCGGCGAGGTCGTTGAGCAGCGCCTTCGATTTGGCGGGGTCCAGTCCTGCGATCAGTAGCTTGGGGTAGTCGTGAGCTTTACCGACCTGGTTTGCCTTCGTATTGGCGCGGAGCTGCGCATACGGGCGCGGATGTGTCCGTGACGTCCGTCGCCTGCTTGCTGGCCGTGCCCTCAATCGGGTGTCGCTACTAAGCGTACGAAGCCGACATCGACCGCCGCGCACACATCGCGGCAGATCAGTACGCTGGGCGCCAGCACCAGTTAGTGGCACCGACAGGGCGGGGCGAGCGCAGCGAGCCCGCCCGCAGGGCGGACATCGCGTGCTGTCCGCGACAGGTGCGCGTGCCAACCAGGCACCCGAGACGCAGCTTTGCACGTTCCGAGGCCGCACTCCTTACAAATGACAACACGGCCGCTCTGTCCCTCCTTTGCGGAGTCTCCGCGCTCCCGAACCAGAACGGTTACCCAGGTCCATACGTCCGATGGGGGCACCTTCCGCCCCCGCCCGCCTATCATCTACCGCGTGCTGAGCGAGCGTTTCGGGGTCGAGGTCGAGTTGGCCGGCCTGTCCCTGGACGCTGCTCGCGAGGCTGTCCACACTCGGCTGGCCGGCGGATACGACCGGCTGGGCCGAGTCTGGCGGGTCGAACTCGATGGCTCCGTTCCGGACGGCTTCGAACTCATCTCTCCGCCGCTGCATTTCGACGACTTACCGCTGCTCCAGGAGATCTTCCGACGACTTCGCCAGGCAGGCGCACATTCGGCGTCGGGAGCCGGCGTACATGTGCATGTGGATGCCGGCACACTCAGCGCCGCCCAGATCACGTCGCTGATCAACCTCTACTCGAGCCACTCCCGACTCCTGCTCCAGATGCTTGATGTGGATAGCGGCCGCCGACTGCTCTACTGCCAGCCAATCGAGCGGTTCGCCGAAACCCTGGCCACTCGCAAGCCGACTACCATGGAACAGTTGAAGCACATCTGGTACCAGGTCGCCGACGCCCTAGACGAGGAGGTTACGCGTTTCAACTCGTCCCGCTATACCGAACTCAACCTGAATAGCCTATTTGTTCGGAACACGGTTGAGTTCCGGGCATTCCGGTCCACCAACCACGCAGGCAAGTTGAAGTCCTTCGCCATTCTTGCACTCGCATTCGTCGCGCACGCTAGGTCATACGCGGGTGTGTATCCGCTCCAGCCTGTGGTGATTGCCGATGAGACGTCCGCGCGACAGGCAGCAGCAGACCTGTTCGAGTTGCTGGGGCTATCTGGATCTGACTTTAAGAACACGCGCCAGCATTTCCTGTCAGCTATCGCCCAACACCATCACCGACGTTCCGAGCGCGGATCCTCTCGCCTGTCATTCGCGGCCTTGGGGATGTCATTCGAGGGCGGATCATACGCCGATTTGCTGGACGAGATCTGGGACAGCGGATTCTTCAACAACGGCCAGCTCGACGACTTTCTGACACGCATTCGAAAGCGCAGATGGTCCTTGACCGAAAAACCGTGGATCGCACAAACGTCGATGCCGGTGGACGACTACGACCGGTATTCGAAAAGGGTACTGCAGTTGTTCGAGCGCTACGGCATCGGCCAGATAACGTACGAAACCCCTGAGGCGTCCGCGACGGCGCCGTAGCCCAGCTTATGATTGTTCAAACGCATCACCGGCCAAGCCCCCATCGGTCAAGGAGGTAACGGAGGTTGCGCAATAGTCCCAGCCGCGACGACAGCCTGCTGGTCAGCGGGAAGCACGGCGAAGTGGACCAGGCGATCCAGTCACAACTGGCCACCGCGAGCCTCGTCCTAGAGGATCCGGTCGGTGGGCCGGTCGCCGGGCGCCAGTACTTCACCAACGAGGAGTTCTGGCAATCCGTCCTCGACGATCGTCTGCGCAGCCGGGCCATAGTCTATCTACGAGGCTTCACGGTCATGGAGTGGTTTCCGCGGTCGCCCGGCCTATTCCATACACACGCGGCTTGGCAGAGTCGCACGAGCTCCGAGCGGATGCGCCTGCGGCTGACCGACGAGCAACAACGGCAGTACGAGTCGCTCGGCGGCGAGGATCCGATCATCCGGACTGTCGACGGCAAACGCGCCATGCTTGCGGGTGGGATCGGTTGCCTCCGGCTACGGGACAAGCGAACCGAAGCCGGCGACCTATGGTTTATGTCGGCCTCCGCCTCATCTGTCGCGCACGAGGGCATCCCGATCGGCCTGCCAAACAACGTCTACGATCGACTCATCGACCAACTGGCCGAGGAGGGCGCGGTAGTGGGCGACCTAATCGGACGCTTGACGTTCGTCCCGCGCGCTTTGACCGGCACTTACAGTCATTACTCAAACGTACCGATGCTTTACCTGTTGGTTGAGGAATTCCGACGGACGGGTGAGGCCCTTCAGAATACTCCTAAGGCGAGCGCTGCGGTGGTATTCGAATCCCAGACGCAGGCCTCGGCGCAGTCGCCATATGCCGCCGCCTATGTTGATTTCACCCCGGGATCCCGGGGCAACTTGGCCCGTCGACAGGAATGGCTCGTTCGATACGTCGAGGATCTCCACGATGGCACCATCGTCACCGACTTCGACGAGCAGATGTCCCGATTCCCGAACGCCATCTTCGCCCTAGAGAAAGTCTCCGCCGGCAGGCTCGACAGGACCGAGTTGTCTACTCTGGCCGACCGATGGGGGTCATCGGTAACCTCACTCTTCATCGACACGCTCATCATCCAACAGAGCCGACTTGAAGTACAGAAGGCAAGAATAGGAGAACTCGTCTTGGGTGACAGATTTCAGAACATCGGCTCGGGCGCGACGATCATCAACCGCTCATTGATCTCGAACGCTCTGAACAGAGTCGTCACCACTGCCGGCAACGACGCCGCCGAAGCACTCAAGGTTGTCACCGAGCACGTCCAGCAGAGTGGAAACACCGAGGCCGCCGAAAACCTGGAGGGGCTGCTGGAGGAGGTGGAGCGCGACCAGCCGCGTCGCTCGCGTATGAGCGCATTTTGGGACGCCATCATCAAGGCCCTCCCGAGCGTCGCCCAACTAGGCGAAGCCAGCGCAAAGATCGTCGAACTCATCGCCCAGCACTGATGCACCAAAAGCAAGCCAGGTGGCTGAGATGAACCTGCCGCTGATCGGCTGGGCAATCTCGCTGACCGTCTGCCGCCGGGACAAGGAGGTAGGGCGGGTCCGAGAGTTGCACATTCCCCTCAGCGCGACTTCAGAGTGGAGGTGCGCACTACTTTCGGCAGTTCAGGATGCCCGCTCGACTCAGAAGGCCAGCTACCGAGCGTGATTGCCTCGATCGGCCAGCACGCACGGACGGCGGCAGAAGCGGACGTTCATGTCGGCGTTCTCAGGCTGCGGGGTGGAAGTCGTCGAGGCTTGCGCGGTACCACGAGCCATTGATCAGGACGTGCAGCTCTGGACCGCGGCAGGTCCAGCGCGCGTTCCGTATCTCCATACCGTCGGGCAGAACCAGGCGGGATTGCCCGCCGGCCACCTGTACACCCTCGGCATCGATGCATACAGGCGTGACGAGGTCGTAGTCAGCCCCATAGCCTCCGATCAGCGCCGCCCGCTCACCGTCGACGAGCACTGCCACGACTCCGCCCTTCGGCGCCCTGCCGTGGTCAACGCCGCGCCTACCGCGCGCACTCACGAGGTGATGAGCGTTGTACACAAGCGCGTAGGCGGTCTCCCCCTGGACGTTCAGTGCTTCGCAATCGTCAATGCGAGGCAGGTCGGCGTTGAATGGGTAGCACCATCGGGGCTGCAGGTCGGAGTCAAAGCGGACCAGACCGTGCCCGCCGAGGCCTCGGCCAGACGCCGCAGCCTCGTCGAAGTAGCCGACCCAGATGTCGCCGCTCGCTGTGGCCAGGACATGCTCCACGGCATCGCCGAGATGCCCGCTGCCTTCCCAGCCACCGGCGCTGTTCCACACCTCCGCACTCTCGGCCGTACCCCTGGTGCGGGCGTCAACGAGTAAGACTCGGCCATCCGGAAGAGGCTGGATGAAGTCGGCCCGACGCGCTCCGCCCAGGATTACCGCGTCGTGGTCTTCAGCCCCGACTCCATGGCGAGTCAACAGGCGCGCACGGGCAGCGTGGTGATCCCACAGCGCGATTGCCTGACCATCGGCCCCGATACCAACCGCACGCGGCTCGCGATGCCAGCAGTGGTCGGTCGATGGCGGGCTTAGGTACGCATGGTGGCGCAACGCGATCATGGGCAAGCCGACCACCTCCTGGCGTCGACTCAACTGCTTAAGGTGCGACTGGCGCTGGCGGTCGTTCACGCTGCCATGATCCCTTACCGTCAACCGACCGAACGCTCTTGACCGCATCCGCTCCTCGGCATGTGCGTATGCCGGCCGAGTCAGCACTTCGTGACGCCGCGTAGCGCGCGGATCGCGGCATGTCCGTGCGTCGGGGAAACCGAAGTGTCGATCACCGCTAGGTGATCACGTATTGCGAGGCTACGGGATGACGTAGTCCCAGGAGCCCGACGTCAGGCCTTGCTCGCCGGCACGCCGAAGAACACTTTCCTCGCCGAGCACTGAGAACCCGTCATTGCCCCCGGGCCAGAACAAAGCCAAGCGACGGCTACTCCCGGCCACCTCAAGGAGTCGGTTGACTTCAGCGGCAGGGTAGATGGAACAGTCCATCCAGGGATCCTCTGTCGCGGGCACCTTAGGCTCATCCGCGGCAAACCTGTAGAGACAGAGGACCGCCCGGTTCACCGCCACTGAATAACCGGCCGAGCACTCGTCGAAGGGCCCGGTGACCGTAGCCAGATGCAGCTCAACGCCGCAGTCATCGAGTGCGGCCGCCATGCCGCCTAGCCACGCCTCCACCTCCCCTTCGGCAAGGTCCTCACCATCCGCTCGCCACGCACCCCCAGCGGTCCACATCACGTCTTCGTCGGAGAACAGGGCCTGCATTAAGGGCGCGTCTCATTTGGATGGTCGTTGGCCTGGGGCATGATTTGCTTCCGTGGACGAGGCCATGATCCGTACCTGGGCGCCGGATGATCTGTGGGAGATAGCGGCGCCGTTGATCCCGCCCGCGCCGGTTCGTCGGCAGGGTGGTGGTCGCCGGCGGGTGGATGACCGGGCGGTGTTGGCCGCGATCGTGTACGTGACCCAGGCGGGTTGTTCCTGGTGGAAGCTGCCGGAGGCGTCGTTCGGGGTTACCCGGGCCACCGCGCACCGCAGGTTCACCGAGTGGACCGCGGCCGGGTTCTGGCTCCGGCTGCACGAGGCGACCCTGGACCGGCTCGGCGCCGACCGGCGGATCGACTGGTCGAGGGCGGTGGTCGACTCGATCAGTGTGCGGGCGGAAAAAGGGGCGATCTGACTGGCCCAAACCCGGTCGACCGCGGCAAACCAGGCAGCAAACTCCACGTCATCTGCGACCGGAAGGGGCTGCCCCTGGCTGTGCTGGTCACCGCCGCGAACGTCCACGACAGCCAACTGCTGCTGCCCATGCTCGACAGCGTCCCGGCGATCCGCACACCCAACGGGCGCCGCCGGTGGCGGCCAGACAAGTTGCACGCCGACAAGGCGTACGACGCCCGCGAGCTGCGCCGCGAGGTCCGGCGACGGGGGATCAAGGTACGCATCGCCCGTAAGGGCATCGAGTCCTCCACGCGTCTGGGCCGGCACCGCTGGGTCGTTGAAGCCTGCATGTCCTGGCTGATGCGCTACCGGCGCCTCGTTCGCCGCTATGACCGCAAGGGCGATCACTTCGAAGCCTTTGCCACGATCGCCAGCACCCTGATCTGCTACCGCCGCCTCACCAAATGAGACGCGCCCTAAGGCGCGCTTGTGATCCTCAGCGATGTCCGACCACAGCCCCGCATCTTCCAAGATGGCGATGAGTTCCTCGAAGGGAGTCACGGCGACCATGATGCCGCAAGCAGCGGTCTACCGTCGGCCGCCCCAACGTCCTGTCCTCGGCACGTCCGGACGCCGGCAACCGGCGCCGACGTTACCTTCGGTGAGGAGCGCTCGCGGCTACAGATCAGCGCAGCTGACCTTGGACGACGGTTGCGTGAGTGGAGACCAACTACAGCGGCGTCGGACTCGGTGAATGGTCTTGGCTAACGCACCAGGCGACTTTGCGCACCGGAAGATCGCGGCAGCATGTGCCACGTTCGCGGTCGCTTTATGGCAGCATGCCGGGCTATGCGGATAGCCGGAGTCATCACCCAGGGTGGCATCGCGGCGGTGCGGCGGCCATGTCTACCGTAGCGTCGTTCTATCTGCTGGACCGGTCCGCCGTACCCGGGCTCGTGCGGGCCGCGAAAGCCAAGCCGGTAATGACCCCAGCCGCGACCCATCGCTGGCCCGCGATCGGGAAGTTCTGGAGCCGAATCGGCTGGAGGAATCCAACCCCGTTGATTATGCCGTCGCCCGTATACGACTACCTCGAGGAAAACGACCTTGGCGTACTCGGGTGGTACGACTGGTCCGGGTACGTGCTGATGCACCTGATGCTCCTTCTCGAGGACACGGGCACCCCGCTTGGGGCGGCCGAATACCGTGCCGAGACGGAGGTCCTGAATGCGGGGAACGGCCTGACATACCTGATTACCTCGGCCGACAAGCGTCACCTGCCCGCGTTGGACCCGGCACGGCTGGACCGTGCGGCGGCCGAACGGTACTTCGACAGCGTCGGCGACGGTGGCTTCGAGGAAATCCGGCAGGCCATCGATGACGGGCTCATCCTGCTGCGCGAGCTCATCGCGGCGTTGGACGAAAACGAAGTGTTGGTGATCCGCATCGGATAGTCCCGGTGGCTGCGTGGTGCCAACGCCTGCCGCCCCAACACACTTGCCGCGCAACGCCAACAACGGTTTTCGCCCTCGATCGAGGGGCGGCAGGAACCAAACCGGCAAACGTTCGTGGTCGACGCAGCGGCTGCCCGTCTGTCCAGGCAATATCGAGACTCGGTTGGTGACTCTCCGTTTGACGCCGAGTTGATCGCCTTCGTGCGGCGGCCAATTGGGACGAGACGTGGAAGCGTCCCGCCTCACCCGGCACAGGGCCAGGCTGACGCAAGCGCACTCACATCGGCATGTGCGTATGCCGGCCGAGTCGGCACTTCGTGACGCCGCGTAGCGCGCGGATCGCGGTAGATGAGTGCGTTCACACTCACCGAACTCGGTCAGACTCTAGGAGGGGAATCGTCCTCGCTCGGGCGGCCCAGGCATCGACGATGCGGTCCAGGGTGCGCCTGCCCCACCGGCTCATCGTCGGGTTGGAGTCGAGGTAGTACCAGACCAGCCCCATCGCCTGCTGGAACGCCCAAGCCATCCCGCGCCGCCACTGGACGTCGCCGCATCCGAGCTCACTGCGGAGGATGCCGCGCTGGGTCTCGTCGAGGAGGTGCCAGGCCGCCACGAGGTCGAGCGCCGGGTCCGCCGGGCCGAAGCCGCCGCCGTCCAGGACGCCGACGAGCCGGCCGTCTTCGACGAGGACGTTGGGCGGGATGAGGTCGCGGTGGCACATCGCGTCCTCGTCGACCTCGGGCAGCGTCCGAAGCTCCGCCCAGATCCGCCGCAGGAGGGGTACGTCGAGCAGGTCCTCGCTCTGCCGGAAGCATGTCTCGAGCCACTCGTCGTGGTCCGGGAGGTGCCCGCCGCGACCGACGCCGTCGAAGCGTCGCCCACGGGTGTCGTCGGCGCGCATCCCGGCGATGAGCTCGGCCAGGTCATGGGCGAACGCGTTCGACCCTGCGGGGTCCTCGACCGTCGCGTCGTGGCCGGACAGCCAGGTCTGGACGCTCCACGGCAGCGGATAGCCCGCGCCCGGCTCCCCGATCGCCACCGGCTCCGGGGTGGGCACGGTGGCGGCGTCGGCCAGTTCACGCGCGGCCTCGGCCTCGGCCGCCAGCGACGCGCGGGCCTGCGCCGGGTCGTGACCGACCAGCGGGAAGCGGGCGGCCAGGTCGTCGCCGATCCGGAAGATCGCGTTCACGGTCCCGGGCGTGCGCAGCTCGGTGACCGGCAGTCCGCGCCACTGAGGGAACTGCACCTCGACCAGCCGGCGGACGGTCTGCGCGTCTACGTGGAGCTGGTCGGCGTGCATCGTCATGCCGCCATCCTCCCGTCGGCGACCGCGGGTGTCCTCCGACTTTCGCGCGGCAGGCTCGGCGCCGTCATTGCCCGACCAGCCGCCAGCGCCCGGTCGAGACGACGTCCACCTTGTCGCCGCGGACCCGGATCGCGGAGTCGTCGTCGAGCAGGTAGGGCGGGAAGTCCACGCTCGTCGCCAGCCGGTCCGCCCATGCCTCGTCGCGGTTGCGGAAGGACGGGGAGTCGAGGTGCGGCTTGACGTACCAGTCGAACAGCGGGCAGGCCGGCTTGATCCGCTCCTCGCCGAGGAGGTGGAGGTCGGCTAGGTCACCGAGCAGGTCGGCCGCCCGCTCGTCGAAGCGCCGGCTGAAGATCATCGAGCCAGCGCTGGTGCCGACGTACACCTTCTCGCGCAGCAGCCTCGGGAACGCCTGGGACAGGCCGGCGCGGGCGATGCTCTGAGCGAGATGGAACTGGTTGTCGCCGGTGACCCACCAGACGTCGGCCCGGCCCAGACGTCCCTCCAGCACGTCCCGCGTCAGGCCGTTGAGGTCGAGCACGTCGAGCTCGCCCCAGCCCATGCCGTGCAGGTCGGTGAGCGCCTCGACGAACCAGCCGTGGTCGCCGGGTTCGCCCAGCGAGGCGGTCACGATCGCGGCGACCCGGGCCTCGGCGCAGGGCTTGCCCAGCAACTCCGCAAACGCCTGTCGCAGTGTGTCGTTGGCCAGTCCGTTCGAGGTCAGCAGCATCCGCACGGCCCCGATTCTGTCGCACGCCGGCCAGAGACGGCGTGGCCGGCCGGTCAGGCGGTGAACAACTCGGCGATCTGGCGACCAGCGTGTTGACGAATGCGTCCGGTAGGCCGCGATGCCGCCACCCCAAAGGTCCACACACGGCGGAACAGCTCGAGCCCGACCGGGTGCCGTTGCCTTCTCCTCGCAGCAGCACCACACAGCCGGGTGCCTCGTCAGGACTTTGACGCGGCCGGTCGCACGTCCGCACATCGGCTAGATCAGGATGCCGAGCGGTAGCGGCCGCCGTCACGCTCCGCCACGCGCGGATCGCGGCAGAAGCGTGCACTGCCTGCTCTCGACCCTGTCGGCTCGGGGCCTGCGGGATCTGCGTCCGGAGGCCCCGAGGCGACGGCTCACTCGTTGTGGAGCACCTCGGCGATCGTGAGCCGGGCCGCGCCGCGGGCCGGGACCAGTGCACCGAGGAGCGCGATCACGACGCCGGCGAGGGCCATGAGCGCGAGCGTCGGCGCCTGCCACACCTCCAGCACCGAGTGTGGGATGGCGACCTGGGCCGCGTCGGCGGCGGTCGGCACGATGTATCGGTGCGCAACGATCCCCAGGGGGATGCCGAGCACACCGCCGGCCACGCCGACGACGGCCATCGACGTCAGCACCATCGTGACGACCTGGCGTGGCGTCATCCCGATCGACTTGAGCATGCCGAGGTCGCGGCGGCGTTCCCTGACGTTGAGCACGACCGTGTTGAAGACGCCGAGGGCCGCGACGGTGGACAGCAGTAGCGAGAGCACCGACGAGAAGCCGATCACGGTCACCGCGAAGTCGCTGAGCTGGGAGGTGTCCCACGCGTCGATCGCCGGGTCGGCCGCTTTGACCGCGGCGACGTACGCCGCGACATCGCCGCCACGCTTGAGCTGGACCTGGTAGTACACCTCGTCTGGTTTGACGGCGCGGTCCGGCGCGAGGTCGGTGAGGACGCGCCAGTCCACGAACATGCCGGGCGGTCCGGGCGCGCCGTCCATCGTCTCGCCGATCACGGTCAGCACCGTCCGCCGTCCGCCGAGCTCCAGGGTGAGCTTGCCACCGACCTTCAGTCCGCGCTCACGCATGAGTTCCGACGACACGACTGTCTCGTCCACCCGCGTCATCCAGCGTCCGGCGGTGAGCTCGTCCTGGTAGCCCATCGACGAGTAGTCACCGCGGACGAAGTTGACGGTCAGCGGCTGGGTCTGCCCGATGGTGGGGACCGGCAGCTTGAAGACGGGGGTGACCCGAGCGACGTCCGGCAGCCCGCGCAGCAGCTGCTCAACCTGCGCGTCGGTCCGAGTGGTGGCGGCCTGCGGCCCCGTGGGCGGCAGCTGACCTTCGGGGGCGATCCGCGTCCGGCCGTCGGACGGCCGGACCCCGATCTGTCCCGAGGCCCGGTCTTCGATAGTTGAGATCCGGGTCAGCGTGTCGGCCAATCCCGTCGCGAACGTCGCGGTGGTCACGCCGAGCAGGACGGCCACGACGGTGAAGACGGTCCGACCCGGTCGCGCGAACGGCAGGCCCAGCCCGAGGGTCACCGCACGCGACAGCCGGACACCGGCGAGTCGACGCTGGATCCGCGTCCCATGCCCGGCCCGTGGGGAGCTGCCGGCGCTGATCGCCTCGGCGGCCGACAGTCGGTGTGCCCGGACGGCGGGCACGAACGCCGCCAGGGCGACGAGTGCCGGCACGCCGACCAGCCCGGCGACCCAGATCCAGACGCCGACGTTGATGCCGACGTCGAGCCCGAGGCCCTCGAACCCGTCGCTCAGGAGCGGCTGGGCAGCCAGGGTGCCGGCGACGGTGCCAAGGACGCAGCCGATGAGGGCGGGTACCGACACCATGACGAGGTAGACGGCGACAACCTGGCGCGGTGTGAACCCGAGTGCCTTGAGGATCCCGATGTGCCGGAAGCTGGAGACGACCGCGCCGCTGACCACGTTGCCCACGATGACGACCGCGACGATCAGTCCGAGCACGCCGAACGTGGCGAGGAACGGCACGTACACGCCGATGTCCGAGGCGACCTTCTCCTTGACGACGAGGTACGGCTGCGCGGCGATCAGCGCGCCCGCTGGCAGGCCGGCCGCGACGGCGGCCAGGTCGGCGTGGACAGCGGGCTTCGTAGACACGTCACCGGTGAACCGGTAGAGCATCTGGGCCGACGTGGGGTGCAGCGCGGTCATCTGTTCCGGTGACACCCAGGCGTCGGCGGTCTGGCTGAGACTGTGGGCCCGGCCGACGACGGTGTACCGCTTGCCGCCGAGGGTCACCTCCCCGCTGCTGTCCGGCGGAAATCCGCTCGAGTCTGCGCCGGGTTCGGGCTGGTTGAGGACGACCTCGCCGGGGGCCGTGGGCCAGCGCCCCTGCCAGAGGTTGAGGCGGTCCACCGAGCCGCCCGGGTCGGCGCGCCCCACGACGGTCAGCGGACCCTGTGGGCCCGGCCCGCCGCCGTCGGTGAGGTCGAGTGTGATCTGCCCGAACGGTCCCGCCGCGGCCGTCACGCCGGTTCGCTGGCCGGCGAGCTGCGCGTCGGTGACCTTGGACGGGTCGTACACGACGATCGCGTGTGGTCCCTGCTGCCTGGCGAAGGCTCGGTCGAACGGCGCCGAGGACGCCTCGAGCAGCGCCAGCGCCACGACGATCGTCGTGGTGGAGAGCAGGACGACCAGGCCGATGACGAACGTCTGCACCCGACGTCGCCGAACCGCCGCCCGCGAGGCCCGCCACACGGCACTCATACGCGTTCCAGACTGCGTTCGCGGATGATCCGCCCGTCAGCCAGTTCGACCACGCGGCTGGCGCACCGCGTCGCGAGCCGCTCGTCGTGGGTGACGATGAGCAGGGTCTGCCCGATCTGGTTGAGGTCCAGCAGCAGGTCCATCACCTGCTCGCCGGAGCGGCTGTCCAAGGCGCCGGTCGGCTCGTCGGCGAGCAGCAGTGCCGGGCGGTTCATGAGGGCCCGGGCCACCGCGACGCGCTGGCGCTCGCCGCCACTGAGGGCCGCCGGATACGCGTTGCGCCGGTCGGCGATGCCGAGCTCGTCGAGCAGTTCCATGGCCCGCTTGCGTGCCGGGCCTGCCTTGGTACCGGTCAGCTGGGCGGCGAGCGCCACGTTGTCTATCGCCGGTAGGTCGTCGAGCAGGTTGAAGAACTGGAAGATCATGCCGATCCGGTGCCGCCGGAACAGCGCCAGCTTCGTTTCGTTCAGCCGGCCCAGCTCCTCGTCGTGGACGCGCACCGACCCGGATGTCGGCCGGTCCAACCCGGCGATCATGTTCAGCATGGTGGACTTGCCGCAGCCCGACGGGCCCATCACCGCCACCGCCTCACCGGTGCGGATCTCGAGCGACACGCCGTCCAGGGCGGTCGTGTCGCCGTACTCTTTGCGGACGTTGTCCAGCCGCACGACGCAGGTGTCAATGGTCATGGCAGCACGCTATGGCCGCGGGTAGCGCCCGGTCGTCGGTCCCGGGATGTAAACCGCCGGGGCTGTCATCCCAGGGATGTACCGGCTAGACACCGGGGATGATGTGGCGCCGATCCGCGTTTGCGAAAATGCTTGGGTGGGATTGGGGGCGGTGTGGCTGGTCGGCGCGCTCGTCGCAGCCTGCGCGACCGCGGTATGGCTCGGTGTCGCACTCGTCCGGGCCCGGCGCGAGCACCGTCGGGCGCTGGAGGAGCGGGGCTGGCTCCTTGAACGGGAGCGGGAGAGCGCGGCCCGTACCGCAGTCGACGCCGAGCGTGCCCGCATCGCCCGGGAGCTGCACGACATCGTGAGCCACAACGTGAGCCTCATGATCGTGCAGGCCGCCGCTGCGCGCGAGGTGCTCACGACCATGCCCGACGATGCCGCAGCGGCGCTGTCGGCAGTGGAGGGCGCCGGACGGACCACGATGACCGAGCTACGGCACCTGCTCGGCCTGCTGGCGCCCGCGGCGGACGGCGACGATGGCACGGACGGGGCCGACCTGGCGCCGCAGCCCAGCCTGAGCAGGCTCAGCCCGTTGATCGACCGAATCGCGTTCGCCGGCCTGCCGGTAGAGGTGCGGATCTCCGGTGAGCCGCGGCCACTGCCGTCCGGGATCGACGTCACCGCGTACCGAATCGTGCAGGAGGCACTGACGAACGCGCTGAAGCACGGCGCCGGAGGGAAGGCGGAGGTGACGATCCGCTACGCCGAGCACTCGCTGCGGGTGGAGGTGCTCACCAGAGGTCCCAGCGTGCTGACGGGCGACCAGCCTGCACCGCGCGGCGGAGACGGCGCCGGGCGGGGATTGCTGGGGCTGCGTCAGCGCGTTGCGGTCTACGGTGGCGATCTCGACGCCCGCCAGCGGCTCGGCGGCGGGTACCGGGTCCGCGCCCGCATCCCGGTGGAGCACCCGTGAAGGCCCAGCCCGACCCTGCCAGACCGCCCGGTCCGGCGCCTTTGCCCTCGCCGCGTGTGCTCATCGCCGACGACCAGGAGCTGATCCGCACCGGCTTCCGGCTGATCCTCACCGCCCGCGGCATCGACGTGGTCGGCGAGGCCGCTGACGGCGCCGAGGCGGTGGCGGCCGAGCGGCGGCTGCGTCCCAACGTCGTGCTAATGGACATCCGCATGCCGACGATGGACGGGCTCGAGGCAACCCGACGCATCCTGGAGTACAGCCCCCGCTGCCGGGTGCTCATGCTCACCACGTTCGACCTCGACCGATACGTCTACGCCGCCCTGGCACTCGGCGCAAGCGGCTTCCTCCTCAAGGACGTCACCGCCGACCACCTCGCCGCCGCCGTACGCCTCGTCGACACCGGCGACGCCCTCCTCGCGCCCTCGATAACCCGGCGGCTCGTCCAGCGCTTCGCCAGCGCGGACCAATCGGCTGGCGACGGACCGACCCCCGCCATCCACCGGGATCTCGCCGCGCTGACGCCGCGCGAACTGGAAGTGCTGACGCTCCTCGGCCGCGGTCTCTCCAACACCGAACTGGCCCAGGCGCTGACCCTGAGCGAGGCGACGGTGAAGACCCACGTGGCGCGGATCTTCGCCAAACTCGCCCTCCGCGACCGTGCGCAGGCGGTCGTCCTGGCCTACGAGACCGGCCTCGTCACGCCCGGCGACACCTGATCGCACCCCACGCATGTAGGACGGGATGATCGGATGGTCCGAAACGGTCGCTATCGGCGGGCCTGCGGGCCTGGAACAGCCCCAGCCACTGGTCGCCCGACCGGCGCGTTCTTCGCCGGCCGGGGCTGCTCGGCTCCCACAGGGATCCCAGCTACATCCCTCGGATAAGTCGTCCAGCGAGTGTCCTGTATTCGGCAGATCCGGTCGTCTCGGACGCGCTGTCAGCGGCAGAAGAGGGCGTTGTTCACGAGCGTAGACACCCGAGCCGGATACCTGCGACTTCGCTGCGGCCTCGGCCTCCGGGTGCACGAGATCGCATGTCGTCGGTTGTCACACGGACGGGTCCCAGGCGGCGAGCTGATCGAAGATACGACGGTCGCCTTCGAACTTCAGCGAATCCAGCGGTATGCGGGCGTAGAAGAACAGGACCAGGTCACTGGCCGTGCCCCGGGCGGAGGCGTCGGCCGTGTCGGGGTCCTCGCCGGCAGCGGGTGTGAAGCGGGCGACCTGTGCGCCGTCGTGGGAAAGCCGAAGGCGCCAGGAGTGGCCCTCGGTGGCGTGGTAATCGACGATGGCGGGTTCGTGTGGCCAGGCGACCGTCGTCGCGCAGAGGGTGAACTGGCAGTCGTCGAAACCGTCGAGGGCGACCTCGTCCGATAGCGGCTGCGGGGCACCCACCGTGAGCTGGGCGTCGTAGGTGTGCACCGCGATCTCGGGAACCTGTCGCCGCGCCCAGGCACCAGAGGTTTGCGGTGACGGCGAGTCCCCCCACCACGTCCAACAACCGCGATCCGGGGCGGCCTCACGCAGCACGCTCGTCATTAGCTCGACGGACTCGGTCCACCAGGCCAGCAGTGCCTCGCGTTCCCGAGGCGCACCCATGCCGTCCTCCCAAGCCGACTTCTCCGGGGGCGCGTCCGCGGGCCCTGCGGCGACGATGGCGG
Organism: Micromonospora inositola; assembly: GCF_900090285.1. Lineage (NCBI taxonomy): Bacteria > Bacillati > Actinomycetota > Actinomycetes > Micromonosporales > Micromonosporaceae > Micromonospora > Micromonospora inositola. The sequence goes on along the minus strand of NZ_LT607754.1, from coordinate 6,573,261 downwards.
CCGATTTGCGGCGGGCCATGCCCACGTGTTGCACGAGATCGAACAGCGTCCGCTCGGGAGAGGTCGGCACCTGCATGTCGAGGCTGGGTGCCGCGGCGACCGCAGCGCGGAAGGCGGCCGACCGTTCGTTGATCAGCCGCAGATGATCAGGGAACGTGAGAATTTTGTGCACCCGGCTTTCTATCACTGTGCTCCGACGACCGGACAGCGAATTTCGCAGCCCCGACGCGGCGGCCGCCCCGGCACTGATACGTGCCCTTGCATGACGCGCGGGCGGGACTCTCACCTCGCGTCCTGGGATATCGGCTAACCGCGCCTCATCGCCGAGACGCAGGCGCACTCTCTTCGGCAGAAGCGGATAGTGGCACACCAGCGTCGTTCCCCTCGAAGGACGCCAAGAACTGACCCGAACGCCTGCCCTGCGCCGTATCACATTCGGTCATGGGTGGTTGAATGTTCTCGTGGCTGATGACTCTCATCTGCGGCCGTGACCTCCTTCTCGATCGCCTCGACGACGAGATCCGCGCGGGTCCGCCGGCCAAGCCATCGGGCGAGGTTCGACTTCTGGACAGCCCAACCATGGACCACCTGACCGTGGCTTGTCTGCACGCCTATGCCGTAATAGCCGGCGTCCACTCGCGCGATCGTATTGAGATCGATCCGGTACGTCTTGAACTTGTTCCGGATCACCAGCTCGGAATTGGTCAACGTGATCGATGGGCGCAATGCGTTCACGTAGGCATAAGCCGCGAAGCCCACGATAATAGCCACAGAGACGATCTTCGTGGCAAGATCGAGCCCGCTGACGATGATGGCCGAGGCGACGATGCCGGCCAGAACCAGAACGACGATGCCGAAAGCCCGCCCCACTAACGACACCCGCCACGTCTGCTGCATTGCGGCAGGATAAGGCCACTTGATCGGCTGATCCAGACTTGGCCCGGTGCACCCGTCTGAGGCTTCACCGCCGCCCACCGGATCGGGTCGCGGCCTGGCTGGACGCCGCCGGCTTCACCGTCGAGGCCGAGATGGTGCACCGCCCAGCCCCGAACGTCGAGGGCGGGTTCGTCTTCACCTACCGGTGAGGTAGGCAAAGGTAGCCGTAATCGCGGTCTCAGACGGGCCCGCCGGCTCGTTTGCCTACGCTCGCGCGGCTTGTCCTATCCGGGCCTCGATGTCAGATGCTCAAGCTGGCCGATATGTTCCAGTGCTCGCTTCTCGGCAGATCAGGATGCCGAGCGGTAGCGGCCGCCGTCACGCTCCGCCACGCGCGGATCGCGGCATAGAAAGACGTTCTGCGTGTCGATGCAGGACGTAGGAACGTCCCCCTGATGCGCTTGTCGGGCTTGGTGTCCCATCGCAGGAGGAGGACGTTCATGGGTAACGGTAGCGGTGTGTCCCGGGGTGATCGCAACCGCAACGCCCGGCTTGCTCGGCTGCGGGCGTTGGTGCCGGTGACCAACGCGATCGTGGGGATCGATTTGGCCGACGCGAAGCAGATGGTCGTAGTCACCGATCACGACTCGAAGGTGTTGGCCCGTAAGACATTCCGCTGCCGGGCCTGGAATCTCGGGGCAGCGCTGGACTGGGCCGCCGAGCGGGCCACGGCGAAAGGCTGGGCGGGGGTGACGGTGGCGTGCGAGCCGACCGGGCACCGGTGGCGGGTCCTCGGCCAGCTCGCTGCGGACCGGGCGATGCCGTTCGTGTGTGTGCAGCCGATGCTGACCTCGTGGGCGCGGCGCAGCGAGGACCTGACCTCGGACAAAACCGATGAGAAGGACGCGGTGCTCATCGCCCGGCTGACCGCGCAGCTGCGCTGCTACGTACCCGAGCCGGTCGATGAGACCTGGGGCCGGCTGCGGCATCTGGGCGCCCGCCGCGAACAGCTCATCATCGAGATGGTCAGCCAGGTCCAGCAGATCCGCGCGCTGCTCGAGTGTGTGTGGCCCGCCGCGCTCGACACCGCCAAGCAGCCGTTGCGGTCCCGCACCTGGGCGGCGGCGATGACGGTGATCTGCCAGCGTGACGGCGGTGACCTCGCCCGCACCCGACGCCTCGGTGCGGCCCGATTCGAGCAGGCCGTGCGCCGTGAGATCACCCGCCGCGGTGGGTGCAAACCCTCGCTGCGCATCCTGCGGCACCTGTTCACCGCGTTGACCGACCCCACCGGGGTGACCGCCCACCGGCCCGGTGCGCTGGAGCGGGTCGCGTTCCTGCTGCAGGACTGGCACACCGCCGCCGACAAACTCACCGACACCGACACCCGGATGACCCGCGTCCTCGACGAGCTCAAGCTGACCGAACTGGCCACCTCCATCCCCGGCCTATCCGCGGTCGGCGCGGCGGCGATCCTCGCCGAGACCGGTGACCCGAACCGGTTCGCCACCGCCCGCGCCCTGGTCAAGCACGCCGGCCTCGCACCGCGGGAGAAACTGTCCGGGACGTTCGTCGGCCGCACCAAACTCACCGGCCAGGGCCGACCCGCGCTGCGTCTGGCCGCCTGGCGGGCGGTCTGGGGCGCCCAGCGCAGCAATGCCGTCTATGCCGCCCGCTACCAGCATCTGACCACCCGGGAGACCAACAAACTCACGGCGACCCAAGCCCAGACCGTCATCGCCGCGGCGATCCTGCGCCAGTTGCACGCCGTCATCACCACCGGACGAGCGTGGAACGCCGACATCGCCACCTACGGCAGCCACCACCGCAGGCAGGTGGCTCTAGCCGCCTGATTCCTCGTCGCGGCGTTCAAGCTGACGGCCGGGGCGAGCCCTACGCGGCATTGAGACACGCACTGTGATCTCGCCGGTCATCATGGGCAGCCCCGGCCCGTCGTCTCATCAACCCGATTACACGTTGCCGGGGACCAACCCCATCACCGCTATGCAGGGACAGACGACGGCCGAGGCACCGACCAAAAGCTTGACACAAAACGACTTACGCTGATGAGCGGACAGCGCGTCATCGTCAAGATGGTCGCCGGCGTACCGGCCGACCGTCTTCGTTCAGGTTTCCGCATCGATATCGTCCTGCGGCACGGCGCATCGTTGCCGAGGGGTGCGATACCTCGGGGGCTGGGGGTCAGCCCGCGCTGAGGTTGGTGCGGCGGACGATTAACCAGACGGCGGCGAGGGCCACCGCGGTCAGGCCCAGGTAGCCGGTCGCGACGATCAGATGGAAGTCGGGGATCCGGCTGCCCGGCTGGTACTGCAGGTGCTGCAGGAGATGGTTGTTGGAGTAGCAGGAGAGCATCGTGCCGGCACCGTTGTCGGGCGGGCAGAGGCGTTGCAGCTCGACGCCGCTGAACTGGCGTCCAGAGGCGTCGAACGCGCCGGACGGACCGTCGCTACCGTAGTCGATCATGCCGCCCTTGACGACCAGGGCGTTGTCGCGCAACAGACCGCCGTCCGGCCCGCCCACTTGCAGGTGCGCGGATAACGGCTTCATGAGGGTGGGGTAGCGCCACTGGACGAGGTAGGTCAGGCCGATGAAGCCCGCGATCACGCCGAACACGGCGGGGAGCGTGCGTTTGATCGCGGCGCCGAGTGCAACGCCGACCGCGAACCAGCAGATGCTGATCGCGACCGGCAGCATCCCGGTGTTCAGGAACGGCACGTAGTTGAAGAGGTTTCCCGGAGCGACCTGGGTTTCCAGGTGCGCAAGGTGATCGCTGACGCCGGCGACGGCCGCGGTCACAGCCGTCACGAACAGGCCAAGCAAGCCGAGCTTGGTCCACAGCCAGCGCGTCGGGGAGACGTCCTGGCTCCAGGCCAGCAGCAGGGTTCGCTGCTCGTGCTCCCTGGTCAGCACCGGGACGCCGATGAACACGCCGATCAGCAGCGGCATGTACTGCACCAGCCGCGACAGGGCACCCAGGGTCAAGACCAGGCTCGAGGACCCGGCGAGCCGCTCGCCTTGCGGGGAGTTCTCCGGGCAGAACGTGTCGTGGCACTGGTGCCACAGGTCAGTCAGTTCCATGGATAGGTAGGTCATCCAGCCCACCAGGACCGCAGCCAGGATGAGCGTGCCGATCAGGGTCCAGCGGTGCTGGCGCCAGGTCAGCCACAGCAGACCGCGGACGCCCCCGGCGGACGCGAGATCGTCCTGGCGGTTCGTGGGGGCGGGCGCTTGGGTGACCGGGCTCATGCTGCTGTCTCCAGATCGTGGTGTGCCTTGGACGATGCCTTGAGGTAGGTCAGGATCAGCTCGTCCAGGGTGATGGGCTGGGCGGTCCAGCCGGGGGCGACGACGGCGTGCGCCGTCGGTGGCGCTGGCTGCCGGAGGACGAACGTGGACTGGCGGTCAGTGTGCTGCGCCTGGACGATCGCGCCCGGGCCAGGTGGCTGGTCCGCGCGGGGTCCGGTCAGCCGCACGTGGCTGTCGAGCAGATCCTCGACGTCGCCGGTGAGCACGGGCCGGCCCGCGTCGAGCAGCAGCAGATGGTCACCGACGCCACTGAGCTCGGCGATGATGTGGGTCGACAGCATGACGGTCATGTCGCTGTCGGCGGCCTCCGCCATGAGTTCGCCGGTCACCTCGGTGCGGGCCACCGGGTCCAGGTTCGCGAGGGGCTCGTCCAACAGCAGCACCGCTGGGCGGGAGCCCAGGGCGACCGCCAGCGCGACCTGCGCCCGCTGCCCGCCCGACAGCTTGCCGCAGCGGCGGTCCAGGGGGATGTCGAAGCGCTGAAGCCACGACAGCGCCCGCCGCTGGTCCCACACGCGGTTCATCGACCTTCCGAAGCGGAGCATGTCCGACACACTGAAGTCCCGGTACAGCGGCTTGTCCTGGGCCAGGATCGCGACCCGGCTCCCGGCAGAGCCACCCCCGTTGGTGGACCTGCCCTTCACCATCGGTCGGCCGTGGACCAGCAGCGAGCCGCAGGTGGCCGCCAACGTACCGGCGATAATGCTCATCAGCGTCGACTTGCCCGCGCCGTTCGCGCCGACCAGCGCGATGATGCGGCTGGCGGGCAGTTGGAAGCTGCACTCCCGTAGCGCCCAAACGGTGCCGTAGCGCCTGCCCACGTCGCGGGCTTCCACGGCGATGGACGGCTCGCTCATGCGGCGCCTTCCTTCTTCTGGAACCCAGCGCCCGGTGCCGGTTCTGCCTGCGTCCGGTCGCCGCCAGCCTGGGCCCTGCGCGCCGAGTTCTCCGCGATCACCGAGGCGAGCAGCGCCTGGACGTCCTCGTCCTCCAGACCGAACTCGCGGGCCTGGCCGAGCCACCGGGCCAGGCTGCTGCGTAAGCGGGCCATGACATGGGGATCCGCGTGGCCGAGCGTTCCGCTGACGAAGGTGCCCGCCCCCTGCCGCGCCTCCACCAGGCCGGACAGCTCCAGTTCCCGGTAGGCCTTAAGCACCGTGGTCGGGTTGACCGTGCACGAGGTCACCACGCTGCGCACGGTGGGGAGTTGGTCCCCGGGTTGCAGCGTCCCGATCCGTAGCCCTTCGCGCACCTGCCGCACCAGTTGGGCGTAGGCGGGGACGCTGCTGGACCGGTCGACATGAAAGTTGATCACCTAGTGGTCCTCCTATCCGCTGCGGGCATCGCGGATTGTTCTGGTCAAGTAGAACAGCAGTCAACCGACATGGCAAGGACGTGCCCGGGCAGCTGGCGGCATCGAACGGCTCGCCCCATCGCCTGCCAGGCGCGGTCGCTGTATCGGGCGGCAGTCCGCAGCTTCAGACGCTCTGTCCCGCACCCTGAACGGTCGCGCTGCTGATTGCTGCAGGGAAGTCCGATATGCCAGCACGACCGGTCGCGGGCCGCGCAGTCATGAGGTCGGGCATGCACTCCGGCGGACGACGCAATATGAGTTCGGGCGTGGCACAAAGGTGCGGCCCTCGCCGCTCGACCGTACGACGCCCGCACATCGGCAGATCCGATTGTCGAGGTCACTAGTGCGGTGACCACAAACGATCACCGGGTTGGTCACGCAGCCCGGGACTGGGGACGACCCCACGTGTCGTTCACTCCGTACCCGGGCACGTTCCCGACGCTGCGCGACCAGCACATCCGGATGCCGGTTGTTCGCGTTGGGCCACCGCAGATACGCGTGCAACTCCGTCGCCCTCCCCACCGGCCGAACTATGATTCGGCCCCGGGCCCCCAAAATCCTTGGAGAAGACGCATGAGCGATGTGAGCATCGGCACCGGCAAAGTGGTCGTGAACAGGGCGATGTCGCTGGACGGGTTCATCGCCGGTCCTGGCCACGCGATGGACTGGATCTTCGAGTACCTGACTGCGGATACGTTCCCGGAGGTTATGGCGGCCACGGGTGCCATGCTCATCGGCCGGGGCACGTACGAGGTCGCCAAGCGTATGGCCGACCAGGACACCCCCTACGACGGGGGAGGACAGTTCGTCCTCACCCACGAGCCTCCGGACGAGCCGGACCCTACCGTCACGTTCCTCACCTGTGACATCGAGGAAGCCGTTGCCACGGCACGCAGCGCCGCGGGCGGCAAGAACCTGGAGATCCTCGGTGCTGACGTGGCCGCCCAGTGCCTGCAGCGCGGGCTCGTCGACGAGATCCTGGTGTATGTCCTACCGGTGCTGCTCGGCGACGGTGTCTGCTTCTCGCCCCCAAGCCTCGACAGGATCGACCTGGAACCTTTCAGCAACACCCAGTCGGGCGCCGTCACAATGCTCCGCTTCCGCGTGCGAAAGTAGGCGCAGCCCTCCAGCAGTTGACACCAGCACGTAGCGGACACCCTGACGTCTAGTGCTCTGACCAGAAACGTCGACGGTGTTGGTCAGGCCGCCGCCCGTGCGGGGTCTGACCCCATCGGTGTTGGCGTTCGGAGCGGATCCGGGCGCGTTCGCGTCGTTGGGCGGCCAGGACGTCGGGGTGGCGGGCGTTGGCGTTGCGCCACCGCAGGTGGGCGTGCAGTTTCCGGGCCAGCACCGGGTGGTTGGGGTGGTTCGACCCGGCGATGACGAACGTGCGCAGCGGCCCGAACTGCGCCTCGATCGGGTTCGCCCAGGACGCGTAGGTCGGCGTGAAGCACAGCTCGACCCGGTTCCTGGCCGCCCAGGCCCGGATCTTGACGCCCTTGTGCGCGGAGAGGTTGTCCAGGATGACGTAGATCGGCGCGCCGTCCGGGCGGGCCGCCCGGATGCTCTTGAGCGCGGTCAAGGTGTTCGCCGCGGACTTACGCTGCCGCACGACACCCCAGAGCTGGTCGTCGCCGAGGCTGTAGCAGCCGTGGAACTGCCGCACCCCATGGAGCTTGCGGTAGTTCGCCGGGAGCCGGTCGGGATGGCCGGCCGGTGCCCACGACGCGCCGCCGTGCGGGCGGATCGCCAGGGGGCCGAACTCGTCGAAGGCGAACACCCGGTCCGGGAACCGGCTGGTCACCTCCTCGATCCGGGCGAGTTTCGCGTCGCGGTCCGGGTCGGTGGACTCCTTCCAAGTCTTCGTCCGCTGGAACGTCAACCCGTGCTCGCGCAGCAGCAGGCGCAGCCGCTCGCGGGAGACCTGCACCCGCCGGGCACCGCGGTCGTGGACCAGGTGGTCAGCGAGTTTGCGCAGGCTCCACCGGGTGAACGGCAGCCCGAGCGCTTCCGGACGAGTGGTGGCCGTCGTGATGATGAACGCCTCGTCATCAGGACTGATCAGGCGGGGACGGCCACCCGCCCACTGAGGGTCCAGACTGGCCATCCCTCGGTCATTGAAGCGGTGGATGACTTGGCGGACCGAATCCTCATCAGCCTGGACCAGCCGAGCGATCGCCGGCACGGTGTTCCCGCCGGCCGAGGCGAGCACGACTATCGCCCGACGCAGCCGGATCGCCGAGCCTGTTCCTCTCCTGGTGATCCTCAGCAGCTGCTGACCCTCCTGGTCAGACAGCCGCCGCACACGCACGGGTTCTGCCACCCGCCCAGCCTGAGCCCAGCCACGCCACCCGACCGGCAGGTCGAGCGGCGTGTCATCCAACACCGTGAACGTTTCTGGTCAGAGCACTAGGTTCCGGAGGCCATGTAGGCGGCGAGGATGTAGTTGGGGTGCCGATCGAGGTTCTTGCGGGCGCGGTCGTGGCGCATGGTGGTGCGAGGATCGGCGTGACGGGCGGCGATTTGCACGTCGCGCAGGCTGACGCCGGCGTCGAGCATGGTGGTGACGAAGGTGTGTCGCAGCATGTGCGGGTGCATCCTCGGCATCCGGATTCCGGCAGTGGCGGCCAGGTGTCTGAGCCGGCGGGTTGCCGCGTGCCGGTCCATCCGCGCCCCGAGGGTGTTGCGCAGGATCGGGCCATCGAGGCGGTCGTCGACCGTGCGGTCGATGGCTCTGGCTACCGCGGGCGGGAGCGGGATGAGGACGACTTTGCCGCCCTTGCCGCGCACGCGTAGGACGCGGTGGCCGTGCTCCTCGCCGAGGTCACCGATGTTGGCGCCGGAGGCTTCGAAGATCCGCAGCCCGAGCAGGCCGAGCATGGCGATCAGCGCGAAGTCGTTCGGGTTGGCTGACAGTCGTGCGGTGGTGATCAGGGCTTCGAACTGGAGGTGGCCCAGCCCGAGGGTGGGTGATTCGGGTGGCACGACCGGTCTGCGGACGTAGTCGGCGGGTGAGTGCGGCAGGATGCCGTCGATGACGCAGACGCGGTAGAAGCCGACTACCACCGACAGGCGGCGGGAGACGGTCGAGGGCTGGTAGCGGCGTACGTCCTGGAGCCAACGTACGTACCGTTCGATGTCCGCGCGTGCGGCCGACAGCGGGTTCAGGTCCTGGCCCACGCACCAGGTCAGGAAAATCCGCAGGTCGGACTCGGTGTGTAGCCGCGAGGCACCCCGGTACCGACCAAGGTAGGCAGCCACTGCCGCACGCAGCACGACATGTTCAGGAGAGACGACACCGGCACTGGAAGCGGGAGAGGTAGTCATATCTCACGGTGCGTCACCAGTCACGGTCGGTGCTAGCGCACTCCGCGCGGCAGATGAGCGCATGCGGGACCGTACGTTTGCGCCTTTTCGGATGGCCGAGCCGGCCGGGCCACGGCAACGCTCGGGGCCGATACCACCAGAATGTTGGACGCGTGGCTCGCCACGACCACCCCGCAACCACGATTGGCGAGGAGCAGACCATCGACAACTCCGACACGATCACCCTCTGGCGGCCCACCGGGCAGGCCGAACTTGACCTCGTGGCGGCGTCGGGGTGGCGGGCTTGGCCACCACGCCTGCCGGACCAGCCGATCTTCTACCCCGTGCTCAACCGCTGGTACGCCACGAAGATCGCCCGCGAGTGGAACGTCCCCGCCGAGGGTGTCGGCTACGTAACCCGGCTCGACGTCCAGCGTTCGTACCTGGACCGTTACGAGGTTCACCAGGCCGGTGGCCGCGACGTGTTGGAGTACTGGATCCCCGCCGAGGAGCTTGCCGATCTCAACGCCCACCTCGTCGGCGCGATCATCGAGGAAGCCGAGTACCGCGGCCCAGTGAACGACCAGGAGTTCATCGACGCCGACAAGGCCCTGGGCCGACCTCTGCCTGCCGAGTGGCGAACCTACCTCCAAGGTGAGTCGTGGTTCCGGCGAGGCTGGGTGACCAGCGGAGCCTACGTTTGGCTCAATTCGCCACGCGAGATGCTCGAGCTGCATGACACATGGGACGAAGCCACTGGTGCGCACCCCAGCATCGCGATCATCGGCGGTGACGGCTCCCGTGAACAGCTCGTGCTCGACCTGCGCAGCGACCCTGCACCGGTGCTGCTGGTCGACATCACAAGCAATGGATGGGAAAGCGCGATCCGGCAAGCGGACGATGTCAGCCAGCTCATCGACCGCATCGAGGCGGGCACCTTCGAGTTCGACGTCGAGGATTAGCGGACATCGGCGGGCATGATCGACCGCGCACCTCGCGGCAGATCAGTGCACCGCGAGTCCAGGCGGGCAGCGGGCGGGAGTCGGCAGGATGGAGTGTCTCAGGGCTGGATCACCCAGAGGCAGTTGCTGCGCTGTCTCTGCGACGATAGGGACATGACGATTGAACCCGGCGACTTTGGGCTGACTATGGAGGAGCTCCGAGTGGTCGCTCGCTATGCGGTGGAAAGCGCTCAGGAGGTGCTGTCGATCTTCGAGGAAGATCGTCCTGACGATCGACGACCTCGTGCAGCCGTTGAAGCGGCGTGGACATTCGCTCAGGGTGCTCAGCGGACGAAGCTACAACGCATCACCGCATTGGATGCGCACAGGGCTGCGAGGGACGCGACCACTGAAGCCGCTCAGGCAGCTGCACGTGCCGCTGGCGATGCTGCCGCCGCCGCGTACCTCCACCCTCTCGCCAAAGCGACCCAGGTCGGACACATTCTGCGCGCCGCAGCACACGCAGCACGTGCGGCGGAACTGGCTGCGGGCGGGGACCAAGCCGTGGGAACACGGCTGATCGAGCAGGCTTGCCAACGTGCGAGGCCGGCACTCGTTGGCGTGCTCAGGCGCTACCCTCCCGCCCCAGCGAGCAAGAATCGCGTGGGTCAATTGATGAAGACGTTGGACACCTCACTGCGTTCGTTCTGAGTCGGCGCCGCCCTGGCATAGACCGTGAGTGGGACTGACGCACGCAGCAAGCGGAGCGGTCACTAACCACCATCCGGTCATCGGCAGAAGCGGATGCGTCACGTGTCGGCAATGCGAACGGCTCGCCGTCGTCGGGGTCGTCGGCGGCCGGCATGACGAGGGTGACCGGCCAGCCGACCTCGTCGATGATCTCGTCCTGGCGGCGCATGAACTCTTCGATGCCCATGATGGGCCAGCTCCTTCTGTCGGTGCGATCCGCTGCGGCGTCCCTTTCGCAAAGCGCGGCGGGCCGGAGGGTGCCGTGGGGCTACGTCACGTCCCGGTGGTGTCGTTTGGTCCTCGCTGCGGGCCGGAAGGCTGTGGCGGATCGACCTCGACGAAGCCGAAGAGCCGTTCAATGAGCTGCAGCGCCTGGGTGTGGTATCGGTCGGCAAAGCCGCGGCAGATCGCCGGCTTGGCGTCGGGGTGCTTGTAGTGGGGGAGCGTGGAGTGGCAGACGATAAATGACTCCCTGGCTCGGGCTTCGGCGACCAGGTCGCGAAGCCGACCCGGGGTGAGGTGCATCTTGTTGCCAGGGGCGAACACGCAGGTGTCGCACTGCCGCGACAGCAGGCGTGACTTGCCGAGGTCGGGGTCGCCGACGCTGAGGTTCGCGTTGGTGGTGCCGACGTGCTTGCCAGGGTCGGGCAACGGATCCATGGTGTCTCCTTCTGCAGGTGCCTATGCGGCCAAGGTCAGGCGGCTCGCGGCACCGACGTCGGCCGTTGCTGTGGTCGGGTAGGCCGGAACCAGCCGGCGAACCGTGCCGCTGCGGCGGCGGCAGGGACGATGACCCGCGCCCGGCCACGAGCGAGCAGCGTGGGCCGGGTCGCGGCGCGGCACGCTCGGTAGGCGTCGCCCGCCGGCGGACACGGGTACGTCTCCTTGTGGCAGCGCAGGTTGGCGCAGTGGCCGGGCCGGTCGGGGTCGGGAAGGTGCTGGGCGGCGACGTCGGTGGCGAGGAGCCACAGTAGGACGTCGGTGACGTGGGGCGGTACGGTGCGGCGGTGCGGCTGCGACATCAAAGGCTGCCCTTCCGGTGCGTGTGCGACTCGGGTGGCCGCCACCCTGGCCAGCGGTGCGGGGGCCGCTGTCGGGTCCGCCGGGGTGGCGGCCGCGACGAGTGACGCTCGACTTTCCGGATAGATCAAGTCGTCGCCGCGACATCGGGTAGACGACGCCCAGGCCCCGCCCGGCGGGGTCAGGTGTCTCGGCGGTTGACGAGGCAGTCGCCAGTGGCGGGGTCGTCGTGCCTGCAGTCCAGCAGCAGTTAGTCGTAATGGGCGCGCTGGCCGCCGCGGCGGCACCGCATCGGTGCCGGGACATCGAGGGCTTCGCGGTCGCGGCCGGTGCTGGTGGTGTGGTCGTGGGCGGGGAAGGTGCAGGTGCTGTAGGTGCCGGACGGTCTGCCGGGTGTGCGTAGCCGAGCGCTGCCCTCGTTCTGCACCTCGACGGTGTGGTTGATCTCGACCAGGATCAGGTCGGCGTAGCGGGCCAAGGCGACGGCGGCAGCGGTTGGTCTTGGCCGGTGGCGGCATCCTCCTGGTGGGTGCCGTCGTCCGAAGTGGGCAGCAGTGTCCATGGCCACTGGTAGGCGCCAATGGCGTAGCAGCCGTTGGCGTCGGGATTGATGCGGTCGCACTCGATGCGGCGGGTGAATCCGAACTCGCCGTGTTCCCACTCGACGACAACGGTGTCGCCGTCGAAGCGCAGCAGCGGGTGCTCGCCGGGCATGTCCCCGAGCCTCAGCCCGTCGAGGTGGGTGGCCATGAGTTGCACCGCGTAGCGGGGGAACCGGGCAAGTACCGCACCGTCGTCGACGCTGGTGTGCCCGTCGGCGACCAGCGCGCGGAACGCCTTGCCGCCGACGACGTCGCAGATGACGGCCATCGGCGTCCACGTGATCCCGGGCGGCAGAACATCACCTCGGCTGGCAGCCGCCTCGTAGCGAACCCGGCCGCCGGGGGAGGGGTCGACGGTGATGCTGATCCAGTGCAACCGGCGAAGGCTTGCCTTGCGGAGCAGCCGCCACAGGCTGTGCCGGCCGATCCGGCAGCGGGGCAGCGGGAGCACCACCCGGAATTCCGGCGCTGGCGGCGCCGTGGCGGGCCGCACCCAGGTCTCCGCCCGTGCCTTCGCAGCGGTGGGGTGCTGGCCGGCGGGACCGGGTGAACCCGTCAGCGAGAGGCCATCGGGGCCGCTGGTCAACAGGAGGGCGGGGCGGCGTCGCCGCCCGGCACTGCGGTGGGCTGCGGCCATGGTGGTTTCGGCGAGGGGCAGCACGTCCTCCGTGCGCCACCACATGCGATACAACATCACAAAGCTCCAGGGAGAAAGCAGCGGCGGCGTCCCGGAAAGGACCGGGACGCCGCGCGAACGGAAGGACGAGACCGCGCACGGCCGAGACCCTGATGGCGCCGCAGCTTGTGCAAGGCCCAGTCGAGTGCCGGCGCGTGCGCGGGAGGAGGCCGAGTGTCAGCCGTGGGCGGTGCCATCGCCGTCCTGGCGGAGTGGCTCGTCGGCGTCGAGGCCACCGCCGAGGGCTTCGTAGCCTTCCTGCCCGTCCCACTCGATGAGGGCGGGCAGATCGGCCAGCGCGGCTTCGATGGTGTTCTCCGCGTTGGTGAAGGCGTCCTCGCGGGTGGTGGCGGTGATGTCGATGAGCAGGGGCAGGGTGAGGCGGACCTGCCAGCGGCGGGGCAGAAGCGGCAGGTCGAGGACCTCCAGGAGGCTGTTCGCGGCGTCGGTGCTGACCTGCTCGGTGCAGACGGCGCCGGCGAGCGCTTCACGCAGCTGCCGGTGGAACCGGTCGATCGCGTCCGGGTGCCCGGCGATGTCCGGCGGGGTGTGGGTCTGGCGCAGGTGGGACAGGACCTGGGCGGTGGTGTAGGTGAGCCAGCCCAGTGGTGCCTGCTGGCCGGGGTGGAAGGCCTCCCAGCTGGTATGCAGGATTGTTTCGAGTGCCGGCTCGCGGGGTGGGACGTCCGCGCTGGTCATCTGCGGTGTGCTCCTCTTCTGGTTTCAGTGAACGGATGTGGAGGCGCCCCGCAGCCGGGATGAGGCGCGGGGCGCAGGAGTTGCCGGCGGTGCCGGTAGAGGGCCGGCTCGCCGGGGCGTGTCGGTGGGCTCTATGCAGCGGTGGTCACGGCGTGGCCGGGTATGCGCTGTCGGGTTGGTCAGCGGGAGGGGTGCTGTCGCCGGGACGGGTGATCAGACCGGTGCCCAGGTCGGTGAGGGCGTCGCACTCCTGCCGTAGGCGGGCGGTGGCCTTGTCTCGCTGGGCGAGGGCGCGGGTGAGGGCGTCGGCGACGCGGTCGAGGTGCTCTCGCATGGACAGGACCGTGTTGATGTCGCCGTCGGAGTGAACGTCGCAGAGCAGGTTCGCCGCGTTGGTCAGCGTGGCGATCTGCGCGTCGGCGGCAGCGATGGTCCAGGCTGCCGAGAACAGCGCGCATACGGCGTCGGGATGCTGCGCACAGGTGGCGTCCAGCTCGTCCGCGTCGAGGGCATAACCCTCCCTGCGGATGAGGTGTCGCAGGACATCGAGGTAGTCAGACACAGGTTTCCTTTCCGGATGGTGGCGTGACCGGTGATGGCGCTCGGGGTCAGGGCGCGGTGGGGAAGTCCTGGTCGGGCCAGCCGTCGAGCACGGACGGGGGGAGCCCTTCGCGTAGCGCCCGGTCGATGAGCTGGGCGAGGGAGTAGCTGGGGTTCGCCTGCAGGGCGCGGTCGACGGCGACGGAGGCCAACGCTCCGGCGCCGCTGCGCCAGGCGGCGAAGGCGAGCAGGCTGGCGGGTGGGGCGGCGAGGTCGGGTTGGGCGCGGCGGGTGATGTCGCTCCACAGCGCGACATGCCAGGGCTGCGAGTCGGTGGCCCGCCACGCGGTATCGCGGATCGCGGTGATCGGTAGGAGCACCGTGAGCCAGGCCAGCTCGTCGTCGGTGAGCACCTGGTCGTCGGCGTAACGGGCGAACGTTTCCCGCACGATGTCCTCGCCCGCGCGGATCAGCGCATCCCGACCACCCTCGGCAGAGAGGGTGCGGCGGCGTGCCCGTGCCTTGTAGGTGGCGCGAGTGACGGCGGTGCGGGCGGGACCGTCGATGGGGGCGATGCTGGCGACGAGCGCCCGCCGGTCGGGCAGGGTGCTGCAACCGGCGACGATGGCGTGCAGGGTGAGGTCGCTGCGGTCGGGGTCGAAGGGCACCCCGTCAATGGGGCAGCAGGTGAGGTCCTGGCAGAGGTAGGAGTAGTAGCGGCGGTCGGTGACCCGCAACGCGTCGAACACGTCGATACCGGCATCACGTAGCCGGGGCGTGACAGTGTCGACGACGGGCGTGACCAGATCGGTGGGGCCGTAGCCGATGACGATCGCGGTGGTCACGCCGGCGTGGCGGAGCATGCGCAGCTGTTGAGGCATCAGCTCGTCGGCCCAGCCGACCGGATCGGCGGGGTCGGGTAGGTCGGTGCGGCTGGCGACAGCGACGCGGGTGCCGGCGAGACCGACGAGGACCAGGCTGTCGGTGGGGTGGAAGCCGAGCAGGTAGGGCACGGCGGCGATCAGGTCAGCCGGTGAGGTAACCGGTAGGCGGTGCTTGTCGCTCACGACGTCTCCAAAATGTGTGAGGGAGTCCGGGCACGGCGGTGCGGCCGTGCCCGGGGTGGCGCGGTCGCGCGGGTAGCCGGGCAAGCGGCTGCAGGCGGTGCGGGGAAAGGACCGATCGGAGTCGGTCGACGAGGCAGGCGGGGGCATCCGCGGCGTCTGGCTTCGGCCGGATGCGTCCAGGGCCGGTCAGCTGGCTGTTGTCAGGCCTGCTCGAGGGCGGTGACCGCGGCGTCGGCGATGTGGTCGATGGCCTGCACCGGGTCGGCGACCAGGACGGTGGTGGTGTCGGTGAAGGTGTGACCGTCCAGGTCGGCGGGGCGTAGCCACAACACGGCGCATCCGGCGCGGTGCAGGGCGCTGACGAGCCGCTGCGCCGCCGGGATGTCGTCGAGGTCGCCGTCGGAGACCACCGCGAGCATCCGCAGCCTGCCGGGTTGACGCAGGTGCAGGACCTCATCGGCGAGTTTGACGGCGTCGATGAACGTGCTGCTGCCGCCGAACGTGTTCATCTCCAGCACCTGGGTAGGGCGTTGCCGTGGGCCGATGAGCAGGGTGACGTCGCTGCCGAACGCGATGGTGGCGGTGACGGCGTCGTTGCTGCGGGCGGCGTGGGCGAGGATCCACCCGGCCGACGACATGGGTCCGGCGTAGGGGTGCATCGAGTACGACACGTCGACGATGACGCCCAGGTGCAGGGTCGGCTTCGGCGGCGGCAGCGTGGCCCGCTGCTGCCAGGGTGTGGCGGTGGGGATGGTCCCGGCGGCGCGCTGCGCCTGGGCGGTGATGGCGTGGCGGGTGCGGAGCCTGCCGGGTGGGATGAGGCTGGGCCGGGTGTCGGGTTCGGGTTGGTGGGTGCGGGCGCGGCGCAGCCGGGCGGCGAGGTGGCGGGCGGCGGCGCGTTCGGCGTCGGTGGGCTCGCGTCGGCTCCAGGTCGCGGGGGCGGAGAACCGGGCGTTCAGCTGCTGTGCCCGGTACTCGGCGGGGGTGAGCCCGGCGGCGTGGGCGAGGTAGTCGGTCAGGGCCTGGGCGAGCCGGCCGGCGAACACGCCCGGATCCGGTACCGGTGTCTGCGGCTGCAGGCGGGGGTCGATGCCGAGGATCCGGCACCACCGCCACGCCAGGTCGACCATGCTGTCGGCGTCGGAGTCGTCGGTGGCGTGCGCCTGCCGCCACACGTCTCGCAGCTGCAGGAGGCGCTTGCGGCCGAGGATCGCGGTAACAGCGGCGCGGACACCGCGGATGTCCTTGGCGGTGATGATGCGGGCGTCGACCCGGGCGAGGAGCAGCCCGGCGAGGTGTCCGGCGTGCCACGGGTCGTCGACGGGGGCGTCGCCGCCGCTGATCAGGGTGGTGACGGTGTGGCGAAGCCACCGCCGGTCACCGCGCCGGCGCGTGCGTTGCCGGTACTCGATGCGGGACTCCTCGAGGACCTCGGCGACGGCGGCGACGACCGGTGGGGTGCCGGGCGGGGTGCGCCACTGGCTGTGGGCGGCGTGCGCGGCCTCGTGGACGAGCAACCCGTAGGCGGTGGGCACGAGCCGCTTGTGGCCGGCCCGCTTCGGGTTGGCGGTATCGGGGGCGCCGATGTGGGTGGCGTCGACTTCGATGCGGCGCTGGTCGGGGTAGAAGCAGGCGGGGGCGCCGCCGCCCGCGCCGGGCGCGACCGTGACGGTCAGGTCGGTGCGGCCGGTCAGGACCGGGATGTGCCGGGTCCACGCGTCGCTCCAGTCCTGCCAGTCCGGATCACCGCCGGCCGCGGTGGTGTGGCCGGGCCGTTGATGGGCGGAGGGATGAGGCATGAGGGGTCTCCTGTCAGCGTTGCTTGCCGAGGGTCAGCGCGGTCACGTCCGCGCCGAAGTGCTGTTGCAGGGCGGCGGTGACCGCCGACCGGTCGTCTTCCGGGGCGCGGCCGGCGAGGTTGCCTATTGCCGCGGGCAGGCCGAGGGTTTTACGGACGCGGGCGAAGCCGAGCAGCTCGCGTAGCTGCGGCGCCCACGACACCCGCCCCGCCGCCAGGTCAGCGTTTAGCGCGATGGCCGCTTGCACGGCGGGGGCGGGGACGCCGAGGTGGCGGGCGAGGTCCCAGTCGGTCGTGACCTCGATGTGCACCTCAAACCGGGACGCGAGGGCCTCGGTGAGGATGGCGCCGTGGACGCCGGGGTTGTGGCCGGCGATGACGTAGAACCCGTCGACGGCCTCGACCCGTTCGTTGCGGTACCCGGGGATCGTGATCACCCGCCGACCGTCCATCGCCGGGTACAGCACAGCGAGAACCTTCGGCGGGATGAGGGTGGCGTCGTCAATGAGCAGCGCCCGCCCTTCCCGCATCGCAGTCACGAGCGGGCCGTAGACGAACTCGTACCCGCCGCCGGGGAGGGGGATGAAGTTGCCGAGGAAGTCCTCCACGACGGTGTCGCCCGTCCCGGCCACAGTGAGAAGGTCGGGGAACGCGGCCTCGACGAGGGCGGTCTTGCCGGTGCCGGGCGGGCCGTAGAGCAGCACGGGGATGCGCTTGTCTCGCAGCCGGCGCAGCACGTCCACGTCGGTGGCACCGGCGAGCCGGCGGGGAAAGTAGAGGTCGCCGTTCGGGCGTGGCACCGGCCGCCGCCGCCCCACCCCGCGGCCGCCGCCGGAGGATCGCGGGGCAGGCGGTGGCATGGCGCCGGCGGCGTCGATGCCGGCGTTCGTGATCTGAAAGCGGTGCGGGCCGGTCTGGTGAGTCGCGTATCCAGCGGCGGCCATCTTTTTGAGGGCTTCGAAGACCGCGCCGGTGGATCGGGCGGCGATCGCGGTGGTCACCTCGCCGACCTTCAGGACCTGGTCGGGATGGCTGGCGAGGTAGGCGGCGACCTGTCGGTAGAGATAGCCGGGCCGACGGTCACCGCCGGGTGGCGTGTCGTCGGCGGTGTCGGGTGCGGTGGCAGGTTCCATGCGGGGCCTCCTGTACGTACGGGTCGGGCCCGCGCACCCGTCTCCGGAGCGCGCGGGCGGTGCGGCGATGTCCGCGCGGCGGAGACGGCGGTTGGCGGGCCGATCCCGTGACAGGACGGCCGGCAACGCCGGTGAGGCGCTTGAAGGAGCAGCCCGAAGGGCTGCGGCTGGACGGATGCCGACGCCACCTGGCGGTGGGCGACGACAAGGAACGCACCCGACCCCGGTTCGATCAAGTCGAGCAGGGGATAGGTGCGGAATCGGGGGTTAGTGGCGGCGGAGGGTGACCTCGCTGGCGGGGCGGCGGGAGATCTGCACGGTCAGGCCGAACACGCTGCCGTCGGACAACTCGAGCCACACACCGCGGTCGAGGGTCAGGACCCCGCCGTCGCGGTAGGTGCGCGCCGAGGTGATGGTCACCGGCTGCCCGTCGCTGTGGGTCAGCTGGGGCAGGTCGGCGTCGTCGCAGAGCTGATCGAGCTCGTCGCTGGTGAGCAGGTGCCGCACCAGGGCTTGCAGGATGTCCTCGTGGGCGTACTCGTCGAACTCGTCGTCGCAGTCCTCGCGCATGATGTTGCTCCCCAAAGGGCGGTAGGTGGGTCAGGGTTGGGGCGGGTCAGGCAGCTGGCCTTGGTGGCTGCTCCACCGGGTCAGGGAGGTCACCGGCGATGCGGTCGCAGTCGTAGGGGTGCACGGCTATCCACGTCCACGACCGGCCCATCACCGTGTACCGGCCGTCCGCGCCGGCGGTGATGCGTTCGACCGCGTCCGGGTCGCCGTGCACCCGGGTCTCGTCGACGTCGACGACGTCGCCGTCGAAGCGCATCCGCGCCATCGACTCGTCGACCAGGCGGTCCTGCTGCACCCCGGTGACACCGTGGGCGGCGAGGTGCTTGCGGTAGCGGTCGCGGGCGGCCTGCTGGTCGGCGACGATCGCCTCCGCCACGCCCCGGGTGCAGGTGAACACCGCCCACCCGTTCCAGGTGTCGACCAGCGTCCCGGCGAACCCGACCGGAACCCGCATCTCGCCGTCGGCGTTCGGTGTCCACGCCCAGTCCCCGGCGAACACTCCCGGCCCGCCAAGCCGCACCCTGTCCGGGTGTAGGTGGCTCAGGTCGCGGTCGTCACCGCTGGGGTGCAGGACGATCCGACATTGCCGCGCCACCTCGTCGGTGACCGCGTCGTCGAACCCGCCGCACCACACCCACCGGGCCTCGTCCACCCGGTGGGCGGTCAGCTCCTGCCACGCCGGCGCGCCAGGCGGGGCGGCCTCCGCGTAGCGGGCCTTGTCATCGCCGAGGAAGTACGGGTCGGCGGTCGGCAGCCCGTCGAGCACCGCAGGGTCGCCGTCGTCGAGGGCGGCGAGGATCCGCCGTGCCGCCGGCCGGACATCGCCGACCGCCCGGCCGCCGAGAGCCTCCTGGGCCCACCACTGCGCGGCTGCTCGGCCGACGGTGGCGCCCGCGGCGCTCAGCGTGTCGAGGACCTGCTGCCAGCCGGTGTCCGGCGGGCCGGCCCGCCCGGCGCGGCGGACGCGGTCGCCCGCATCGAGGCACATGGACAGGTGGGAGCCGTTGTCCCAGTCGACGTCGAGGATCCGCGGATCCGGGTGGTAGCGGCGGACCGTGCCTTCGTCACCGGGCCGCAGGAGAGTGTGCGGATCGGTAGTGTGTACGAGCGCCACGCGCTCGCCCGGCTGGTAGGTCACCGCGTCGCCCCCTCGACCGGGGCAGGCAGCAACCACCACGACCAGCCCGCCACGTCGACGTCGAGCAGCAGGAGCCCGTCGGCGTCGCGGCGCAGCCGGTGAGGCCCGTTCGCCCGCCTGGCGGCCCACATCAGGTCGAACTCCATGCCCACGCCGCGAAGCCACGACGCCTGCCGCCCGGCCTCGCCCCGGTTGGGGGTGGTGGCGGCGGTGATCGCGTGGGCGGTGGCGTCGGTGAACCGGAGGACCGGCGCCCCGTGCGGGTGCGCCGCCAGGCAGACCTCGGCGTCGAGCCCGGCGCGGGCGCCCGGCAGCCACAGGTGGGCCGGGTTCCAGCGGTGGCCGTGGTCGGTGTAGCCGCCGCAGCCGAGCACTGTGCCGGCCGCTGCCGGGTCGAGCGGGTGCTGGCTGTGTCGCAGCCACCGGCTGTGGCAGGTCGCCTCGTGCACCAGCACCGTGTCGGTGGCGACGTCGACCAGGTACATCCACTCGAGGTAGCCCTGTGCTGCCTCGTCGATGCGGCCGCGGCGGGTCCCGTCTTGCAGGTCGGTGGCGTAGCCGACGCCGGGCACCGGCCGCCTGCCGTGCCGCTGGCTGGCGCGGGTGGCCGCGGGGTCGAGAGTGACCCAGTCATGGCGTAGCAGCGCCTCGGCGGTGGCGAGGGTGTGCCGGGTGAAGGAGTGCTGCCAGATGCGCCGCAGCAGCGGGATGATCTGCTCGGGGTCGCCGCCCCAGTGCAACCAGCGGGCGGCGTAGGCGCCACCGGAAGCGGTGACGCCGATCAGGGTGGAACAACTCACGACGGGAACCTCCATCAACGGTGCGGGAACCCCGGCCCAGCGGGCCGGGGGCGACAGGAAGCGGGTGGTCTGCCGTGTCCGGGCCCTTGGGGCGGGCCCAGTCAGGCGACGATGCGGCGGACGCCGGCGAGCCGGCCGCTCCAGGCCGCGAGGCGGCTGATCTTGACGACGTCGCCGGTGTGTGGGGCCTGGACGATCAGTCCTTGGCCGAGGTACATGCCGACATGGCCCGGCCTGCTCGGGCTGCCACGACTGCCGGGGATGAACAGCAGGTCCCCCGGCCGCAGGTCGCGGTAGTCGGTGACCGGTGTCCCCGTGTGGACCTGGTCGCTGGTGGTGCCGGGGATGCTGATGCCGGCGGCCCGGTAGGCCTGCTGCATCAGCGACGAGCAGTCGCACTGGTGCCGGGCGATGCCGGAGTGCGGGGCGGTGCAGTCCCCGCCGAAGGTGTACGGGCTGCCGAGCTGGGCCAGGGCCCAGCCGATCGCGGTAACCACCGGTAGCGGCGTCACCGGCGGCAGGGTGAACGCGGACGGCAGCGGGACCGCCTCGCCGCCGAACTGGCCGTCACCGCCGTCGGCCAGGCACAGCGGATTGCTCATCGCCTGCTCCAGATCACCCGCGACCGGGCCGGCCGGGGTGCCGCCGGTCAGGACGCGGACCAGGGCGATCGCGTCGTCCTCCCACGTGGCGTAGGCGCCGGGGAACGCGGAGCGTTGCACCGCCTGCGCGGCATCGGTGAGCGGCATGCCCTGCCACCCGTCGACGGCGAGCAGCGCCGCATAGAACTTGCCTGAGGCGTAGCGCGGATCCCGCAGCTGGGCAGGCGTGCCCCAACCTTGAGAGGGGCGCTGTTGGAACAGACCGACCGAGTCGCGGTCCCCGCCGGGCAGGTTCCGCAGGCTCGATTCCTGCATCGCGGTGGCCAGGGCGACGACCCAGCCCCGTGGCGGAACCCGCAGCTCCGCGCCGACAGCGACGATCGTTGCGGCGTTGCCCACCTGCTCGCTGCTCCACCCGCCCGCACCGGCAACGGAGGGTGGGGACACGGTGATGCTGGGCAGCAGCGGCTGGCCGTCGGGCCCGACCGCGCTGAAGCAGGCGGCCGAGGCGGTGCCACCGCCGGTGAACATCGCCCCGATCCCGCCCGCGCACAACACGAGCAGGGCGACCACACCCGCTGCAATGGCGCCGAGGGTGCGAGCGCTCACCGTGCCAACCCGACCGGCGAACGCAGGCAGCGCGGGGACTCCGATGCCCTGTCCGTGGTCTGCGCCCGGTCGTGAGCGCTGGCGTGCGAGGTGCAGGCGTCGAGGCGGTACCGGGCGATGGGGTCGCCGTCGTCGGTGTGCACGGTGACGGTCGCGGTCGCCGGGTCGATCACGTAGATCCACCCGGCGTCGAGGTGCACGGCCTGGCACAGCGGGAACACGCTGACCGGCTCCGCCGGGTCGACGACGCCGCCGCTGCTGGTGGCGAGAGTCATCCCAACGCCGGGCACCGGCTGCTGCCCGGCGAACGCGGAGGTGGTGACGGCAGTGATGCGGTGATCGAGGCATTCCCAGTCGTGGGCGAGCACCGCGGCGGCGAGCGCTGCGGCATCGCGGCGGGCGTGGTGGGCCCAAATGCGGGCGAGGGTGGGCACGACAGCGGCGGGATAGCCGTCGAAGAGCACGAACCGGGCGTGCACAACATGCGGGTTGGTGGGACCGGTGGTGCCGACGTAGCAGTGGGTGCTCACGAGTGGGCTCCTTCGACAGGGTGCTGGTCATGGCAGGGCGGATGAGTGCGGTCGAGTGGGCGGCGGGAAAGCGCCCCGGACTGGTCGCTGCCTTCCAGGGCGAGGAAGGCAGGGCGAAAGGCCACGCGACCGACGGGCCGCGTGGCCTTTCGAGGAGCGCTCCGATGGGCCGTGGAGTGGCTGTGGCGTGGCCGGGCCCCTGCGGCTGCTGCGCACCGGGAGGCAGCTCAGGTCAGCGCGTCAGACGCGCGCCCAGCCCCTGCATGCGGGTTGTGCCGCAGCCGGAGGACAGCCTTCGTCGGCGTTGACTGCCGATTGGCGGCCGCTCGGCCACGGCGATGGCCTCGCGGATGATCGTCATGACTGCTCGTGGTCTGTCGTAGGCGGCCAGGTGGCGGGCTTGGCGCGCCAACCGAAGATGGGGTCGCTCAACTCGACGGACCCGCAGCGGGTGCACTGGGCGTAGGTGTCGGTGCCGTAGCCGGCCATGGACGGCATCTCGTCCCGGGTGACCTCGTCAACAGCCCCGCACACGCGGCAGCGCTGCGACGCACCGTCCGGCTCCACAGGGATGAAGATCGGCTCGTCGTCGTGGGCGCTGCTCCCGGAATGCCCGCCGGTCACGAGGTGGCCTCGCCCGGGTGGACGTGGCCACGGCGGGCGGTGGCGGCGAGCAGGGCGGCCAGCCCCGGCAGGGTGGCGGGCATGTCGTCGGGGTGGGGGGTGTCGTCGACGGCCAGCAGCGGGTGCTCCTCGCCGCGCAGGTCGGTGAGTTGGTAGGCGCGGCTGTCGATGTCGATGGCGTCGACGCGGCGGGCGGGCCGCGGCTGGCCGTCGAGGGTGTGGATGTCGTCGTAGATGGCGGCCCAGGCCAGCAGCCGCGCGGCGGGTCTGGTGCCGCGGATCAGCCGAATGATGGTGTCGAGGGTGGCCTGGTAGGGCGTGGACGCCGCGTCGTCGGTGTGGTGCAGGGCGTGGGCGAGGCGGTGCAGCAGCGCGGGCAGCGCGGCGGGGTCGGTGAGCAGGTCGTCGGGGTGCAGCGGGAACTCGACGACACTCATCTCATGCAGCGTCGCGACGGTGGGTTCCGCTCGCAGGTGGTGGATGAGCAGCAGTGTCGGCGGGGTGCCCCAGCCGGTGATCTCGGCCTCGGCGTTGGCGGTGAGCAGGCATTGCGAAACGGTGTGGACAGCGGTGAAGGACAGCATCGTCGTCTCCTCGAACAGAGGGCGAAAGGGGAAGGACCCCGCAGCCGGCGGCTGCGGGGTCCTTGGTGGAGGCATTCGGGGCGGGATCAGCGGTGGTGGCGGTCCCGGCTGCGCCGGCCTGGCGGTGTGGTGAGCGGGTGGTGTCCGCAGACGCCGATGCCGGTGCGCTTGGCGTGGTACATGGCCTCGTCGGCTTCGGCGAGCAGCTGCCGGGGTGGCGTGTTGAGGTGGGTGTGGGTGTAGCCGACGGAGGCGCTGACGCTGATGTCGCCGGAGTCCAGGCCGATGGGGGCGGCGCCGATGGTGCGCCAGGCGGTATGGGCCACGGCGGCGGTGTCGTCGTGGTCGCCGCGCACGAGCAGCGCGAACTCGTCGCCGGAGAGGCGGGCGGCGATCTCGACCGGTGCCTGCAGGCCGGCGAGGATCCGCCCGACCTGGGCGAGCAGAACGTTGCCGGCGTCGTGGCCCAAGGTGTCGTTGACGGTCTTGAACCGGTCGAGGTCGAGCAGCACCAGCCCGCACGCCGCGTTCTCGGTGAGGGCGGCGCGCAGACGGGCGAGCAGGAGCCGCCGGTTGGGCAGGCCGGTGATGTCGTCGTGGGCGGCGTCGTAGCGGGCCGCTTCGAGGGCCTGCTGCTGGCGCCACAGCAGGGCGCCGGCGAGGGCGAGGCCGGCGAGGATCCCGCCGACGGTGGTGACGATCGCGTGCAGGATGGGAGACACTCGGATCGCTCCTTGTATGCGAAGGAGCACCGGGGGCGGGCGTGAGGCTCCAACTTCGACGCCCGCCTCTGGGCTGCCTGACGAGGGGGCTACTGGCCGCCGTTGGCGGGCGCGAGCTGGAAGGTGGCCGGTCGTTCGACGGTCTGCACGGCCTTGCCGGTGGCGACGAGCTTCGTGGCCGCGTTGGCGACCGCTCCCGGGCTGGCCTTGGCCGCGCCGTTGCCGGCGTTGCCGGCGTCGATGAGCTTCGCGAGCTCTCCGGTCTTGTACTGCCGGTCGGGGTGGGCTTCGAGGATGTCCAGGATCGTCCCGCGCAGCGATCCGCCGACCCGGCGGGCCTTCGTGGAGCGGTCCTCGGCCTGCGCTGTCGACACGGCGTCGGGACCGCCGGCTGCCGTTTCCACCGGCGTCGGGCTGGCCGGTTCTTCAGCGCTGCCGGGCTCGGCGGGGCTGGTCGCCGTCTCATCAGGGGCTGCCGGCGCGTCGAGACCAGGCTCCGCCTCTGCTGGCTCGCCGCTGGCCGCAGGGTGGCCGTCGGCCGCGGTGGTGGCGGCTGAGTCGTCACCGTCGTGGCGCTGCTCGCCGTCGGCCTCCGCCTCGACAGCCGGATCGGGCGTGCCCGGGGTGGCGGGAGGTTGCCCGCTGTCGGCGCGGGACGTGACGGTGGCGGTACAGCCGGCGGCAGTGAGTCGCCACAGGGTGCGGCCGTCGTCGGTGCGGAACCGCTCCGCCTGCCCGGACTCTTCCCAGGCGCGCAGCTTCGAGGTGGTCGTGGAGTAGCCGAGCCCGGCATGCTCGGCCACCGCCGCGGCGGGCGCATCGCCGAGTTCGGCGAGCGCGGCCAGGACTTTGAACGTGCTGTGCGCTGGAGCGGTCTGCGGTGATGCGTCGGTCATGGGCATGTCCTTCCTTGTGACCGTGATGGGGGATGAGGTCCGCGCACTGATCCACGCGTCGAGCGCGGCGCTGATCAAGTGCAAGGACCGGATCTCGGGACGCGAGCCGGACGAAGCGAGTGCTTCCTGTCGACAGGGGAGCGGGAAGAGGAACAGGGCGGCCTGTCGCAGGCCGGGCTGGGTGGGCGCCCCAAGCCCGGGGCGCCCGGCGTGCCGGTGTGCTCACCGTGGGCCCGTGTGGCCGGCAGCCGGAGCGGAGCGGGCTGGTGTGCGGCGGGCGCTGGCGCCAAGGGGCACCTGGTGCGTGCCTGCTGGCGATCTCGATGGCTCCCGCCGGTGAGTGCGGCCGCCGTTACTGCGACGGCACGGCGGCACGCAGCTCGGATGGCGGGTGCGGCGGCCGGCGACGTCTGTCGGCCTCGGCGGTTCAGGCGAGGGCGCAGGTGAGCAGGCGCCGCAGGCACATCGGGATGACGGTGGCGCGCACCGATGCCGGCGAGTGGTCGAAAACAGTGGTAGTGGTGCTGGCCGCGCCGCGTACCCGCAGGATCTGGTAGTGCCGTGCGTCGGTGTCGCAGGCGATCAGCGCCCGCACCGGCAACCCATCGGGGTGAGCCGGCGTGCTGTCGGCGTGGTTGTCGAGGCCTTCGCAGAGGAACGCCATCCCGATCAGCCGCCGCTGTTCCGCCCGGGCCCACTGCCGCAGCGAGGCAACCGTGTTCGGCGCGGTGAGGTGCTCGGTGATCGCCGTGAGCCCTACCCAGTAGGGCAGCCTCGGGCTGGGCACGGTCTGCTCGTGCAGCCGCCACACCGCCTTGTCGACAGGCAACTCCCGCATACCGATCGCGGGTGCGTGACGGTGACCGGTGGTGTCGAACAGGCCGAGCAGCGCGGGCCGGGCGTCCCAGCCCCGATCGTCGGCGTCCTGTTCAGCGGCGGTGAGCGCCGCGGTGATGGCGGCGGCGCGATGTCGCGACCTCATTCGGTGGTTCCCTCCTCGTATAGGCATGACGTGGTGCAGGTCTTGCGGCGGGACCGCCGCGTGCCGGGGCGGCGCACCTGCTGCCCCCTGGGGTTGAGGAGGTTGAGGTGCGCCGGCCCCGCCCGTGTCCGGCGTGTGGCGTTAGAGGGCGACGGCGAGGAGCCGCTGGTCGGGTGCGAGGGTGTCGAGGTGGCGCAGGGCCTGCTCGATGTAGGTGGTGCGGTCGGTGAGGGCGTCGCTGGCGGGGGCGAGCTTGCGGCCGTCGGCGGTGAGCAGGGCGTCGCCGGCCACGGCGGTGGCGGCGCTGTAGTGCTGGTACGCGAGGGGGCCGGACTGGTACATCTCCAGCTCTCCGATGCCGGGTTGCCCGGGGCCGGGGTTGGCGGCGGCGTGCAGGCGCATGGCGTTGACGCGGGGTTGGGCGTGGAAGTCCGCGATGGCCGCATCGAGGGGGTACTTGTCGGGGTTGGCGAGGTGGCGTGCCTCGAACGTCGGCCAGGGGGTGGCGGGTCGGGTGCCGTGGACGGCGTGCTGCCAGATCTGGTGGCGGATGCCGGCGCCGACGGCGGCGGCGTGGCGCATGCCGGGAAGGTCGAGCAGCCGGACGTCTCCGCCCGCACACGGGGCGGGTTGGCCCTTGCGTAGGCCGATCAGGTGGTGGCGCTGCCACCGGCGCAGGCCGGGTATGGCCCAGAAGTGAGCGGTGAGGGTGCCCGGGACGCCGAAGTGCGTGGCGAGCTGGTGGGCGGTCAGCGCCTCCTGGGGAACGTCGTCGGGCAGGCACACGATCATCGTGTGGATCGTCGGTGCCGGTGTGGCAGCCGGCTGCGGGGCGGGGCGCCGGGCAGCGGGGGTGGGGTGCGGCTTGGTCGGGTGGCTGGCGACCTGGGTGGGGGCCGGCGTGGCGGGCAGGGCTGGCACGCGGCTGCCGTGGCGGGTCAGCGGAGTGCCGTTGACGGTCTGGGCCATGTGGGGTTCCTCCTTGTGCGGGCGCGTCAGGGCGCGCAGAGGTGACCGGCCCACCGGGTGCATGGGTCGGGTCAGGGAGAGGGGAGGGTGGCGCGGGTGGTTGGTGCGACCTCGAGGGTTCGCCACGCGGGCGCGTGCCGACCGGCCGAAGCGGGTGGGCGTGGCGCACCGGTGGGTGCGGCGAGGGATCCCTTGGGGTGGGACCGAACCGGGTGGAGCGAGAAATGAGGGGAAGGTGTTGCCGACGACGGTAGACGCGGTCTCTCACAGCGGCTTTGCCCGCAGGATCAGCGGAGAGGGGCGTTGACCTGCGCTGTGTGAGTTCTCGAGGCCGTCGGCAGGCCCTGTTCCGGTGGCGCTGTGAGAATCGACCGCACTCACAGATGATCTTGCCTTCTGACAGTCACAACCCGTGACGGCTTCGGCCTTGGTGCGCTGGCAAGGCAACAGGAGGCGCGCTGACCTGGGCTGTGAGAGCGGCGCCGGGGCTGTCAGCCGTCGATGTCCTCGATGTAGCGGTGGGGGTTGGTCGCCGGGCTGGTGGGGCCGTGGTCGCTGGGCAGCTCGTGGAGCCACCGGCGCAGGCCGGGGTCCGCGGCGAGGGTCCAGGCGGGTCCGGCGGGGTGCTCGTCGTGGACGCCGACGGCCACGGGCATGGCGGTGGGCACGCCGGCGAGGGCGTCGAGGAGGTGGGCTTCGCGGCGGCGGCTCGGCACGCGCAGCAGCACCGGGTAGCGGGGGCCGAACTCGGCGAGCCGGCTGTAGGCGCGTAGCTTCGCCAGCACCGTGCCGAGAGGTTCGGTGGCGTTGTCGTGTTCGAGGAAGAACCCGACGGTGCGGCGGTGAGCGGACCAGATGCCGTGCCCGTCGGGGCGGACGCCGGCGATGGCGAAGGCGGCGGTGGCGTGTTGTTCCGACCACCACCGTCGCAGGTGCGTGTCGTGGTGGCTGCGGGCGTGTTGGATCAGGTCGATGAACAGCTGGTTGGTGCCGAGCAGATGCCGCAGGTTTCGGCTGCCGACGATCCGCGCGACGCGCTCGAAGCTGGTGCGCGGGGTGCGGGCGTCGGGGTGGTCTGGGTCGTGGAAGGTGGTGGGGTGCACGAGCATGCCGAGCGGGCCGAGGGTGTAGAGGTATTGCCGGTCGCCGGTGGTGACATCGACGAACCGGCTGACGGCCTCGATGGAGTGCAAGGTCGCCAGGCGCAGGCGGGCGGAACGGGCTGAGGGGAACATGGCCTGGGTGATCTGGGTGGCGGACAGCACGTAGTGCTCCGCGAGCCACGCCAACAGCTGGCGATCGCGCAGGGTGAGTCTGCGTAGCTGGTCGAGACGGTCGCGCATGAGGGAGCGGGACACGAGCGTTCTCCTTGGGGAGGTAGAAGGAATGAACCCTCCTGTGCGGAGGGTGTCGGGAACTGGCGGCGAAGACGAAGGCCCGCGGTCACGGACTGTGTGCTGCCCTGACAGGCCACATGCCGGTACTGGCTGCCTCTCGAGGGGTGACCCTTGGTGAAGGGCGCGTGAAGCCCGTGCGGAAGGACAAGCGGAAACCCCGGAACCTGCCGCTGACAGACACCGGACGGACCGTCAGCGACGAGCGTGAACACGTCGCCCTTACCGCCGGCGGCCCTTGTTGGGTTGGCCGCCCCGTCGGGAGTGCTGCTCAACGAGGTCGTCGATGGCGCTGGTGTCCTGGGGTGGCACCGAGGCGGCAGCGACCTGCCGGATGGCGGTGGCCTCACCCACGACCGGCTTTGGTGGACGCGTCTTCAGGGTGAACGCTGGAGTCTGCCGGCCGTTGACCACGAGGCGGGCGACGGCGGTGTAGGCGTCGAGGTGGGTCAGGTCGTGCTCGTCGAGTTCGGGCAGGGTGTGCCGCGCGAGGACTCGAGCATCCTCCGGCGCGCACGAGAAGTAGATCTTGTTGCGGGCGTTGGCGGAGGCGGCGGCGAGCAGGTCGCGGGGGAACTGCGCGAGGTCCTGGTGGGACAGGACGAGGGACAGCCGGTACTTGCGGGCCTCGGCGAGCATCGTGTCCAGCGAGTTGGCGAGGGTGAGGAAGTTCTGCGCCTCGTCGATGATCAGGGTCGCGTCCCGGCGACGCTCGGGCGCGGTCTTCGCCCGGGCGGTGGCGGCCTGCCACACCTGCGCGAGGACGAGGGAGCCGAGCAGCTTGCTGGTGTCCTCGCCCAGGGTGCCTTTGGGGATGCGCACCAGCAGGACACCGCCGTCGAGGACCTTGCCCATGTCGAAGCTGGAGCGTGGGTAGCGCATGGTGCGCTTGACGAAATCGCGCAGCAGGAACGCCCGCAGACGGGCGAGGACGGGCCCGATGACCTGGGAGCGCAGCGCGGGGTTGAGCTCGTCGTACCACTGCCAGAACCCGGACAGCCCGGCCGGGTCGTCGAGGTTGACCGTCATCGCCGACCGGAACTGCGCGCTGTTGAGCAGCGGAGGGATGTGCTGAAGGGTGACGTTGGCGTGGCGCAGCAGGGTCAGACAGGCCACCCGCATCACGTCGTCCATCCGGGGTCCCCACGCCTTGGCGAAGATGTTCCCGAAGATCGACACGAGGTTGTCGACCACCAGGTCGGGGTCGTCGCCGGACAGCGGGTTCAGCGTCGGCGGGTTGGGCTGGTCGGGATCGAACAGCACCACCCGGTCCGCGACGTCGGCGGGGAGCCGGTCGAGGATGTCCAGGACCATGTCCCCGTGCGGGTCGATGACCACCGTCCCGCGGCCCGCTCTGATGTCGTCAACGGCCATGTTGACCAGCAGCGTCGTCTTCCCGGAGCCCGTGGATCCGATCACGTGCGTGTGATACCTCGCATCCGGCACCGCCAGGGCCACCGCGTGGCCGCCGACCTCCGCGTCACCGAGGACCTTCGCGCCACGACCGCCGGTGGGCACGGCCACCGGGGCGGGCATGGACTTCGCCCGCGCCCTGTCCAGGCCGGGCACGGCCAAGTCCTGCGGCAGCGCGGCGAACGCGGCCAGCTCCGGCGTCGAGGTCAGGAACCCCGCACCGAGGCGACGGCGGGCAAGGACCGCGACCGCCGAGGACATGCGGGCCCGGAGCGCGAGACGGTTGCGGCCGGCGTAGACGGCGAAACTGGAGGCGACCGCGTCCGCCACGGCCCGTAGCCGGCCCTGCGGGTCGGTTCCGCTGCGCTGGCTGTTCTTGGCGACGGCGTAGCGAATGCCGGTCTGCCACAGCGGGTGGGAGGTCTTGTCCAGGATCGCCCGCACGTCCCGCTCGACGCCGGGGTCGCGGCGTCCGGCCGGGACGGTCGACCGGGAGCCGCCGCTGCGGCCAGGAAGGAACAGTTCGATCAGCCACAGCAGCGGCGCCGCCGCATTGATCATCGGGACGGCGGTCTTGCCATCACGCAGCCGCCCGGCCGCCCGCCGCGCCCTCGCCGCACGGCGGGCCGTGGCGGGGCGGGCGAGGACCTGCACGCAGGCGTGCTCGTTGGCCTTGAGTCCGGATCCTGCCGACATCAGAGCCCGCAGCGGATCGTTGTCATGATCGGTCGCGAAGGGCAGCCATTCCGCGGCAGTGGGCAGGAGGTGCCCGCCCACCGCGGCACGCACCTCGAGCGGAATCGGCGGGCCAGCCGCCTCGGTGGTGGTCGCGGCACCGGGCCACGCGGCCCGCACCGCCGCCTCGACCGCACCCCGCGGCACGGTGCCAGGCACCCAGATCGAAATCAGCAGCCGCCGCCCGGTCCACGTGTACTGCCACACCACGTACGGGCTGCCGTAAAGCAGCCGGCGGCGCCGGGACGGGGTCAAGGTGCCGGCCAGGTTCGCCCACAGCGCCGCGGCGCCGGTGGCGTCGACCTGCGGTGGCGGGGCGATCGTCACCACGCGGGCATTGTCGGCGTGCCGGCGGTGCCGCCACAGGTCGAGCAGGTTACGGCCGGCGACGCAGGCGATGAACCATGCCGCGGCCACAGCGAGCAGCCACGGCCGCTGCACCGACCAGTCGGCGACGTCGGCGACCCAGCGGCTGAGCCCGGTCGCAGGCACGACGAGGCCGGCGCCCGGCCCGGGCGGGCCGGGCGCCGGTGACGGCGATACGAGCAACGACAGGACTTCTGGTGGCCTCACAGGTCCTCCTCGTCGTCGAGGTCGGCCAGCTCCGCAGGCCGCGTCGTGCACAGCAGGTGCTCGGCGTCGGAGGAGATGGCCTCGAAGCTGCTGCGGTTGGTGCCGGAGATCAGCAGCCCTTGGCCGACTCGGGCGGCGAGCAGCAGCCCCCGTTCCCCGGCGGTGAGGCCGAACGCGTCGCCGATGGCGTTGATGGCCTGGGGGGCCTGCTTGAGCAGCACCTGGGTGGCGGCGTTGGCGACGACGGCTTGGCCGAGGTCGGTGCCGAGGACGTCGGCGACGTCCTGGGTGATGACGGTCAGGCCGGCGTGGCGCTTGCGGGCTGCCTTGGACATGCGGAACAGGAACCGTGCCCCTTCGCCGTCGCGCATGAGCAGCCACGCCTCGTCGACGACGACGAGCCGGCGGGTGGCCATGCGGGCCCGGCCGGGGGCGTCAACGTCGCGCCAGATGGAGTCGAGGGCGAGCAGCGTGCCGACGGTGCGCAGCTCGTCGGGCAGGTGCCGCAGCGACCACACCACCAGATGCCCCTCCGGGCGGGTGGTGGTCGGCCCGTCGAACAGGTCGGAGAACGACCCTTCGACCCAGGGGGCGAGCCGGGCGGCGAGCTGCCGCGCCGCGGGGTCCGCGTCGCCGTCGAGCGTGGCGGCGAGGTCGCGCAGCAGCGGGGCTGGGCGGTGGTGGGTGGCCGGGTCGGCGGTGATGCCGGCCTGCCGGTAGACGGCCAGGATCGCCCGGTCCAGGGCGGCGCGTTCGGCCGGCGGCGGCTGCTGCCCGAGCAGCACCGAGGTGAGGGTGTGCAGGAACAGGCCGCGGCGGGTGAGCACGTCCGGGCGGCTGTCGCCGGCGGGCAGGTCGAGGGGGTTGACTCTCACTCCCGCGACGCCGAGGCGCACGATGGCCCCGCCGACGGCGTCGGCGAGTCGCAGGTACTCGTCCTCGGGGTCGATGACTGCGATCTGAACCCCTTGGTACAGGTTCCGCAGGATCTCGAGTTTGACGAAGTAGCTTTTGCCGGCGCCGGAGCGAGCGAGGACGACGGAGTTGTGGTTCTCCTGTGCCCACCGGTCCCACCACACGATGCCCCCGGAGTCCGGGTTGACCCCGTAGAGCACTCCGCCCTCGGTCGGCGGGTCGCCGGGCAGCGGCGCGGGCAGGTCGGCGCTGGCGAGGGGAAACGCGGCGGCTAGGGCCGCGATGTCCATGGTGCGCCGCATCTGCAGCGAGTCCGTGGCGAGGGGCAGGGTGGTGGTCCATCCGGCCAGGTGCCGCCACGTGGCGGGTTGCACCTCGATCAGGGTCGACGCGGCGGCGGCCTTGACCTGCGCGCAGGCCTCGAGGAGTTCGTCCTCGGTGCGGGCGTGCACGGTCAGGTAAAGGCCGACGCGGAACAGCTTCGCCGCCCCGCGGGCGAGACGCTG
Organism: Micromonospora inositola; assembly: GCF_900090285.1. Taxonomy (NCBI): domain Bacteria; kingdom Bacillati; phylum Actinomycetota; class Actinomycetes; order Micromonosporales; family Micromonosporaceae; genus Micromonospora; species Micromonospora inositola. Next base: position 6,540,610 of record NZ_LT607754.1, on the reverse strand, counting down.
GGCGAGGTCCGCCGCGTCGTCCGCTGCCGCCTCGACGGCAGGGTCGGGCAGTTTGCCTCGTCCGCTGTCAGCCCGCCGGGATGATTCGAACCGGGCCCGCTGGGTGCGCAACCGTGATGCTGCGACCGGCGCCGGTAGCGGGTCGATGTGCAGGGCCAGGTCGAGCCGGCCCGGCCAGGACAGCAGCGGCTCCAGCCAGGCGGGGCCGACCTCGGCCGGGTAGCCGGTGACCACGAGGGTGGCGGCGTAGCCGTCGCCGACCCGCAGCATCCGCGGGGTGACCTCCACCGATGCGGGAGCGACCGCGGCCGCCACCCCGGTGGGTAAGGCGGCTCGGTTGGTGGTGGTGGACTTTCTGGGAATCCTCATGTCCGTCGCTTCTTTCTGCGCGGTCCCCGCTCAACCGACCGGGGTGAGCTGATGACCGTGTCGGGTGCGGCCAAGCAACCAGGACGCGGCGGCCGGTACGGGTCGGCCGCCGCGGCGATCGCGGCGGTGACCGCTGCCCCATCGAGGGCGCGGGTGGCGACGCCGAGGCCGGACAGCGCCCGGACGGTGTCGTCAGCGCGGCGGCGGGCGGCGTGCTCACCCCGCTCCCCCGCGCCGGTGCGGGTGACGATGAGGACCTGCCGCCGCAGCGGATCCCGCCGCTGCGCCAGATCGTCGAGAAACCGGGCGTGATCGGCCGCCGCGTCCGCGAGGGCCGGGTGCGGGAGGTCGTCCGCCGCCTGCGTGAGCTTGCGCGCGTGAGAGCGCAGGTCGACCGGCTGCGCGGACACGACGATCTGCGTCGGCGTGGACAGCGAGTTGAGCCACCGGCCGAACGTGTCGACCAGCGCCGCCTGCTCGGCCGGGGTCCGCAGGGCGAGGTTGACGTTGGTGGCGGCGACCATCGCCGCCCGGGCGCCACCGAGTCGGATCTCCCCGCTGTCGGCGATCGCGTCGGCGGGCAGCTTCAACGGCGCGGGCACCATCACCGTGCTCTTCGGGGCTTGCACCCAGTCCGGTGTCTTCGACGTCGTGTCGGTGGTCGACAGCGCCCGCGGTGCCCGCGAGTGCCGCACGGCGGCGAGTAGCCACACGTCCAGGGACAGCCCGTCGCGGCGGCCCACGGCGATGCCGAACACCAGCCCACCCGTGACGACAGCCGCGCCGAGCAGCACCGGCGCCGGCAGCAGGTCGTGCAGGGCCCGCCATGCACCGTAGAAGGCGAGGGCGGCGATGGCGAGGATGGCCAGCTGCCGGAACGTGAGCCCGTAGAGCACCTTGTCGGGGGCGTCGACATCGGCGGGCATCCGCGCCCGCCCCGGCTCGGCGTCCCGGTCGTGGCGGCTCATCGGGTCATCGCCCGGATCCGGCCCAGGCCGTGTATCGACCGGGTGGCCTGCTGCACCACGATCACCCGCACCGCCGTGCCGAGCATGTTCGCGCCCCCGCCACCGCCGCTTGTGGAGACGAAGCGGCGCATCAGGGCGGGCACCCGCAGCGTGGTCCACAGCATGACCATGACCACGAACAGGTTGATCACCCCGCCCGGTTCCACCGGCAGCCCGAGCACGGGCAGCAGGTTGTCGGGGTCGGTGAGCATCCACTGCCCGGTGTAGAGGGTGAACCCCTGCACCACCGGCACCGCGAGGGTGCCGGCGTAGGAGCGCCACCACAGCCGGGCCATCGGGTCGGTCTGCGGCAGGGCGTGACAGGCCAGGGCCAGGGGAGCGAACGCGGTCAGCACCAGCACGACGGCGAACCGGACGATCACGCTGAACGCGGTGCTGGCCAGAAGGACCGCGATGATGGCCACGCAGACGACGAACAGCAACACCGCGGTCTTGTCCTGCCCGGCGGTGATGTGGGCCTTGATCGCTTGCAGCGCTCCGTCACTGTCACCCTCGGGCGTGGTCAGGGCGGCGGTGAGGGCGTTGGCGAGGTCGATGAGCATGCCGCACCACAGCTGCGAGAAGTGAGCGGCGACGAACCCGACGATCAAGCGGGGGATGAGGTCCTTGACGGTGTAGCGGGAGCCCTCGCTGCCGCCGGCGGTCATGGCGAGCACGCCGGCGGCGACGAACGCCAGGACGAACACGGTGTCCACGACGAGGACCGAACGGCCGGTCAACGCCTGCACCTGCGGCAGCGCGGTGACGTTCGGGGTGATCAGCAGCGCGCTGCTGATCACCCCGAACAGCGCGTCCAGACAGGCCAGGATCGCCGCTGCCAGCCAGTCCAGGATCTGATCGAGAAGCCAACCCATAACGGCATCAGCCCCCGACGATGCCCTGAACGACCTGCAGCAACACCGGCGCGAGAACCGCCAGGCCGTAACCGACCAGGGCGTTCTTCAGCGCGCCCTTGGCCCTGTCGACCTGCGCCGGGTCACCCCCGGCCGTAGCCCAGTACACGCCGGCCAGGACGAGGAACAGGGTGGCGACGGCGGCGAGGATGCCCATCAGCCACGTCTGCAGGTTCCCGATCACAACCGGCAGCGAGTTCACCGCCAGGAACACCGGCTCGCCGGTGTCGGCGAACGCCGCCCCGGGATCGGACAGGAACAGGGCGACCTGAGCCGCGACGGCGGCAGTCCGGCCGGCGAGGCGGACGGTGCGGTGGTGGGTGAGGGAACGCAGGAGTGCCGGGATGCGGGACATGAGTGGGGTCACCTCCGGCCCCGCCGCCGTCACCAGGGGCGGGGCGGCGGGGCGCTAGCGGGCGGTCAAGGGGACCGCCGCCGGGCGCGGAGAACGGGACGCGCGCGAGCCGCACCGGCCTCGGGAGGAGCTCGTCCTCCCTCGCGGGTTGCGGTGTTCGATGAGGTGTCAGCGCACCAAGCACTGCGCGGCACCCGAGGCGTCCAGCTCGTGGCGGCCCGACGATGTCCGGGCCCGGCGGCGGGCGGAACCTCCCGGGTGCCCGGCACGGGCCGGGCGGGAAGAGTTTCCGCACCCTCAAACCCGCGTTTGTGTGCTCTGGCGAACACGGTCCCCGCTCACAGCGGCTCACAGCGCCACCCGGATGTCTCCCACCGCAGGTCAGAGCGGGTCTCCCGGTCCGCGACGTGGCACCGGCCTTCCGGGGGCTGGTTCTGACGGTCAGCCGGCTCCACCGGCACGGCTTGTCCGCGTAGCTGCCCACCGTTCGATGGCAAGCCCGCTGTCGTGTTCGGCCGCCGCGATGGTGGCGCCGGGCGGTCGCGCCGGCCCCCTGGCGCCTGCCGGCGTCGCTAGAGCGTCAAGAAAACGGGGAGAGCCGTAGCGATTGCGTATTGATTCTCGCGCTTGGGCGGGATCGTGCGGCACCGTGAGGCGTGGCCCTCAGGACCTCCGATCCAGAGGCACGGCGTAGCACCGAGTTGGTCGGGTGCCGGATGTGGTTGCGCATCGCGCCGTGGCGGGAGTCGGAGGTGCATTACCCATCTGCTGCTGCGGCAGCCGGATCTGACCCAAGCGGGGGAGGAATCATGACCCTGCTGGACGCGATCCCGCCGTCACGGGCGTCGCTGCCACCGCGCCTGCCCGTGCGTCTGTGGCCGGCGACCACCAGATGCGAGTCCGGCGGGATCCGCGTGGGTGGCGTTGCGCTGACGGACATCGCCGAGGAGTTCGGCCGGCTGGTTGACGTTCGGCACGGTGTCGCACGCCGACCTATGTGCTGGACGCGGAGGACGTGCGTGCCCGCTGTCGCGAGTACGCGGCGGCGTTCGGGGCGGCCAACGTGGCGTACGCCGCCAAGGCCCTGGCCTGCCGGGCGGTGCTGCGCTGGATCGAGCGGGAGGGCCCGGCGCTCAGCGTCTGCTCCGCCGGTAGCAGGAGGAGGGCCACGCCGACGGCGGCGAATTGCGCTGGCGGGGCGGATCGGACGGCAAGCCGCAGGAACAGCAGTCGGCCGGCGAGGTAGAGGACAACCCCGCTGTACGGCGCGTTCAGCCATGAGTAACAGCTTGTCGCTCAGCGGATTCACCACAAGGTGACGCACAGTTGAGCTGGGTCAAACTGGTTCTGGAGGGAATCTCATGGGTCCTGTGCTCGGCATCGTGAGCCTGATTTTGCTGCTGATGCAGCTGCTGCTGGTTGCCCGCGTGGTGCTCGACTGGAGCGTGGCGCTCGCCGGTCCCTCGGCGCCCGGGTCGATCCGGTCGCGGCTGTCCGCCGGAGCGCGAGCGGTCACCGAGCCGATCCTTGCTCCAGTTCGGCGGTTCCTGCCCCCGTTGCGGTTGGGCACGGTCTCGATCGACTTGGCGTTCATCGTCGTGTTCATCGCGATCGTGGTGATCCGCCAACTAATCAGCTGACCCCCGCACGCCGAACGGGGCGTCTGAAGATCTAGCGGTCGACCAATGTCGTGAGTCGGCGTCCTTCGAACCCTGTGGCTCGGCCGTGCGCTCACGTTCAGCAGTATCGACGCTGCCGACAGCCCCCCCAACGTGCCGGCACAGCCGAGCGTCCTCGCCGGCGGGTCGATGCGGCCGGCGAGGACCTTCAGGGGTCTCTCGTGTGGCGGCATCGGATTGACGCGGCGCGGGGGTGTGACTCAGGCGGCGAGCCCCGCCGTCGTGGACACCGGCACCTGATCGGCGATGCGGCCGCTAACCGCGGCGAGGCCAGTGCGGGTGGCCGAGCGGTGCACGGCTTGGTGGGCGAGCTCCTCAGCCGTCTGCTGGCTGGTCACGCCGGTCAGCAGCCCTTTGGCGAGGGCGTCGGCGAGGCGGGTGTCGATGCGTCCCAGCCGCATGCGCAACGCGTCGACGGTGATGCCGAGGCGGGCGGCGACCCGTTCGATCGCCCGCCGCCCGAGCCGGATGTCGATGTAGGGCTGTTCGTCCTCCCGGTCGAGGATGCCCAGGCCGACCGCTCGTTGGACGAGCAGGTCCGGGTGCCCGTAGGGCATGGCGGGGGTGCGGGGACCGGTGACGTGGTCGACGTTGTCCACCGACGTGTACTCGCCGGCCTGTTGGCGCAGGGCGTAGCCGGCCCGGAACGCCGCCCGGCACAGCGCCGCGTAGGGGGCGTCGCGGGCCAGGTCGACGCGGTCGCGCAGCGCGGCCAGGAAGCCGGTGAGGACCTCCGCGCCGATATCGTCCGGATCGCCGCCGTAGCCAGCGCTCAGGTGATTGGCGTAGCGGCGTAGCGCCGGCATCGCCATGCCGACCGCGGCGATCACCCACGCCGGCCCGTGGAGGCGGGCGCGGCGGGTCAACTCCCGCCACACCTCGTCGCGCGCGGTGAAGGCGCGCGGGTGCGCGAGGAGCCAGTCCCGCAGCGCCGGCAGTGTCATGGCATCGTCGGGCAGGCCGGTGTCGGGGGCGAACGTGTCAGGGTCGAGTGTCATCGGTGCGGGGTCGCAGGTCAGTGCGGCGAACGCGGCGTCGGCGGCGTCCAGCGGTGAGGCGGGCCAGTCGATGTCAGAGGCGGTCATGTCACACTCCCCAAGCAACGAAGAATGTCGATTGGCGCCGTCGTGGTGTCACGGCACCAGGCAGGCGCCGATTACGACACGAGCGACTCACAAGGCCCTCACGGCGCAGGTTGCGCCGCCTCTGACACCGCCGCGCCGATCGATGGCACGATCCCGAACCGATTCCCTGACATCGACTGTGATCGTTGAGAGCGGTATGTGATACAGCCCCTGAGCTGTACTGTGACACCGCTACCCGCCATGGCATCGACTCTCCGCGCCCTAGCGGGCGAGGTGTCCGCCCGATTCGTGACGGCCGATGACAACGCAGGCGATGACACTCACAGCCGCTCACGAGCGCTCACAACGACTAGCGTCGGGTCGGTGGCACGGTCGCAGACCGCAATGTCACACCGGACGCCGTTGATGTCATTGCGGCGTCGACCGCTTTGACGACAGTGCCGTCACCGGGGCGCGTCAGCCCGATGTCATCGGGGACGGTGTCATGCCACGGCCGGCGACGATGACCGGTGGTCAATCGATTGATCAGGCGCCTGGCGGCTGAACGGTCGACGCCGGAGCCAGCGGCCGTGCCCAGCACGTCCAGCTAGTGCGGGCGCAGTTCGACAAGTGGATCCCGCGCCGCGAGGGCGGCGGCGACGGGTCATGGCTGTCCGGCCGGAAGTGGCAGTATCAGGTGTGCGTTCACGGGGGCGGGGCATGGCTGGCGAGGTACGGCGTGGCCGTGCTGTCCGATGGTGGGTCTGGGCGGTGCCGGCCATGGTGCTGGTGCTCGTCGCGTCGTGCGGGGTTGGCACCTATTTCATGGTCAAGCCGGGCGAATGGCACACGGCGGCAACCGCCCGTTATCCGGACGCGGTCGCCTCTCCCCGGTCCGGGGTGGTCGCCGCGCTGCGTGCCGCACCGTTGATAGTCGAACGGCGGTTGCGGGTCTTCGGCACCGAGCACGATGTGTGGGCCGAACCGTTGACCGCGGCGGATGGGCATCCGCCGTTCTGGTCGTACCACCGGTTTCCGGCGGACGTCACCGGAGTGGTCGCGATTCCGGCACACGGAGCGAACCCGCCGATGGTCGTGGTGAAGTGGTCCGACGGAGCGCTGGCTGGAATGGACGGGCGAACCGGCACGATCGCGTGGCGTGCCACGGTCGAGCGGGACATCGGCGGCGACAGCTACATCGGCGGTCCGACCGGCGTCGCGACCGTCTACGGTGACAGCCTGATTGAGCTGTTCGCCACCGAGACCCGGCAGCATGCCCCCGTGCTCGTCAGCTCCGGCGAACATTCCCTCGACGCGTTCGAACCCGCGACCGGGCGGCGGCTGTGGCAGGTCGACCTGCCCGGATGTTCCGGAGTGAACTGGACCGGACCGACCGTGGTCGCGGTGGTCCTGGCGTGTGACCGGCCGAAGCAGGTGCAACTGTACGACGCCGAATCCGGACGCGAGCTGACCACGTGGCAACCCACGGCAGGCTCGCCCGCTGCGAACCGATCATGGTTCGTTGAGCCCTCCGGTTGTGTGGTGGCGCAGTCCATGTGCGACGGCTTCCACGTCAGCAACGACGGCGGAAGCTGGCGCATCCACCAGGACGGTTCGATAACCGGGGTGTGGCCCCACGACTGGATCGCCGTCGACGTCGGTGACCTGACGCTTGAGTACCTCTCGGTCCGCGACACCGTCCGCGCCGTGTCCGGCCTCGATGGCTCCCCCGTATGGCAGCGATCCTTCGCCGGTACCGTCAGCGACGTCACTGCGGACCGGACCAGCGTGTACGTCGTCACCGACCGCGACGAGTTGTCACGACTTGACCAGCGCACGGGGCAGGCTCAGTCCCAAGTTCAGCTGCCAGCCGGTGCTCACCGGTCCTTTCACGTGTACGCCACGGACGGCTACGTGGTGATCGACAGGTCCAACTTCGACTTCACCGACCGGAACGCCAAATGGAGGCTGCCCCGGGATGCCCGCCCGGCGCTGCTCGTCGCCACCTAGAAACGCCGTGTGATTGGCAGGGCGGAAAGGCGTCGGGTATCAGTTCGGTCAGGGACCACGACCAGGCCTCCCACGGTCCCAGCGTGGCGCCCGCGACGTTTCCTCCGCGCCGGACGATCCTGTCTCCGGCAGCGACCGGCTGGCCGCCGACTCGACCCAGACCATGCTGTGCACCTACCTCTCGACGGTGCTGCTCGTCGGCCTGGTCCTCAACGCCGTCTGGGGCTGGTCGTGGGCCGACCCGATCGCCGCGCTCGTCATCGCCGGGGTCGCGGTCAAGGAAGGCGTTGAAGCCTGGCGCGGTGAACACTGCGACGACTGCGCACCCCTGCCTGCCGTCGACGCCGCCACCGGCCAAGGCCCGGGCTGCACCGATGGCTGCTGCACCGACCGGACGGCGTAACCCGTGGCCTGGCTCGCGCTGCTGCTCTACCTGCCGGGCCTGCTGCTCGCCTTCGGCTGGCGGGCCCTGACCCAATGGTGCCGCACCGGCGACACCGTTCCGCTGCGAAGCGGGGCAACCACGAGGTCGTGAGGCGAGACATCGGGGCTAAGTACCTCATTTCGCGCTGGTTGTGAGCGACCGTGAGCCGTTGTGAGAACGGGGGGCGTTCGCCAGAGCACACAAACACGGGTTTGAGGGTGTCAGCGCACTGCCTGCGCGGCGCGGAGCCGACACCACATGAGCGAGCACACGCCGCAGCACCAGCCCCCCGCCCGCCCCGTCGACCCGGACCGCTCCGGCGCCGACCCGACCCAGACCGATCTTGTGGCCGGCGACCCGCCGGTGCCGATCACTGTGTGGCGCACCGCCCGAACCTCCGCCGACGCAGGCCGCACCGTCGGTGCCCGCTTGGCCTACCGCCTCGTGTCCGCCTACAGCCGGCCCGGCGACACTGTCGTCGACTGCACCGACGACCACGCCCTCACCACCGCCTGCCTCGCCGGGCGGCGCCGGCACCACCCCTGCTGGTTCACCGACGGACCCAACCTCCTCATCGGCCCGGCCAGCGAACCTGCCGAACCCAACCCGTCCGAGCAGCAGCAGTTCAACGACGACGTGCCGGAGGTGAGCGCCTGGTTCGGTGACGACCTCACCGACCCGGCCGACCCCGATGGCTCGCCGCAGGCGACCGGCCTGCTGGTCGCCTCCTGGCCCCTCGACGAGAACGAGGCCACGAGCCAGGTGCGCCTGGCGTGTCTGCTGGCCGCCTGCGCCCGGCTGCTGCGCCCCGGCGGTTGCCTCGTGCTCATCGTCGCGGTCCCCGCCGGCACCACCGCGACGCCGGAGGACTTCAGCCCTCTCGCCGCCGCAGCGGCGAACGTCGGGCTGGGCTACCTGCAGCACATCGTCGCGGTCACCGCCGACACCGACACCGACGCTTTCGTCTACCACGTCACCGACGAAGAACTCCTCGCCCTCGCCGAGGAGACGGCCGGGCAACAGTGGACGCTCACGCACCACCGCGTCCACGCCGACCTGCTGGTGTTCAGCCCCCCACCGGCCGCCCCGTCGCAACGGCGGCGGCACCGAGAGGGCGGTGACCGCCGTGGCTGAGCACCCCACCACCCACGCACCGGACGAGCCGGCCCGGCCGGAGGGCACCGGCGGCACGCACCGCGCCACCGAGGATCGCCACCGGGAGTACGACGGACGCCACCCGGCCCCGACCGGGCCAGAGGGCCTGTCGGTGTGGGCGACCGCCCAGAGCACCGGGCCGGTGCAGCGCCGAGGCCGGTACGTGGCCGAATCGGTGAAGCACCCCGCCCGGATGCTGCCGGCGATCGCCGCCCACGCCGTCGCCGCCTACACCAACCCCGGGGACCTGGTCCTCGACCCGATGTGCGGCATCGGCACCACCCTCGTCGAGGCCATCCACGCCGGCCGCGACGCCATCGGCGTCGAATACGAGTCCCGTTGGTCCGACATCGCCGACGCCAACATCGCCCACGCCCAACGCCAAGGAGCGACCGGCAGGGGCGCGGTCATGCGCGGCGACGCAACCCGCATCCTGTCCCTCGTTCCCGCCGCCCTCGCCGGCCAGGTCGCCCTGGTGGTGACGTCGCCGCCGTACGGGCCGACCGTCCACGGCCTGGTCCGCCCAGGCGCGGACGGGGTGGCGAAGTTCGACAACGCCTACAACGACGGCACCGACCGCGGCAACCTCGCCTACCGGGACCTCACCGGACTCGCCGACGGGTTCGCCCAGATCCTGGCCGGCTGCCACACTCTGCTGCGCCCCGGCGGGATCGTCGTGGTTACCGCCCGCCCCTGGCGCAAGCACGGCCAGCTGGTCGACCTGCCGTCAGCGGTCATCGGCGCGGGGATCCGCGCCGGCCTGACCCCGGTGGACCGGTGCGTCGCCCTACTGGCGGCCGTCCGCGACGGGCACCTCGTCGCCCGGCCCAGCTTCTTCCAGCTCCAGCAGGTCCGCCGGGCCCGCACCGCGGGCACCCCGATGCACCTCATCGCACACGAAGACGTCCTCGTGTTCGCCAAGACCCAGAAGCCCGACCCGCTCGGGGCCGCCGATGACTGACAGCCAGGCCATCACCATAGGCGTGCACGGGGGGGTGGCGTGAGTGACCACCGCCCGGGGCCCCGGATCGGATCGCTGTGCACGGGATACGGCGGCCTCGACATGGCCGTTGAATTGGTGCTCGGCGGCCGGCTCGCCTGGTACGTCGAGGTCGACCGACACGCCCGCACCGTCCTCGCCTACCACTGGCCCGATGTGCCCAACTCCGGCGACATCCGCACCGTCGACTGGACCCGCGTTCCGGCCGTCGACGTCCTCACCGCCGGATTCCCCTGTCAGGACATCTCCAACGCCGGCAAACGCGCCGGCATCACAGGCCCCCACTCCAGCCTCTGGACCCACATCACCCAGGCCATTCGCTGTCTTCGACCCGGTCGTGTTCGTGGAGAACGTGGCCGCCCTCCGCAGACGCGGACTCGACGTCGTCCACGCCGACCTGGCCGCGCTCGGGTACGACACGAGCTGGCTATGCCTACGCGCATCCGACATCGGCGCCGCCCACCGACGCGACCGGCTGTTCCTGCTCGCCAACGGCGGCGGGGGAGAGGCTGCGGACGCTGCCCACACCCTGCGCCCGTGACGGCAAGGGACCCGGCCACCAGCGCGGACTGCCCGACGTCATCGAACCTCACGGCACCGGGCATAACCTTCTGCCGACCCCACGTGCTAGCGACACCGGCACCTCAGGCCGCCGTGCCGGCCCGGGCTTCCGGCCGCCCCTGTCAGAGGTACTGCTGCCCACCCTGCGTGCCACCGACGGGCAGAAAGGCTGCGCCGGACAACGCGGCTCGCACGGGGACCTCACCCTGCCGTCAGCGGCGGTGCGTCTTCCAGGTTGTTGCCTTCCGACGCCCCGGGCCTCCGACGCGCGCGGCCCCGGCCGCCACGGCGACGGCGGCCCGGACCTGCGCACCACCGTCGCCCAGCTCACCAGCGGCAGCCTCGGCACACTCGACGGGGCCACATGGGGGATCTACGCCACCGCGATCGCCCGCTGGGAACTCCTGATCCCCGTCCCCGAACCCACCCAACCCGGGCAGCACGGCAAACCCGTGCTCGCGCCACCGTTCGTGGAATGGCTCATGGGCCTACCCGAGCACTGGGTCACCGACCCCACGCTCCGACTGCCCCGCACCGGCGCGCTGCGCGTCCTCGGCAACGGCGTCGTCCTCGCCCAAGCGACCGCCCTCCGCCTCTTGTTGTGCCGCTATCACTGACCCCTGCCGCACCATGTGGCTCTTCGCGGACGGCCCCATACGGCTGCCCGCGAAGCGCCACCCGTGCTGGCCCAGGCCCTGTCACCCACCTCGACTCGAGGAAGCCGCATGCAATCCACCCCGCCTCGACCCCGACGCCGGCTACCGCCACCCGCGCCCCCACCTGCCCACGTAACCGGTCACAGCGACGACCAAGACCCGCGTCTCTACACCCCGTCAGAAGCCGCAGCACGACTGCGCGTCACGGAATCCTGGCTGCGCCGCCGCGCCGGCCGCCGCCAGATCCCCTGCACCTTCCTCGGCAAGCACCTGCGCTTCTCCGCCGCCGACCTCGCCGCCCTCATCGCCGCCGCCGCGGAACCCGCCACCGGACGGCGCCCCACCCGGCGACGCCCACGACCGCCTACCACCACCGACTTGCCCCACGCCGGAAGTCACGCGTCCATCACCGACGCACCGCGCACACGAACCGATCGGAGAAATAGCCATGGCCTGGGTGGAGAAACGCCGCACCAAATTCCGCGTCCGCCTCCGCATGCCCGACGGCACCGTCACCACCGACTCCGTCCACGACGCGCGCGCCGACGCCGTCATCCGCGCCAAAGAGATCGACGTGGAAGTCGCCCGCGACACCTTCATCGACCCCCGCGGCGGACGCATCCCCCTCGCCGACTGGGTACCGATCTGGCAGTCAACACACCAGGCATCCCCGGCCACCTGGTCGGCCTACCGCAGCCACCTGCGGCTGCACATCCTGCCCGCCCTTGGCCCGCTGCCCCTGGCCGACATCCGCCGCCAACACATCAAGACGCTCGCCGTCACTCTCGGCAAGCGCCTCTCACCGCGATCCGTCACCGACGTGATCACGGTGCTGTCGATGATCCTCCAGGAAGCGGTCGAAGACCGGCGGATCCCGTTGAACCCCTGCCGCGGCATCCGTATCCCCAAAGGCATCCGCGCCGAACGACCCCACGCCACCGCCGACCAGGTCGCCGCCATCGTCGCCCGCCAACCACGGGCCTCCGACGGGCTGATGATCCTCACCGCCGCCTACACCGGCATGCGATGGGGAGAACTCGCCGGCCTCCACCGAGACAACCTCGACCTCACCACCGGCAGCATCTACGTCCACCCCGACGTCGGCGCGCTGCACGAAGTCGAAGGCAAGCTGTACCTCGGCCCACCCAAGACCAACGACTCCGTCCGCCACATCCGCCTACCCCGCTTCCTCACCAACCTCCTCGCCACCCACCTCGCCGAACACCCCCACGACACCGTCTTCCCCGGCGCCCGCGGCCACCACCAACGCCGCTCCAACTTCAACCGCCGTGCCTGGACCCCGTCCGTCTCCGGCGACCCGGAACGCGGCATTCCACCAGTGCTGCCCGGCATGCATTTCCACGACCTGCGCCACACTCACAAGACCTGGCTCATCGAAGACGGCATCCCCGAGATCGCCCAAGCCCGCCGCCTCGGACACCGCCTCGCCGGGGTGCGAGGCATCTACAGCCACGTCACCGAACCCATGATCAATAACCTGATCGAGGCACTACAGCGGCGTTGGGAAACGACCCAACCCGACAGCCCCGACACGTTCGTCCGCCGGCTGCGCCCTGTCGCCTGACAGGTCGGACCGGTCGAGGGCGTGCCCATCAGGCGCGCTCACCGTCTGCCGTACCTGTCGCGCAGCCCGCGCCCGAGTTCACCCGCCGCGATGCGCTCGTCATGCACACCGGAGATGTATCAGTCGACGGGCTTCTGTCTCACCTGCTTCTGTCTCACCTGCTCGGACCGTCCCGCCTGGCCCGCCCGGCGGCGAGCACCACGGCCGTCGTCTTCACCTGCCACAGCATGACGGGTGCTGGAGCCGACCTCGCACCATTCCGGCGCGCTCCTTTGCACCGCGACGGTCCACGCTCTCGCCGTCGGCGGGCGGAACCCGCTGGCTCGGCGCCGCAGGCCGCGGTGGGATAGCTGCTGGTGAATGCGCTATCCACGCGACGCGAGCGACCGGGCCGCAACCTGCTCGGCCTGGTCTCTCTTGCGCTTCCGTCTGTGGCTCGGGTGGTCAAGATCCTCGCGGCCCTGCTCGCATCGCCCTCGTCTACCCCCTGAATGCTGCCGGCGCGTCAACGTTGGCGAGGGCGATCACGCGCCCGCCGATCTCGAAAGACGGAGCCTGGTCAGTCGAAGTCGAAGGTGGCGACCATCGGTGCGTGGTCGGACTCGGGGTACTTCCGGTCGGTGCCGAACGCGGCGGACTCGTCGTGGAGGACCTCGTTGTGGATCTCCGAGCCACGGTAGAAGGCGAGGAGGTTGCGGGTGACGAGCATGTGGTCGAGCATCTGCCCGTGCCCCTGGTGGTAAAGCGTGTAGCGGGACGAGGCAGGAACGGTTTGCTCGACCGGGACCAGGATCCGGCCGGCCAGATCGCCATTGCCGGTGTCTTCCACCTGCCCGCGGATGGCCAGCACTGGAACATCTTCCGGGGTCGCGTTGAAGTCACCAGCCACCACGATGCGAGCGTCGGCTTCGGCATCCAGGATCTGGTCAACCAGCCGCCGGACTTCCAAGGCCTGACTCATCCGCTTCATCGAGGAGATGAACACGCCCTCGGCCCACCCGTCCGCGGTCCGCCACGTGTAAGAGTCGATCTTCTGCCCAGGAATGTCCGTGGGGATCTTCGACTTCAGATGCACATTGATCACATGCAGCCGCCCACCACCGACCGAAGACAGGTCGACCTCGACGTGCAGGATCGGGCGTTCGACACCGACCGAGACCGGAGCGGGATCGGCCGGGATCGCGGTCAGCCGCAGATACCGAGGCTCGGCCACCAACTCGTTGCGCAACTGCCGGTGCGCCACGATCGGCAGCCGGGTCACCACGACGAGGTTCCGCTCGTTGTACACCGCGTCGCCGTCCGGCTTCGTGCTGACCATCCCCGCACCGTCGAGGTTCGTGCCGCCCAGCAGCTCCCGCAACGCCAGCAATGCCCGCGGCTGCCCCGGCCGCTCCTGACCATGAACCTCCTGAAAACATGCGATATCGGCGCGAAGCCGAGCCACTTGGGGCTTCATCAACGCCACCCGCTCCGCCAACGACGGACGCGCCCCCGACGGCGTCTCATCGAGGTTCTCCACGTTGAACGTGGCGATCCGCAGCACCACCATCACCTCACCCGAGCAACCGGCACGTACCACCTGTGCTACCACCGCTGCATACGGTAACTGCCCGGGATGCCCCAACAACAGGCGCTACACCCCCACGATTCCCGAACCAGAACCGCATACATCAACAGCGATCAAATCTTCCGGGCGGACGGAACTGGCGTCAGGCGCGAACCATCGAGGCTAAGCCCGTCCAACTGTCCGGTCGGTTTGGTCGTGGTCAGGACGTCGGCTGCCTGGGCCGGACCGTTGCGCTTCACTCGGTGACAGCTCTCCAGGACCACCGCCGCCGGGCCGGGGTTCGTCGCGCCACCGTTCGATGGTCTGCACCATCCAGAACACGGCGAAGAACGCGGCGACGACGATCTCGAGCAGGAACAGGCTGATCCAGTCGACAAGCCACAGCAAGATGCCTACGCCGGCAGCCCCTAGCAGGATCCGCGCGAACCATGCGTAGAAATCCGTGGAGCGGGCCAGCGCGCCGGGAACGGCGTTGAGAGTCTCCTGCCGCCCCTGGTCGCGTCGAAGTGCGTTGGCCACCGCCACGACGATGATGCATGCAAGCAGACCGACGGCGGCGATGTAGTGGGCGTTGTCAATGAACCATGCCCGGGACGCCGCGAAAGCACCGGCCCAGCCGCCGTACACCACCAACGTCGCGACGAATGCCCAGCGGGGGAACTTTGCCCCAGGCGTCCTCCGGTCTTTGAGCGAGTAGAAGAGTACGGCGGCGAGGAGAGCCAGCGCGCCCACAAACAGCAGAGCGATCGTGCTGTTCTCGACGTTCGCTTTGGTGGCCTCGGCCAGCGTCCGGACCGTGGGGCAGTCCAGCTGTTCGAGCGTCGGGCTGTCCGCCTGCTCGCAGGCACGAATCGCCGTCCTGTAGTCCGCGCCGCGTGACGTGGGAACGATCGCGACCACGGCAGCGAACATGCCGCCGAGGTTGAGGAATACGTCTTCGATCTCGTTCGTCCCTTTCAGAGCGATCATGCAGGCTCCGAGGGCGATGAGGGCGCTGACGAAGATCGCCTGCGCAGGGGTGTAGTAGTAGGCACTAACGGATGCGAGGAAAGCGCCCGCTTGCAGGCTGTGGTAGACGACCGACGCTCCTAGGCCCAGCAGCAAGGCGACCATCGTCGTTCGCAGGTAGCGGTAGGACTTCACCTCGATGTCGGACATTTCGATGCTCCTCGACCGCAGTGAGCACGCCCTTGTTTACGCAGCGTGTACCGAGAAAGGTGCGCCTGGCGGGCACCGGCGTCCAGCGTGGTGTCGTCAAGCCGACAGCCCACGAATTGCGATGGGATCCAAGCGGGATGGGTGTTGCCAGCCCAGCTGGCGGTTGGTGGGTGAGTCAGGCGGCCAGTGGTCCACGCCGTCGGGCATTGCACGCCGATCCACGTCGCGGAGTTGCCGGCCGGTGGCGTCGATGAGGTGGTGAAGGTTGCCCAGATCGACGGCGAGGCGGAGTGCACTGCGTCAGCTGTCGCCGTCGAGGATCTCGCGCAGCTTGCGCGCGAAGGCCTCGGGTTGGCCGGGGTATCCGAACTCGCCACCGAGGAAGCCGCCGTGGTGGCTGGGGAACACGGTCGGCTGCTGGCCGAGCAGTTCGGCGGTGGCCACCGAGCTGCGTCCGGTGAAGATACCTGCGGACTCCTCGCCCACGGCGATCACGATGCGGGTCGGCGCCGCGGCCAGCGCGTCCAGGTCGGGCCGGTAGCTGCTGACCGCCCAGGACCTGTCGGACAGCAGCGGATCATCACGAGAGCCGTCGTCCTCGGTCGGCATCCCGAACTGGCCGGGATCCGGCGCGGGCTGGGCGAAGTAGTCCGCGGTGAACTCGCCTCGCCACGACGTCATGGCGATGAAGGCCGCCATACCGGCGTTCGACCCCCTGGCCTCGTAGGCGTCGCGAACGCCGCTGCGGGCGCGCTCGGCGGCCTCGGCATCGGGCAGCACCGGGATGAGTGGTGGCTCGTGGGCCACCAGGGTGGTCACGTCGTGGGGATAGGCCGCCACCAGGGCCAGCGCGGTCACCGCGCCGCCACTGCTGGCGAACATCTCGACCGGTCCGACATCCAGCGCCTCGATAACGGCGTAGACGTCGGTGGCCTGGACCGTGGGGTCATGGTCGATTCGGCCGTCCTTGCGGCTGCTGCGGCCAAGGCCGCGTGGGTCATAGGTGACCACGGTGCGGTCGGGGAAATACGACGCCAACGTGGCGAAGCCGCTGGCGTCCATCGGCTGGCCGATCATGAACAGCGGTGGGCGTTCGTCGGCCGTGGGTAGCGGGCCGTGCACGTCGTAGACGATGTCGGCCTCGGCGGTCTCCAGCGTGTGGGTGTTCGTCATGACAGTGTTGAACCCTCCCGTGGTGAAAACTCACCGGCCCTTGCGCCCACGCGCCGGCACCGGGCCTGGCTGAAGCCGTCACGATGGCTCGGAGCCCCCATCCCTATCCGAATCCGGCCGTACCAGGCATCGCCGACCAACCGGCGACGCAACGCCGAGCGCCCTGGAACCTTACGCCTCGGGCACCCCTCATCGGCTCTGTCAATCCCCTGGAATCGTGGAGGGTTCCGTTATGCGGCCTGGGCCTCCAGGGCGCTGGCCGTTGATCGTTCGTAGTCGATGGGGGACCGCCAGTCGCAGACGGAGTGCCGGCGGCGCTGGTTGTAGAAGTCGGTGATCCAGGTGGCGATCTTCAGTCGCGCCTCGGTGCGCGTGCGGAACATGCGGCGGTGTATGTACTCGACCTTGATGGTGGAGAAGGTGGCCTCGGCGACGGCGTTGTCGAAGCACGACCCGACCCGGCCCATCGACTGGCGCACCTTCCATCGGGCGCAGGCCCGGGCGAACTCGGCCGAGGTGTACTCGGCGGATTCAACCGGTCGTCGCAACACCTCGTCGGAGAGGTGGAGCGATGGCTTATGGGCCGGGGCAGAAGCGGGTTCGGGAGTATCGGGGTCAGATTCCTTCGCCGGGGCGGCCGACGGTGGCGTGGCGTGAGGACAGGGTCAAGTTTTGGGCTGCGATCCGATCCGGTGTGATGACCGAGGACGCGGCCGCGGTGGCGGGTGTGTCGTCGCCGGTTGGGTTCCGGTGGTTCCGGCACGCTGGCGGCGTGAATCCTGCGTTGCCGCCGACGGTGTCAGGCCGCTATCTGTCGTTCAGCGAACGAGAGGACATCGCTCTGTCGCGAGCGCAAGGCATGGGCGTTCGTGAGATCGCACGCCAGCTTGGCCGAGACCCGTCGACGATCTCGCGGGAGTTGCGGCGCAACGCCTCGACCAGGACGTACCGGTTGGACTACAAGGCTTCGACCGCGCAGTGGCATGCGGAACGTCGAGCCCGCCGGCCGAAGACCGCGAAGCTGCTGGCCAATGAGCGGCTCCGAGAGTACGTCCAGCAAAGGCTTGCGGGTGCGATCCGGACAGCGGATGGCCGACTGGTCACCGGCCCGCAGGGCCCGCAGTGGAAGGGCCGGAACAAGCCCCACCGGGCCGATCGGGCATGGACAACCGGGTGGAGCCCGGAGCAGATCTCCCGCAGGCTCAGGGCCGAGTTCTCGGAGGATGAGTCCATGCGCATCAGCCATGAGGCGATCTACCAGGCGCTCTATGTCCAGAGCCGTGGTGCCCTCAAGCGCGAACTCGTCACCTGCTTGCGGACCGGTCGCGCGCTTCGGGTTCCCCGAGCCCGCGCGAAGCAACGCGCATGGGCGCACGTCACAAGCGACACGCTGATCAGTGAACGGCCCGCTGAAGTCGCGGACCGTGCCGTCCCCGGGCACTGGGAAGGGGATCTGATCATCGGGTTGCAGCGCTCCGCGATCGGGACACTGGTCGAGCGGACGACGAGGTTCACGATGCTAGTCCACCTGCCTCGTGAGGCCGGCTGGGGTGTGATCCCGCGGACGAAGAACGGTCCTGCTCTCGCCGGCTATGGGGCGATCACGATGAGCAAAGCCCTCGCCGAGACGATCACCCAACTGCCCGAGCAGCTGCGCCGGTCGCTGACGTGGGACCGCGGCAAGGAGTTGTCTGCGCACGCACGCTTCACGGTCGAAACCGGCGTCCCGGTGTTCTTCGCCGACCCCCACAGCCCCTGGCAACGCGGCACCAACGAGAACACCAACGGGCTGCTGCGGCAGTACTTCCCGAAAGGCACCGACCTATCCAGATGGAGCGCCGACGAGATCAACGCCGTCGCCCACGCCCTCAACAGCCGACCCCGGAAAACCCTCGACTGGAAGACTCCAGCCGAAGCCCTCGACGAACACCTACGATCGCTCCAACAACCCGGTGTTGCGACCACCGGTTGAATCCGCCGAGTACACCTCGGCCGAGTTCGCCCGGGCCTGCGCCCGATGGAAGGTGCGCCAGTCGATGGGCCGGGTCGGGTCGTGCTTCGACAACGCCGTCGCCGAGGCCACCTTCTCCACCATCAAGGTCGAGTACATACACCGCCGCATGTTCCGCACGCGCACCGAGGCGCGACTGAAGATCGCCACCTGGATCACCGACTTCTACAACCAGCGCCGCCGGCACTCCGTCTGCGACTGGCGGTCCCCCATCGACTACGAACGATCAACGGCCAGCGCCCTGGAGGCCCAGGCCGCATAACGGAACCCTCCACGATTCCAGGGGATTGACAGTCTCAACGAAGTCTCGGGCGAAGAGGGTCCCGAAATGGCCAAAGATGGTCGACCGCGCGGACGATAGCGCGACCAACGCGAATTGTCGATCATGGCGAAGCCGCGCGGCCTCTGCGTGGTAAGTCACGTCGAGGAGTCCTGTTGTATCGTTCTCAGCTCGCCACAACCAGCGCCGTCGCTGCTCTGGCCCTCGCTCTGGCAGGCTGTGGCAACAGCCAGCCTCCAGCCGCTGCAGGGCCGTCGACGGTTGCGAGTGCCACCACGCCAGCCCCCCCCGTGAGCCCCAGCGAGAAGCCGGCGATGGGCGCCAAGGACGTGGTCGAGGCCCTCACCGCTGCTGGGCTTCCGCTGTCGAACATCGCCGAGCAGGATGAGGACACTGATCCCAATGACAAGCTCGGCCGCCCTGGCCAGTACACGTCCCGTGCATCAGCGGACGTGCCGGGAGGCGACAAGGACGCCGAGAAGTACGGCATCGACCGCGGCCTGGTGGTCGAGGTGTTCGCGACGGCAGGGGACGCCGATGCCCGATCGACGTTCATTCAGGACGCCCTGAAAGGCGCACAAATCCTCGGCACCGAGTACCACTATCGACCGGCGGACGGGCGGGTCCTTGTGCGGCTGACCGGGAAGGTGAAGCCGTCGCAGGCGAAGAAGTTCGAGGACGCAGTCGCGAAGTTGTGACCGCAGCCGGCGGACAGGTCCAGCCCGTCTCCCCGACGGGACCGCACCTGCTCGCCCCTCTAAAAGATCGATAGCAGCGGTAACAGACATCCCATGAGAGCTGAGGTCGAGCAGCGACGCCACCCTCCCGCCTTCGTCTCACTTGTCGTCTCGTTCGTGACCGTGCGGGGGCGACCGTAAACGAACGACTGGTCGAGTTCGCCTTGGTAGCGAACCGCCCCGGTCAAGCGCGTACGGGGACGAGCAGACTTGGAAAGCGTGCTTGGCGGAAGGGCAGTCGACAGCAACGCCGACAGCAACGGTGCCGAACGGCAGCGCACAGACGTGCGCTGGGCATGGACGAAGCCCCGAGCGTGGGGCCGTTGCTGGACGCGTGCGGATGCGACGCACAGATCTTGTAAACGAGATGTCGCGGGTCGAGCCGAGAGCCGTCCGGGGTATGGCGACGCGGATGCGACACAGGGGCCGCCAACTAAGATCCGGTAGCCACGCCGGGAGGGGTCAGATGGAGACATGGCGAGTCCTGGCGGGTGCCGCCCTATGCCTGGCTATGAGCCTCGTAGGTGTCGGCCTGGCCACCAACTTTCGCGGCATGACGGAGTGGCACGTACGGCGGTCGATGTCCACCGCGAGCGGGCTACGGCAAGTTCCGCACGAGGAGCGTATAGCGCGCTTCATCCTGCTGGAACGGGTGATGGGCGTAGCCTTCGCTGTGGTCGGCCTTATGTGCCTGGTTGTTCTCGTCTACAACATCTTGGCCGGTTGGCCGATGCGGTTGGTGAAGTAGGCAGCCTTGATGTCAGCCGCCGGCCAGTCGATCGGCACTCCGTCTCGTGTTCGCTTTCGTCATGACCACATGGCATGGATTCGGCGCAGCCGAGCGCGAGTAGCGGCGAAGAGGCCGGTCCGGATCACGTTAAGCTTCCCCGTGGTCGATGGGCACGTGTCCCGCGCCATGTGCCAGCGATGATCGCAGAGGAGTCGGGGATCTGCCGAGCAGCCAAGTAAGCAGCCAAACCGGCGAGCAAGAGCGGACGTTCGCGGACGCCGACGCCACGTCGAGCACGAGCATCAGGCGGTGGACCAGCGCCCGGGGACCGACTCGTAATGCGTAGGTCGTGGTCGACCGCAGCGGCGGCAGCAACCGAGAGTCGTTGCGCCAGGTAAGACGGGGCCTCAGCCGTCACGACAGCCCCGCGGCGACAGTCATCGCCCGGTGTGCGTCTCTTAATCCGGTGGCGTGCTTCAGAGAAGGAGTTGCTGGTAGCCGTGTGCGCCCGTCCCGAGCCCGCGCAGCAGTCGGCGGACAAGCCGATGGGTCACGGCACCGGGCTGGGCGAGCAGTTCCGAGGTGACCA
Source organism: Micromonospora inositola (assembly GCF_900090285.1). NCBI lineage: Bacteria > Bacillati > Actinomycetota > Actinomycetes > Micromonosporales > Micromonosporaceae > Micromonospora > Micromonospora inositola. The sequence goes on along the minus strand of NZ_LT607754.1, from coordinate 6,519,586 downwards.
CCTCTGTGGACTCGAGGTAGCGCTCGGCGCTGTAGGGAACGTAGCCGCCCCCAAACCTGTTGAGGGCAGCGCTGGTCATCTTGCCAGTGAGGTTTGTGAGACCCAGGGCGAACATCCACCGGCCGCTGTAGCCGTGCTCTCGCCCAATCTGGCCGGCTAATTCCACGATTCCCCGAGTGAACAGCGCCGCTACCGAATCGAGCACGAACTGTTGGTCTTGTCCCCTGGAAAAGTCGGAGCCGCGGCCGCAGAACAAGATCAACCGCCCATCGTCACCGATCTCCAGGTCGACGATGTTCTCCTCCTTCACGTCGGCGTCAGGATTCCGGCCGCCCGCCGAACATTCTGTAGGACCGGAATCCCCAGCCGGCGGCACGTGGTTCCTCAGATTCCAGGTAACCCCAGTGCGGGGAGGCAGGCGTACCGAGTTTGTGGTTCAGGCCGCGAACCATATCGCCCAGCGCTCGGTTTTCGATTGCTTCGGCAAGCAAATCCGGTGGCGTAGCCAGGGGTCGCGCTACTACATAAATGTGGCTAAGTTTGCGGAGTTGCGGTGGCACGGGGTCCCGTGCGATCTCCTGCTCGATGAGCTGTTCGGCGCTGAGCTGTCGCATGGTCCGTACGGCATGCAGACGGGCCACCTCTGGGTCAGTCAACTTGCGGCGCGTCGTGTCGCCTCGGCCGTAGTAGCGACCGTCGACCATGTGTGGCGATGCAGGGCTGGGCGGAATCTCCACAAGTAGGAGGCCACGGCTCCGGTCGTTGGGGTCGATCGGCAAGGGGTGGCACGCCACGTAGAGGGGTGGGTCGCAGCGTGAGCGGGCGATTTCGTCGATCCGTTCGGCCTGCCCGGCGAGGTCGATGGGGGCCAACGAGAGAGTCTGGGATGCTTTGTCCTCGCTCACTCCGTAGATCAGCGCCCCGCCGTCATTGGCGTACGACGCAAGGTCGCAGGCGATCTCCTTGTTGTGTGAGGAACCGCCGAGCGTGAGCTTGACGTCGAGCCAGTGTCGCTCGGTCAACGTGCCGTTGTCGATCGCTGCCTGGACGTCGGCGGCAGTGCGTGGCTGCCAGCGTGGCAGTTGGGGGCCGAGGTACAACGGCAGCGGCAGGGTGGTCATCGGTTCTGTCACGGAGTAGATGGTGAACCACAGGTACGACGGAAGGTTCGCGCCCAAACATCCGACAACTACTCGGGGAGCAGCACCGCGTCATCGTAGGTCGGCGGCCCCCCTCGCCCATGGCATCGGCCTGTCGGCAAGCTTTGGTGCCCCTCGACAGCTTGCGCCGGCATCTCCCCGACGGGGGTCACCCTCCCGAGCAGGGAGCCGGCAGCGGACGCGACCTGATATCAGTTGTTGACATCAACGGTGGCGACCGAGGCTGGACGAGTGCGGATGGATCTCGCCTCGGCCCCGCACCCCGTGGACGTCAGCGGACGCTACGACTCTTGCCGAAAGCGCCTTACAAGCGAGTGGTCGTCCGTCGTGAGCTGACTCGTGACTAGACCACGGCGCGCTCGCACGGTGGGTGGGGCATGGCAAGCGGTCCTTGAGAGGCAGCCGATTGGCAACGCCAACGCGCTGCTCACCGGTCGTAGGCCAATCCCGATCGCTTCCGAGGCAAGCGGAAGTGGAGAGTGGACGCCAGTGCGAACGTGAAGTGCGGTCTGGGCAAGAAACCCGTCCAGTTGACCGACCCCGGATGTCACCGACGGCCGCTACGGTGATCATCCCGCTGTCAACTATTGAGGACCTGCAAGGAGCTTCTGCCGTGGAGGCATCCGAGAACGAGCTCTCAGTACCGGTCGACTATGTGCCCGGCGCGCGCGGCCACGGGGTTCTTGCCGTCGGTCCGGATAGCGGCGGCGGCGACGCCTTGGCCGTGTGGCGCCTCAGCCCGACCGGTCGCGCCGGTGGGGCGTGGGTGGTGCGCTTCGACGAAATCGAACGGGACCCCGAGCAGCTGCGCCGCATCATGTCGATGTTGCAGGACCGATGCCTGGTCGACTGGGACAGAGACATCCCTATCGGCGTCCTGGCCAGGATCGCCGAGGTCGTGCCGGCCGATCAGCTCACCGCCCTCCAGGGCAACATCCTCACCATCCCCGAGCTGCTGGCCGAGATCAGCGAACACAGGTCCACCTACACCGCGGCGGTCGAGCAGCACAGGGCGAGCACCAGGTCGAAGCTCGCTCCGCTTGCGTGGCCCACCGAGATGCCAGACCAGCAGGACCTCGCCGCCTGGGCCGCACGGGCTGATTGCACGGCTGCCTCACCGGTCGCGGCGACGGCTCTGGCGCTGACCGCCGCCATTGCCAGTACCGCCCAGCTTTGGCAGGCCACCGAGCAGGCGCGTTACCGCCGGGTCTACCTGCGCTCGCTGGGTGACCCGCAGCCGCTGCCGCCGCGGTGGTTGGCGAGACTGCGCGAGGCCGTCGCCAGCACCTCGTTGGTCTCGGCGTAGGGGAGCGACGTGTACGCAGTCATCGACCTCGAAACCACCGGCCTTCGCACCAGCTGGCACGACAAGATCGTCGAAGTGGCCGTTGTCCACGTCGACAAGAACGGTCGGATCACCGACGAGTGGTGCAGCCTGGTCAACCCGGAACGGGACCTCGGGCCACAAGCCATCCACGGCATCTCTGCTGCGGAGGCACGGCGGGCACCCCGCTTCGAGCAGGTTGCTGGCCACCTCGCCGGCAGGCTGCGCGGCCGGGTCCTAGTCGCCCACAACCTGACCTTCGACGCGCCGTTCCTGCACGCCGAGTACCAGCGCGCGGGGATCCAAGCACCGATCGACCAGGCCGCTGGTCTCTGCACGATGCGGCTGGCCTCGCACTTCCTGCCCTCGGCTGGTCGCAGCCTGCACGACTGCTGTCGTGCGGCTGGGCTGCCGCCGTTCCAGGCGCACTCAGCGCTGCATGACGCCCGCGCCGCCGCCCAACTCCTCGCTTACTACCTCACAGCAGCTGGCAGCCCGCCCCCGTGGGCAGCTGTAGTAACGGCGGCTGCGGGACTTACATGGCCGTCGTTTGCCGCTCATCCGGTGGTGGCAGTTCAACGGCGCGCCGCAGGCCAGCGGGAACAGCACTTCCTGGCCCGACTGGTCGACCGGCTGCCCCGGCTGCACGAGCCGCAGGGCGACGCCTACCTGGACCTGCTCGACCAGGCGCTCCTTGACCGGCACATCTCTGCCACGGAGGCCGACGCGCTCGTTGCCACAGCGGAGACCTTCGGGCTCGCCCGCGTTGACGTCGAGCACCTGCACCGGACCTACCTGGCGAGCCTGGCTGAGATCGCGCTTGAAGACGGCATCCTGACGCCCGATGAGCGCCACGACCTGGACGAGGTGGCCGGGTTGCTCGGCCTCCAACAATCCGACGTCGACCAAGCTTTGGCCGCCGCAGCTACAAGCATCCCGCAGCAGCGCCGGCCCGACACGTGGCGGCTTCAACCCGGGGACACAGTCGTCTTCACTGGCGCCATGGAGCCTCCGCGGTGGGAGTGGGAAGAGCAAGCCAGAGCTGCCGGCCTCCAAGTGGGCAACACCGTCACGAAGAAGACGCGGCTCCTAGTCGCGGCAGACCCAGACACGATGTCAGGCAAGGCAAAGAAGGCCCACCAGTACGCCATCCCGATCGTCCATCCCACCGCCTACCAGAAACTACTGGCCGGACTCACCGCTGCCGTCTTCTAGTTACCCAGACCAGGAGAGGCAGCCACGAGGCAGCGCGAAGGCCAAGAACGGGCGGTAGGAGACCGTACCGGGCGGCACCGAAGCCTTGCTCTGCGGCCTAAGACGGCATCCGAAGGCATCAAACGCAGCTCCGTGCCCGCGTTCACACCGAAGCGTCCGGGGGGTTTCGCGCCCCGTCACCCCCCGCTTTCCGAACTCGCGCAGGCGCTGCTCACGCGGTTGCGAAGATCCGGTAGACATGTGGCGTGGCTATCAATGAGTGGTGGCATGGCGAACCAGCCGAGCGTTACTGGATGGAGATCACCGATCGCACGGACCTGGGTGCCGACCTCCATGCTCCCCAAGTCGACGATGCTGGACGCGAATACTGGTCATACGCCCTGGTGACCGCTGTTCAGCCCGGAGACATTGTCCTCCACTGGCACAAGTCTCTCCTTGGCACGCCGGGTGTCGTAGCCTACTCAACCGCCGCCGAGGGACCGACCGCCGACGAGATCCTCTGGGCCTCACAGGGCACCTACGGCCGAACCCGTCCTCTCGCCGGCCCAGAACCATCGTGGCGCTACGCCCTAACCGGCTACACCCCACTGGCACGCCCAGTTACCCAGGATGCCTTTCGAAAGGCGGAGCCTAAGCTCCGCAAGATCAAAAAGCACTTGGAGGAAAGACATGCGGGAAGCCTGTACTTTCCCTTTGCCTTCTCCGACAAGCGCCCGGTTCGGGCGGCGCAGGGCTACCTAGTAAAGCTGCCGGCTGCAGTCATCTCGGCGGTCCCCGAACTGAAGCAGATCCCTCTGACAAGGCGGCGGGTCCCGACTCAACGGTCGAGCTCGTCCGACCTCGCGGCCGTCGCCCGGAAGCGACGAGGAGCGGGATACCTACGCGACGAGGTGGTCCGGCTGGCGCTTGAACGGCATGCTGTCGACTGGGTGCTAGAGCACTACAGCAACCACGGCTATGACGTGAAGGACGTGGGCAGCACGGAGTCGTACGACGTGCTGGCCCTATCCGGGCGGCGTGAGCTTCACATCGAGGTCAAGGGATCCTCAGGTGATGCTGACACGGTCGAGCTCACGGCCAACGAAGTAGAACATGCTTCCGTGGCGAGTACACACCTCGTAGTGGTGGACCTCATCGATTGGCGACGGTTGCCGGACGGCACCGTCGAGACCTCAGGCGGGCGCGTGCGGGTCTGGGAGAAGTGGACACCGGCGAAGATGTCGTTGAAGCCGTCGCGATTCCGGTATCGCCTACCGGCCGGAAGCGATCACCTCTACAGCTCGACCGACACATGAACCTGCGGCACGTGCTTGACGCGTGGGGACCGCTCGGGGGCCACACGGCATCAGCGCGGTCGCACTGACGTCGGTGTGTCCGACATCTGACCTTGTCACCTTTCGTCTCGCCGGGCACCGTGACCTTGTGAACCCACAGGACGCGGAGCCCCGTGAGGCGAGAAGCGCAGAGGATGGCCAAGAACTTCTTCTTCGGTGGCGCGTCGGCATACGCACGCTGCATATCGGCCACAACCTCGCTGGAGAAGCGTTCGACAAGTGGGCCCGCGTGACGGGGGTGGCCTCAGCCGTTATCGGCTCTATCGTCGGTACCGCCATCTTTGCGTCGTTGGCAGCTTCTACGCGTGTTGAGATCCGGATCGCCACTGGCGTTGCGAGTCTTGTTGCGGCCGGCTTAAGTACTGCCCAGCTGATATGGAACTATCCCCAGCTGGCTCAGCGGCACAAGTGCGCTGCAGTGAAGTACGGGACGCTACGTCGGAGAACTGAGGAGATCCTCGCGGGCCCGCCAGCTTCGTCCGCAACGCTACAAGACGTATCTCGAATCTGGGAACAGGTCGAGGACATTGCGCCGCCGCTCCCGGAACGCTTCCGGCGCCGTGCCCGGTACATGATGGATGTGGCAGACCGAAAGATGATCGGACCTCAACCGGCGGCGAAGACGGGACCACCGAACAACCGGCCAGCTAACCTCCCGAAGCCCTGACCCTTAGCCGGCCGACACACGAGTTGCCCGGGCGGAGATCCGGCCCGCAACCAAGCCGTGGCCGTCCATGAGGTTGGGGACCAGATGGGGACCACACGGCGTGCACGATGCCGAACCCAGCACAGCAGCCGGCACGTAGTTCAAGGAAGTCGATTCGGGTTGACGTGCGGCAGCGCCCGACGCAACGTCCTGGGGGTCAAAGGGGCCATCGGCTTGCCAGTCGGGACGACGTCGAGTGCTTGGAGCGGCAGCTGCCGCGGACTCGACCGCTGTCATGCGACAGAGGCAGCCAGGAAGCAGCGAGAGGGCCGGCGGCGGGCGGTAGAAGACGACACAAGACAGCAACGAAGCCTTGCTCATCGGCGCAAGACGGCATCGGATGACATGCAACGATGCGTCGTGCCTGCGTTCGCACCGAAGCGTCTGGGTTAGTCGAAGCAAGAATTACGGCCATTGCTCAAGCGCCCGGTCGCCTCTCGGCCTTATCGGGGCCGCCGATGAACCAGCAACAAACTGTTTTGTCCGGAGAAGCACGGGTTGGCTCACCGGCCATCATCCGCCCCGCCGGCATGGCGTACCGTCGCTGTCACCCCTGGCTCGGCCGCAGCATTGGCGGATAGAGGATTTGAGCAGGGCCGCGCCGAAACAACTCGGCTGGTCGGCCAGGCTGTTTCGTCCGTTTCCTGCCGGTGTCTACGAGGAAGCCCTCCGTGCCTCTTACCTTCCGATGGAAGTTCTGAGGATTGAGTCCGATTCCCCAAACCGCCTCGTAGACCTGCCGGAGCTCGCCGATCGTGAACTCCTTCGGACAGAAGGCTGCTGCGATAGTGGTGTACTCCAACAACCTGCGGGCATGCTCAAGCGTCTGCAACAGGATCTGCTCATGGTCAAAGGCGAGGCGAGTGCCGAGTGACTCCTCGATTTCGACCCAGTCCGCACGCGACGCGTCCGTGCCACCCGTGACTTCTGGCAGGTTCGGGGCGATCGCGAGGAAGACCGTTGTCACGATCCGTCCTCGAGGATCGCGGTCGGGCATTGAGTACGTGTGCACCTGCTGCAGCGGGAGTTTCGAACTGTCTAACCCAGACTCTTCTGCGAGTTCCCGCCTTGCCGTGTCCTCCAAGGATTCCCCCGGCCGGACAAAGCCACCAGGGAGCGCCAGCATCCCGCGGTACGGCTCCTTCCCGCGAACGACCAGCAGGACGTTAAGACGCTGCTCACGGATCGTAAGGATGACTAGGTCCGCAGTCGGCAGCGCCGCGACCCGTGGACGTCTAACGGTCTGGACCCTCAGGCCACCTTCGACGACAGCAGCTACCAGATCCCGAGGGTTCAGTACCGTTCCGGCAGGCACCTGAATCGGCAGGTCCATTGGCCTCTCGGCGAAGTAGACCGCCATGCCGCGCTCGTGGACTCGCCCTAACTCATACGCCGTGGTGCGGCCAATGTATCCGCCGGGATTTACCACGTACACAAAGTCCGAGGAGAAGATCTTCTCGAAGGTCGCGGCTTGGATGTGGTGGTCCAAGGACAACGGCTGGTCGGACTCGAAGCGGACGAAGTTTCGCCCCGGATTCGTAATCCGTGAAATCGGCGGCGACTTCACCGTGACACCGGCGGCGGTGAAGATCTCGGCGGCTGCCACGACCTCGGCATAGTGCTGCCGGAAGCTACCCACGAGCGACACCGACGGCGGAATCACGAGCCCACCTCACGCTTGTGGTGCGACTCAGTAGGGGCCGACGTAGACTCTCGGAGCCGGCGCACGAGTTCGGCCGCTGCGAGGCTCGTCCCGGTAACCACCGCGGTGATCACTGCGGGGTCGTACCGCTTGAGGACCATCAGTACCGCGAGCCCGAAGACGATCGCGATCGCGACCAGGCCGACTGCGCTCGGGCCGATCCACTGCTTTGCTCTCATGCGCAAGATGGTGGCATCTCAAACATGCGAAGCGCCGATCCGCATATCGCCGGCGTGACGAAAACCGGTCCTGTTTTCGCAGGTCGAAGGGCACTCGAAGCCATAGCGTCAGCCTGACGCAAAGCCGGGCTCGCGTTGCGGCGCCGGGAGCGTCAACCTGCAGCGGTTGAGGGAGATGTGGCCATTGGCCGCCATAGTTGCGACCGGGCCGGTCGCAGTGTGGCTGAGGTCCCGCTGCCCACGACGGGGATTGGGCGGCGGTGGCAGCAACCGGGGCCGATGCGCCGTCCGGCCAGCACGACCGCTAAGCCACCTGACCAGGTCCAAGCCAGGCAAGGGCGAACGAGAGCATGACCGCCAGCCGGTCGTCCTCATCGACAGATCCGGTGAGCGCCGGTGTAGCAGCGTCTGTAGCAACCGTGACGGACAACGACGCACGATCACGTGCTTGTGGCGCGCCGAAGCGAGGCGGGCTGGGCGCAGGTGGATGCGGACTGCGGGTTGCCCAGAACGGGTCTGTTGCATTGCCCGTGCCCAGGGATCGAGGCAGGTTTGACGGGTGCAGCTGTCGAGTCCTGGTCGTCCCTGGTCGCCGCCGAAGTCGGCGTTCACCGGGTTCCGGTTTCCCGCAGAGGTGATCGTCGTCGCGGTGCGCTGGTACCTGCGTTACAACCTGTCCTACCGGGACGTGGAGGAACTCCTGGCTGAGCGCGGTGTCGAGGTCGACCACGTCGCCGTGTTCCGGTGGGTGCAACGGTTCACCCCATTGCTGGCCGACGCGGCCCGGTTCGCTCGCCACTCGCCCGGTGACCGGTGGTTCGTCGACGAGACGTACGTGAAGGTCAACGGGGTTTGGCGGTACGTCTACCGGGCGGTCGACCAGCACGGGCAGGTCATCGACGTGCTCGTCTCGGCCCGCCGTGATGCCGCCGCGGCCCGGCGGTTCTTCCAGCGTGCATTGCGGATGCTGAAGGTGACGCCCAGCGAGGTGGTCACCGACGCCGCCCCGGTCTACCCAGCGGTGCTCGACGCCCTGATCCCCTCGGCCTGGCACCATGTCGAGCGGCACGCGAACAATCCGATCGAGGCCGATCACAGCCAGCTCAAGCACCGGTTACGACCGATGCGTGGGCTCCGGACCGACCCAACGGCACAGGTGATCATCGCCGGACACGCGTTCATGCAGAATGTCCGCCGCGGACACTACGAACTCGGGCTCGACAGTCAGCCCAAGCTCCGAGTCGTTTCGGCGTTCAGTGAACTCGCCCGGGTGATCTGACCGCGGACCCGACCCGGGCGTGCCGCGTCTCCCGATCAGATAATGCAACGGCACCAGGCCCTCCTCTTCTCCTCGTCCGGTCGAGGTCGGCCGGAGACGCAGCGCGAGGCGCGCCAGCCTCTCGGCTCCGACGGGGGACAATCCGGCAAGAACCGAACCAGCATTACGGACCAGCAGTACCGTCGCACCCGTACCGGATTTTCAGCGCCGGTCACATGATCATGTTGACTCGGGATCCATCTTGTGAGCGCACGCCGGAGGGGCGAGGGAATGGACAAGTTCGGGACGGTCTCAGCGGACGGGGCGGATCCCGTTCCCGACGAACTGAGGAGCTTGTTCAACAAGCCGGACAACGTACGGGTCCAGATGCTCCCGAATGAGCTGCCAGACTGGGGATCGTTGGCGGTGCATTTCGGCGCCGGAGCGAGGACCGTGCCGCACCTGCACCGCAACGGTCAGCACCTGATCGTCACCGACGGCGTCGGCGTGGTCGCCGACGAGCAAGGCGTGCATGTGGTCCGAGCGGGGGACGTCATCAGCAACCCACCTGGGACGTGGCACTGGCACGGTGCGACTCCGAGCACAGCGATGACTCATGTCACCGTCGAGACTCCCGGTGACTTCGACCTCGACGTGGAACGTCGGGACTGGGAAGAGAACTACTCTCCTGATCTCGGCAAGTGACCAGACGTCGTCCACATGCGCCAGCTTGATCGGCCCGAATCCCCAACTTCGGTCGCGCCGTCTCCAGTTCGCGTGCATCCGTTTGCTTCCCCGTGACTGCCCGGGCACGGGCTCGGTGGCGCACCAACCATCCGCCTGACTGGTGCGGTCGCCTAGGTCAGACCTATCGACGGACGGATCATGGCGGTCGAGGCCGCGGCCGAGGGACTGTTACCCGACGTCGTCAGGGTGCCGCAAACGGGCATGCATGTCGGCGCAAGCGACGTCCCGGCACCCGCCGTGGAACACCTCTACGGCCGGGTCGGTGAGTTGGCCGGCGAGGTGGTGTACCAGTACCGCGGGATGTCGTCCGTCGGCGGCGAGCTGATACCCGACCCGCACGCCGGTCCCGCACGCTGACCTCTTCGTCCCGAACTGTCGGCGGCTTGATCCGATTAGGTTCCGCGCGACGTCATCCGGCCCGTTGGGACCGCTCAGGCCTGGTTCGGCGTGGTCCGTTGCTGTACTTGGCTGCTGTGCTCATCTAGCCGACCCGGTATCGCAGGTAGACCGCGCCGTTGCCGAACCGGCGCTCGTCCAGCAGTTCCAGCTCAAGGTGGAGACCAGCGGGTAACGCGCGCGTCCCACCGCCCACCACGACGGGATTGAGGAAGAGGTGGCACTCGTCCACCAGGCCGGCCGCGAGCGCGTGCGCCGCGAGCCCCGGACCCCCGACGGTGACGTCCCGCCCCGCGGTTTTTTCAGCCGGCGGACTGCGTCCGGGTCGAACTCCCGCTCGAGCCGGGTCCGCGCGCTGGAAACCGCGTCCAGCGTCGACGAGTAGACGACCTTGTCGGCCGCCTGCCAGATCCGCGCGTAGTCACGCACGACGGCCGGCTGGTCGTGGCCGGTGAAGGCGGTCTCCCAGTAGACCATCGTCTCGTACATCCGGCGCCCGTAAAGGTAGGTGCCGACCGGCCGTTCCTTGTCGTTGACGAAGGCGTGCACCTCCTCGTCGGGCGCCGCCCAGTCGAAGTCGCCGTTGCCGTCAGCGGTGAAGCCGTCGAGCGAGGCGATCGCCGAGTAGATGAGGTTGGCCATTGCGCAATCGTGCCACTGCCCACCGCGTTCAACTACTACAAGCGCGACCAGACCGGGACGGCCGCTACCAAACCCGGGGCGGTTGATTCGCTGCCGTACCGGCCCTGATCGCGGCGACAGCGATCCCGGTCAGGGCCGCTGACCTGCGGAGGAGTGGGCCGCCAGGGACTCGAACCCTGAACCCCTCTGGCTTGGCGTTGATCATCCCAGACCGGGCGGATCGGCGTGCTGAGCTGGGCGATGCCTCTCGTTGCCTTAGCTTGTTCTTTAACCTCCGGTGTCCGGGCGGGGGGGGTCTCGAGGGCATCGAGGAGTTCCTCGAGACGCAATACGTGGGCATCGCGCCCTGAGCGGGGCGGCCAAGACCTTCGCGCAGGCGTTGATGTCCGCCGAGGCGGACGCGATCTGCGGCGCGGCGTACGGGCAGCGCAGCGACGAGCGGGTCAACTCCCGCAACGGCTGCCGGGCGAGGGAGTGGGACACCCGGCCGGCACGATCGACGCACAGGTCAGGCGGCATGTTCGTACTGGTGGAGGATGCCGCCGAGCCGATCACGTCGGCGTATGTCGAGATGGGGGATCTTGTGTGGATCGGCGATCGGCGCGGGTAGCGAGCGGAGCGGATGTGCGTTCGCAATGCCCTGGTGGGGGCGGTGCCCATTGTAGAACTGTTCGAACTCGTGCAGGGCGTGGAGCAGGTGGCGCTGATTCCAGATCACGCGGCGAACCGTCTTGCACAGATCAGTCTGCCCTTTGCGATCAGCACCGTTGCGGCTCCGCTGGGGGTTTTGGGGATCTTTTGGGGAATGCCCTCCTGCTTTCGGGCGCAGTCGTCATCGTCGCCAAGGCAGCCCGTTAACAAATGGCCAGCGTCGACGGCCTCAGTGCATCGCGTTCCAGAGCCCACACCGGTGAGCACGGCTGAAGTCGGTCGGGACAATGCCTCCTGGGTCTGCGGCCAACGAAAGTAGCCGTCCATTGCCTCCATACGCACGCCAGGTGGGCAGGCCCGCCCCATTGGGGTCGCCGGTGGCGGCGAAGTTGGTCCAGTAGGTGATCATCTGATGGGAGAGTTGCTGTTCTTGCGGGTTCAGCGACGGCGCCCCGCCGGGTCCGTTGAACGCCCCGTCGAACAGGTACGTGCACGCGACCCGCCGGCACCACGAGCCGGTGCGGCAGATCGTCGGGGACTTCCTCGGCATCGATGCGTTGACCACGGGGGCACCCGTCGGGTAGCGAGGTCCACCCGACGGAAGCGGGCGGCGGGGTCGGTGGCCCGCCGCCCGCTCGGGCACCACCGACGCCCTGATCGGCGTGGTCGGCGCTGATCGGTCGCGGCGACGCGTAAGGGCGGGGCCGGGCGGGCACGATCTCCGGCCGGATGATCAACGGAAGGTCAGATACGACCCGCCCCGCTCGAACTCGCGAGCCTGCCAAGTCGCTCGGCGGTAACCGAGGAAGACGCGGCGGTATAGGTGATCAGCGAGTATTCGGGTTCACCGGAGATCACCAGGCGCTCGTACCAGAGCTCGAGATCTCCGGCGAGGGGGTGATGGATTCGCTTGGCGCCGTGGAGTTTCTCTCGGACGCCATAGTCCGCCCAGGCCGCGCGGAACTCGGCGCTCTTGATGCAGAGCTCTCCGATCAGCGAGGTCAGGCCAGGATCGTTCGGGTATCGGCCGGCCAGCAGGCGCAGGTGTGCGACGACGATGTCGGCGTCGGCATGCCAGTCGGGGAAGAAGGTGCGCGCGTGAGGATCAAGGAAGAAATACCGAGCGCGGTCGCGTGAGGCGGGTTCGTCCGTCAGTTCGAACAACGCCTTCCCTAATGCGTTTGCGGTCACGATGAACATCCGGTGGTCGACGACGATCGCGGGCGTGTTCGGCATGCTCTCGAGAAGCAAGCGGATGCCGGCTCGTACCGGGTGACGCTGCGCCACGCCCGCTTTTCGGGACGGCCGAGCGAGGTCGTACAAGTGCGCCCGTTCGTCGGCACTCAGACGAAGCGCCCGACCCACGGCGTCGAGAACCGATTCAGACACATACTGACTGCGTCCTTGTTCGACCCGGACGTAATAGTCGGTGCTTACGCCCGAGAGCAGGGCGACTTCCTCGCGTCGCAAGCCGGGGACGCGTCGCCGGCCATGAGTGACCAGACCGACGTCCTCGGGGGATATCCGGGCACGGCACGACCGGAGGAACTCTCCGATCGCCGACCTGCCCATGCGTTCAAGCATAGGTCGGGCGCCAGGCCGAGCCTGGTTCTGTCAGACCCAGGTTGGCTGGTCAGGCACAACTTAGGGTGGAAACATGACACACACAGTGATCGAGCAAGTACGCCTTGGCGGCGAAGGGCCGCTGGTCGGAATACAGGGATTCGGCGCGATGGGCATCGGAACGTCGTATTACGGGCAAACCGATGAGGCCGAGGCCCGCGCCACCCTGGACCGCGCACTTGAGTTGGGGATCACTCTCTTCGACACCGCAAACGCCTATGGTGGCGGTGCCAACGAGGAGTTCCTCGGCCCTTTCGTTGCCGCGAATCGCGAACGCGTCGTGATCGCGACGAAATTCGGTCTGGGTTCCGAGCGGCTACCCGCGGGCCATATCGACAACAGCCCCGCCTACATCCGTGCGGCGATCGATGACAGCCTGCGCCGCCTGCGCATCGAGCAGGTCGACCTCTACTACATGCACCGTCGTGACGAGCAGATCCCGATCGAAGACACGGTGGGCGTCATGGCGGATCTCGTCGCCGCAGGCAAGGTCGCACACCTCGGGCTAAGTGAGGTCACCGCTGATGAGCTCCGAGCGGCAGCGTCCGTGCATCGCATCGCCGCTGTGGAGTCGGAATGGTCCCTCTTCAGCCGCGACATCGAGAATCGAGTGGTGCCAGCCGCGGCGGAGCTCGGCGTCGCGCTCGTGCCCTACTCCCCTCTGGGGCGAGGGATCCTCACCGGTGCGCTCGCCGCCGCGACCACGCTGGATGCGGACGACGTGCGCCGCAACCTGCCCCGCTTCGCCGGGAACAACGACGACGCGAACCGTCGACTCCTCGATCCGTTGCGGACGATCGCGACATCACGGCAGGCCACGTTGGCGCAGATCGCGCTCGCCTGGCTCCACGCACAGGCCGACGTGTTTGGGCTTCCGGTGGTTCCCATCCCGGGGACTCGCAGCCGCACGCGGCTGGAAGAGAACACCGGAGCGACACGCATCCACCTCACCCCAGACGAACTCGACCAGCTTGACCGCATCGCCGATCAGGTCGTCGGCGATCGCTACGCGGACATGAAATTCGCATCCGGAGGCCGCGAGTAAGGAACCAACCGTGCAATGTTGGAGAGCGTCCGGGAGCTTGGTGCGGTGAGGATGTCACGGACCGGTGACGTCGGCGTGTGATGGCGGTGGATGAGGCGAACTCCTGATAGATCGATGGATGTCTAAGTCGGTGATCACCAGGAGTTCGCTGTGTCATTGTCACCCGTGGTCGCGATATGGGACTTACCAGCATCCAAATACTTGGGCGAGGATCATGGTGATATCGGGAAGCCCCGATGCGAAGGTCATCACGACGGGCCGGGGGTCCGCGCGGGGCGACCGCGCGGGGGGCACCGGAACCTTGCCTGCGTTTGGACACCGCCTCGTTGCTGACAAGGACGACGAGGAACGCGGTGAGCAGGCCGAGAGCGACCAGGCCGGGCAGGAACCGGCCGGCGGGAAGTAACAGCAGCACCGCACCGGGGGCGAGGAGTTGTCCCGGTGGCACGGATCGGATGCTGAGGCTTAGAAACGTTGCCCTGCCCGCGAGGTACAGGGCGGTCCCGCCGAACAGTGCGACGGCCGGGGTCCAGTCCAGGCGCAAGTCGGCGGTGTCGTGGGACTGATCGTGTGCCAAGCGGGCGAGCACCTGCTCGACCCCCAGTGCCAGGTAGATGGTCCCGGCGATCAGCGGGAAATGGGCAACACTGTAGGCGTTGGCGGCCAGCCGGCCGCGTCGTAGGCCGGACTCCATCCTCAGCGCCTCTCCGGCGGTCGCCGCGTTCTCGGAGTACAGCCGGTACAGGCATACCGTGACGGCGAGAGTGAGTAGCGCGGCGAGCAAGATCGGTCGACGGATCATCTCAGCCCCGACCCCGGCGCCGACCGAGACCAGGGATTCGCCGAGCGCGATGATCAACACGAGGCTGTGCCGCTCCATGAAGTGGCCCGGGCTGCGTACCGGCCACCCGCTCAGAATGGAGGCGACCACCCCGCCGGCTAAGTCGACGGCGAGCGCTGCTGTCCAGAACAGGATCTGCGCGGCGCCGCCGAATACGGCACCGAGGACGAGTGGAATCCAGGACAGCGCGGTGGAGAGGGCGTAGAGGCGAATGGTCCTGCGCGTCCGTCGGTCGCCCGCCGCCGCCCAGTAGTAAAGGGCCAGATGAATCACCCTCACCACGATGTAGGCCAGCACCAGGATCAGCCGCGGTTCCGACGTTCCCGAACCGGATCCCCAGACGTTGGGGATGACAAGAGCGGCGAGGAAGACGGCCGCCATGGCGACAGTGGTACCGGCACGCATCGGCCCGACATCAGTTCGGGCATAGTTTCCCAGCCAGGAGTAGACCAACCAGGAGATCCATAACAGCAGGAGGACGAGGAATCCCTGTGCCAGGGTCACCGGCGCAGGCCGCGCGCTCATGAACGCGGTGACCCTGATGAGAGCGAAGACGAACACCAGATCGAAGAAGATCTCGAACAAAGTCGTTCGATGTGTCTCTTCGGTCACCACCGGCCGCGACCGGAAGATCTGCCCCATCACCTCATCTTCATCGTTCGCCGCGCCGCGCTTGCGGCAATTCACGTAACCTTGAGCTGATGTTCTCCGGGTTGGATGAGTTGTCGGCTCCGCGTGAAACCGGCTCTGACACACATTTTGTGCGTGGTCATGGCTCGCGTTGGGCGGCAGGCCCGGTGCCCGGCTCGCGCAACGGATGGCGGTGCCGGTCTCCTGGATGACGTTGATCCGCATCATCCGCCGCCTACCAGACTCACCGCCGGTCGCACCAACGGTCCTCGGGGTGGAGGGCCCTGCCCCCTGATCTTGGACACCTGAGACTCGGATCTTGATGGTCCGGGTTGAGAGGAGTCCTGGAACAGGATGGTGATGAAGCACTACCCGCCGGAGTTCAAGGCCGACGCGGTGGCGTTGTACCGCTCGCGACCGGGCGCGACGATCGCGCAGATCGCCGATGACCTCGGTGTCAACCGGGAGACCTTGCGTAGCAGGGTCCGCCTTGACGACCAGCGGCGCGGGGGCGCGGGGGCCACGCGGGGATCGGCTTCGTCACCGCCTCGGTAAGCGGCTACGTCGGGCAGCAGCTCCCACAGCAGTCGCTCGTCACGGTGGACTACGACGGTGCCCCAGAAGCCCATCCCCGACTCCGATCCAGCTTCTCCCGGCGAAGGCGCCCGTGCGTCAACGTTCGCCGATCATGCCGAACCGGCATCCGCTCATGGCCGCCGACAGAGCTTCACGTCCCATCCAGGCCGCCAGCCGGGCAGGAGGATCGGGGAGCGAGATGGGAGCAGACGGGTGCACTCAACGGCAGTCAACTGCATCCAACGGCACCGAACAGCACTCAATGGCACCCGCGTCCACCTGCGGTTCTGCGTCTCCGCAGGTCAGAGTCGGTGCAGCGTCCTGCTTCACACCGGAGCGCTCAACGGCGCCGAGCGGACTCCAACGGTCCTCAATGTCCGCTGGTAGGGGAGTATCTGCAGGTCACAGCGGTAAGGAGTTCCGACCGGCCGACACCTTGCAGGGTGGGTGCAGATTGGGAGCACCTCGCCGAAGTGGTCACCGCGTCCGAAGTGTTCACCCACACGCGATGGCCGATGGTGCCCTGACCAGCGACGATGCGGGCAGCCTGGCGGTTGTGACCTCCCAGAGAAGACCGAAGTGGTCACACTGCTGTCCCTGCGGAGCCGACTCGCGTCGGCGGCCCGGACGACCGCTTGGGCGGCCGATCAGGGAAGCCGTCGGATCGGTGTCCGTCTTTGCGAGCGGCGGTCTAAGCTTCGGGACGCGTCCCGCGAAATGAGACTTCAATCCCACATGTGCTGCGTTGATCAGGGCTTTCTGCTCGGTGACCTCTTCGGCGGACCCGAAGTGGTCAACGCCCTTATGACGCGGATAGCGGTTGCTGCGCGGCAGGGGTCCCGTGAGTCCGCTCGCGGGGCAGACGGTTCGCCGATCGAATGCAATGATGGCCCGCGATGCAGCGCGGGACCCGCCGCTGCCACGGGGGATCGTCACTGACGGAGAGACTGCCCGCAGCCCGGCGCACGCTGGGCTGCTGGTCTGCCCGTCCGCTTCCTTCGTGCGTCGCTGGGCACTGCCGCGGCGCCTCGTCCCTCCAGGGGGCCGAGGGCCGACGCCCCTCAGGAGGAAGCATGCAGGACAAGCGTTCCGACCGGCGCCATTTGCTCCGGGCTGCGGCGGTCACGGCGGGCGCCGCCGTCGCCGCGCCGGCGCTGGGCGGCATCACGCCCGCCCAGGCCGCCGCTCTCGCGTCCACCGGCGCGATCCCGTGGGTCGGTCCGGCAGGCTCTGGCGCCACGTATGAGGTGGACCCGACCGTCGGCGCCCAGGATGCCATCAACGCTGCGCTGGGCAGCACCAGCCAGCGAGCCGTCTTCGTCGCGCCGGGCACTTACACCGTCAAGGCGCCGGTGATGCTGTACGACAAGCAGGCCCTGATCGGTGCCGGTCCGCTGGTCACGATGCTGCGCGCCGGTTCGGGCTTCAGCGGGTCGGCCCTGGTCTCCACTCCGTCCGGCACCTTCACCGGCTCCCGCCAGTGCGTGACCGACATCGGCCTCGACGCGGCGAACCTGGTGGCCAACGGGATCAACCTCCAGATGAACAGCACGCCGTCCACGTACGGGCCGGATCCGGCGCCGTGGGTGACCCGGGTCTTCGTCACCCGGACCACCGGCGACGGCATCTACCTCGGTGGCACGTATGCCGGCGGGCAGCGCGAGTTCAAGCTGACCGACTGTCGCGTGGAGGACTCGGGCGGCTGGGCCTACAACCTCCAGTCCTCCGATGGCTTCGTCAGCGGCTGCTCGTCGCAGGGCTGCTCGGGCGGCGGCTACCTGATCAGCGGCGGCAACATCAAGGTCTGGGGCAGCAAGGCGTACGGCACCGGCGCCCCGGGGGCGCCGAAGCCAGCGTTCCGACTCGAATCCGCCCGCGCCACGGTCGTGGGCTGCGAGGCCCAGGACACCGTGGGCAACGGATTCGAGATCGTCGCCGCGAACTGCACGGTTTCCGGTTGCACCGCCGACTCCACCGGGGTCGGCAGCACCGGCACCGACGACAACTCGGCGGGCTTCTACGTCGCCACGTCCGCGCTGAGCCTAGAGGGCAGCGCCTTTCAGCGGAGCGGCGGCGGCGCCTCCTGGCTCGTCTCCGGAGCCGGGATGCGGTGCGCGCTGTACCTGGCCAGCGGCGCCGACTACCTCTCGGTGCGGCTGGTCACCGGCGCGGGCCGGGCAGCGCCATTCCAGCGCCTGATCAGCGGCACGGCCGGCACACACTCGTCGGTCTCGGTCCTCGGCTGACAGTAGGATGTGCGAGAGAGTCCTCCCGGCCTGGTCTGACCCTTCGGCTGACCGACTATGGGTCTTCAACGGGATCCGTCGACCGGGCTGGAAGGACTGCTCGTGCACTCACCGGACCGGGTGGTTATGACTTCATAGGGTCTTTGGCCTGGTGTTCTACACCAGGCCAAAGCCGTTTCGTGTCGCCTGCCGTGATCGGTGCTCGCTCGGGGTTCGGGAGTGGCCTGCCCTGGATACACGCGCCGGATCCCCACCACGGCCTCATCGCGCACTTCCCCTTGGGAGCCGCTGCACGCCGTCAAGGTCCTCTTGACGCCGAACGGTGGGCGGGCGCTGGGCCCGCCGACCGAGCACAACGAAACCTCAACCGACGCTGAAGAGGGCGTTGTCCATCTCCCCGCGGAACTGGTCGTTGTTGGTCAGGCCGGGGCCCTTGGCACCAATGTTGACCTTCGCGGTGCTGGTGATGTCCATGGTGGCGCCGGCCCCGGTCTTCACCACCTGGCCGCCGACGATCAGGCTCAGCACGTCACCGCGCCGCTTGCACTGGACGAACGTCCAGCCCTGGTCGGCGATGGCGGCGTCCGCAGTGAGCAGTAGTGAGGTTGCTCCGCTGGCACCAGTGCCGGCGATGCGGCAGCCCGGCGTGCCGTTGTCGAGCTGGAGCTTCCACTGGGCCGGGTCGGCGAAGAAACCCTTCTGCATCAGGTTGGCCCCACTGGTCACCTGGCTCGAGGCGATCTTCACCAGCGCGCTGACCGTGAAGTCCTGGGTACCGGGGTTGAGGTTGGCGGCGTCCGGCACCTGGATTACGGCGCTGCCGGAGGCGGGGAAGGCGATCGCCGGGCTGGCGCCGGTGCCGTTGGGGCGGGTCGCCCGGGAGATGCTGCCCGGGTCGCTCACCGCGATGCACCCCGAGTCGCCGGGGGTGGCGACATCGGCGAAGCAGCCGGACGTCCACGGCCCGGGCTCGACCTGCCCGCTTGGTGTGGCATCGAAGTCGAGCCGCAGCTGCTCGGTTGCTGCATACGCGGGCGCGGTGTCCACCAGCACGGCGGCGGTGAGAGCGGTGACACCCAGGGCGAATGTGGACATAGCGCGACCCATGAAGGTCCTCCGGAGATTGGGCCGCGAGCCCCGGTACGGTCGCAGCGTCCCAACATGATCATCGCGCCTGCGACCGCTGTCAATGTCTGGAAGTGGACGACCTTGTCCGGCAGACCGACGGCGGCTTTCTCGCCTCACGACCCAAGCATTCAGTCACTCTCTGTGAGGAGGCCCTGCTGCGGGCCACCCTGCCGGCGGGGTTCACGCCGCGCGTCGACATCGTGGCGGCCGAGTGGACCGGCAAGCTCGGCTGCGTCGCGGCCGGGTTGGGGGTCGCCTTGGTGCCCGCGCTCGCCGTCCGGGCCACTCCGCCCGACCTCGCCCTGCTCCGCCTGCACCGCGACGACGTCTCGGCCCGGCGGGTCTTCGCCGCCACCGTGGCCGGGCGGAGCCGGCCGCCCGCGGTGCAGCGGTTCCTCGTCCACCTGCGGGACGCGGCAGCCGGGTTGAAGTGACCCGGCCGCGGCCCGGGACGAGTCCGGTCGGGGCGGTGACTACGAGGTCAGTTCGGCGATCCGGTCGATCCACCGGTCGCGTTTGCGCACCACGAACCGGTACTCGGTGCCCGACCGGGTGGTCACCGCCAGCCCGTTCGGTACCAGTCCCATGTTGCGGTAGCGACGCGTGCCGGCGATGTCCGAGAGCGGGATGTCGAGAGGTGCGGTCTGCAGGTTCAGCGCGTGCGCCCGGAATGACAGATATCGATCGGTGAGGGTCAGTCGGCCACCCACGGACTCCGCTCCGCGCCAGAGGTTCGCCATGGCTCGGAGCACCACCTTGTCGTCGCTGGTCATCGACATCCTTCTGGTCGTCGAGCGGTAGCGGAAGCTGAATGATATGGCCCGGCCCGGGTGGTGGTGGGGCGCGGACTGACGGGCCTGCGCAGGGTGGACGCCGGATATCCCGGCGGCATTCGGGACGGGTGTGGCTTGATCAGCTGTAAGCGGGCGATTGGCAGGATCGGCACCTTTCGGCGTTCCGGTACACAAGCGGGCTGTCTGTGATTCAAGTCACATCTGCTGCTCAGTGCTTCACCTTCCGTGATGCGCCCAGGTCGACCGACTTAAAGCATGTCGATTAGTCGATGTAACAAGATCTGGCGTTCGGTGAAGGTGTCTGCAAGGGACAGCGGTGGAACCGGCGCACTCCCTATCGTCCCTGCCACTACTTCTCGGAAGATCGATTGGGTGGGCCGTGAGCCGTCGATGGCGTCGTGGGCTAGCTGGATGGGTGGCGGCTTCCGTGGCCGTCACCGCGATTGCGGTACCGGGGTCGGGTCCTGCTGCGGCAGCCCCGGCGTGTACCGGTGTGGCGGGTTCGGAAGCGGGGGCGTTGGCGCTGGCCGCCTCCTGCGGTGAGCCCGTGGTGGTGGACGGCACGCGCACCGAACTGGCGCAGGTGGTCGCGCAGCCGGACGGCCGCCTGCGGTACGAGGCGTCGGTGGTCCCGCAGCGCACCCGCAAGGCCGGCCGCTGGGCGGACGTCGACCTCGATCTTGCCCGCGACGGGGACGGGTCCTGGCGGCCGTCGGTGTCGGTGGCCGACGTGACGTTCTCCGGCGGCGGCACGGGTCCGCTGGTGACGCTGCGCCGCAGCGGCAGGACGATGACGATGTCGTGGCCGGGTGGACCGCTGCCGGTCCCCACCGTCTCGGGTGACTCGGCCACCTACGCCGACGTGCTCGCCGACGTCGACCTCGTGGTGCGCGCCACGCCGACCGGCTTCACCCATGCGCTGAAGGTCAAGTCGGCGAAGGCGGCGGCGAACCCAGCGGTGCGCGAGGTGCGGTTCGGCCTCGGCGGCGACGCCGCGGTGAGCGCCGGCCCGGACGGCCGGCTGCGCGCGATGGTCGGCAGGAACGTGCTCGCCTCGTCGGAGTCGGCGGTCATGTGGGACTCGCGGACGAGCACGGGAGGCGCCGGGTCGGCGGCCCTGCGGGCGGGGGAGGCCGCCTCGCGGTCCACCGCCGCGGCCGCCGGTGATGCGGCGCGGCTCGCCGCGGTGGCCGTGGAGGTCGCCGGCCGCGATCTCGTGCTGCGCCCGGACGCGAAGCTGCTGAACGCGCCGGACGCCGTGTTCCCGCTCTTCGTCGACCCCGCCTGGTCGGTGTACAAGACGAAGTGGGCGTACGCCACCAACAACGGCTCCTCGAACACCGACTACACCGTGGCGCGGGTCGGCCTGAACCCGGACACCGGAGCGCTGTACCGGTCGTTCTTCGAGTTCCCGACGACCGCGAACGGTGTGTCGCTGAAGGGTAAGCACATCGAGTCGGCGTATGTGCAGATGAACCTGGATCACTCGTGGTCGTGCGGCAGCACGGTCGCCTCCATGTACCTGACGCCGGCGATCAACGCGACGCCGAAGGCCAGCTGGTCGAGCATGAGCCTGTCCAAGTTCCTGGATGACGCGTCGGGTCATGCGAACGAGGCCGGGGGCTGCTCCTCCATCCAGCCCGACATGATCATGAACTTCTCCGGCACGACGGTGACCAGCCAGGTTCAGGCCGCCGCGACCGGTAACTGGAACACGTTCACCGTCGGCTTCACCGCGCGTGCCGCGGACGGGTCGGGTGAGTCGACCCAGGATCGGTGGAAGAAGTTCCACCCGGGCGACGCGAAGCTGATCGTCGACTACGACACCAAGCCCGGTGCGCCCAACGGCCTCCAGGTGGCCCAGGTGGCCTGCCCCACTTCCGGCATCCTGACCGTGGGCACGCTGAGCCCGACCTTCTCGGCGGTGTTCCCGGACGGCGACCCGTCGGACTCGCTGACGGCCTCCTGGGAATGGATCGAGGTGCCCAGCGGCGGCATCAGCACCGTCACCGACACGTACCCGACCCGGAAGACCCCACCGCCGGCCAAGAGCGGCATCAGTCCGAACACCCGGACGACCAGCGCCGCGGTATCGGTCGTCAGCGGCAAGACCTACGCCTTCCGTGCGAGGGGCACCGACAAGAGCCCGTACAACATCACCGGCTCCTGGTCGGTGTGGTGCCAGTTCGCCGCCGACACCACCCGGCCGCCGGTGACGGCCCGGATGGTCACCGTGCCCGCCGGGCCGGGCATGACGGGCCGGGTCCGGATCGAGTCGACGGCGACCGACGTCACCAAGTTCCGGTACGGCTGGGACGCCGCGACGAAGGAGGTGGCGGCCCAGGGCACCAGCCCGAAGTACGCCGAGGTCGACCTGACCGCCCTGAGCTTCGGCACCAATGTGCTCTATGTGAAGGCCATCGACGGCACGTTGAACGAGGGCAACGGGTCGGTCGAGTTCAACGTCCGGCACCCCTCCGGACCGATCGCCAAGTGGGGCCTGGAGACGTACCCGGGCATCAACCAGGCGGCCGCGTTGGCCGACGGTGAACCCGCCCCGGTCAACTCCCCGCTGACCGCGACGAACGTCAGCTGGCCCAGCAACGTACGCATGGTCGGTGGGCAGACCGCCACCTTCAACGGCACCTCGTCGGCGGCGACCACACCAAGCCTGGTGTCCACCACCGGATCGTTCAGCGTGGCCGCCTGGGTGCGGCTGACGGCGATGCCGACCGCCGACACGGTCGCGTTGACCCAGGACGGTACCGACGCCGCCGGGTTCCTGCTGGGTACCCGGATGGTCGGCTCGCCGGCTGTCGCCAAGTGGTCGTTCTCGATGAAGGACAGCTCGGCTCAGTCCAGCACCACGCGGGCCGCGACCAAGAGCATCGCGTCGACGGAACTCGGCCAGTGGATGCACCTGGCGGGCGTCTACGACAAGCCGGCCGGGAAGATCCGCCTCTACGTCAACGGTGAACTCGCCATGGAGTCGGCCGGGCCGAGCACGCCGTGGCAGGCCACCGGTGTCTTCGCGGTGGGGCGCGGCTTCGTCGGCGGGGCTGAGGACAAGTGGTGGAACGGCTCCATCGCCGATGTACAGGCCTTCGATCGGGTGCTGGTGCCGCACGACTTCACCGGCCAGCTCGCCACCGAGCCCGGATCGAGCGGGTTCAACGAGCCCGGCATCGTGTCCCCGGTGCGGGTGGGCGACTGGGACTTCGAGGCGGCGGTGTCCTGCTACACCGCTGACTTCACGGACACCTGCGAGGCGCCGGACTCGGTGACCGCGTGGGGTCGTTGGTTGGCGCTGACCAAGGGCTCCGAGGTGGCTGCGGGGTACGGCGGCGGCCAGGGTCTCTGGTTGGACTACCAGTACTTCCCGGACGACGGTTACAACGAGGCCACGCAGGAGTACGGGCGCAGCGCGATCAAGCTGGACCCCAACGACGACGACGGCAACGGGATCACCGAGTGGCAGGACACGCCGGTGGTGCGCACCGACGATTCGTTCACCATGTCGGCGTGGGTGATGCTGGGCCTGGACGGGATGCGGACTGCGTTGTCCCAGCGGGGTGTGCACGAGAGTGCCGCCTGGTTGAAGTTCAAGTCCGATACCGGCCAGTGGCAGTTCGTTGTCAGTGACGAGGACGTGACGACGACGTCCACGGCGAGTGTGCAGTCCGAGAATCCCGCCGCCAGTGGGGTCTGGACACACCTGGCCGGTGTGTACGACGCCGGCCGCAAGGAGATTCGCCTCTACGTCAACGGCGTCCTGGAAGGCACTCAACCCCTCACCTTCACGCCGATGGCGTCGAACGGGCCGCTGCTGGTGGGCCGCACGTGGTGGCACGACCAAATGGTGGACCAGTGGGTCGGCGGCATCGACGACGTCGCCGTGTTCCAGGGCGCGATGACCGACACCGCCGTCTTCGACTGGTACAACTCGCAGGTTCCGTCCACCCCTGGCACGAACATCCTGGCCGAGGGCGAGAGCCTCACTGCTGGTCAGTATCTGCGGTCGGATGTCGGTAACTACCAACTACTGATGCAGGACGACGGCAACCTCGTGCTCAGCCAGGCGGGCTTCCCGATCTGGGACACCGGGACCTGGGGCAATCCTGGGGCGTACACCCGGTTCCAGACGGACGGAAACGTGGTCGTCTACAGCAGCGATAGCACACCGCTGTGGGACACCAAGACCTGGGCCACAGCGGCGAGCCAACTGGTGCTGCGCGACGACGGCGACCTGGTTCTGCTCGATCCAGGCGGAACGGTCCTCTGGCGCCGGTGACCCGGCGGTAGGCCTTTCTCCTGCTCGGCCCGGCTCCCGCCGGGCCGAGCAGGAGGACCCAACGCAGCCTCAGTCCGGCAACGGCCGGTCGCCTCCTTTCGAATGTTCAAGCTTTGTAGCGGTTGTCGGAGAGGAACAGCTCATGTCGGCACGGTCTGTGCGCGGCCTACGGCGGGTGCGTCGGAGTCTTCTTGGTACGGGTGGTCGGCGGTTGACGCTGGTCGGTTCGGTGGTCGCGTCGTTGGTGCTGTCGCTGGTGCCGTACGTGCCGGCGCAGGCGGCGCCGCCCCGCCGGCCGTCGAAGCCGCCGGCGGAGAAGTTGGACCATGACGGCGGCCCGGTCGCCGCTGGTAAGGCATGGCAGCAGAACCGGGTGAAGTCCGGTCCCACGCAGGCCCCCGAGTGGCCCGCGGCGGCGGCCGCCCGGGTCGACCTCGCTCCGGCCAGAGCGCGTACGGCCAGGAGCCGGGGCGTGCAGGCAGGCTCCCTGCCGGTCTGGGTCGACCGGGGCACCGGCAAGGCCGGCGAGCGGCTCTCCCAGCTCGACGTGAAGATCGTGGACCGGGCAAGCCTCCCGCAGGCATGGCGCGACGGCCTGGTGCTTAAGGTGACCGCCCCGCAGGGCGCACCGACCGGCGTGGCGAAGGTGTCGGTCGACTACGACTCCTTCCGGTACGCCGCAGGCGGCTCGTGGGCGTCGCGCCTGCGATTGTGGCAGGTGCCGGAATGCGCGATGACCACCCCAGCCAGCCCGAGCTGCCGGTCGGTGCCGCTGCGCACCGCCAACGACACCGCCGCAGGGGTCGCCACCGCCGACGTGAGCGTCACGTCCGCCCCCGCCGCAGCGGCGGGATCCGGATCCCTCCTGATGCTGGCCGCCGGGTCTTCCGGATCGGACGGTGATTTCGGCGCGACCGGCCTCGCCCCCTCGTCCACCTGGTCGAGCGGCGGTAGCGCCGGTGACTTCTCGTGGAGCTACCCGCTGCGCATCCCGCCGGCGACCGGCCCGGCCCCGTCGATCGCCCTGAGCTACTCCTCCTCCGCAGTGGATGGTCGGTCGGAGGTCACGAACAACCAGCCGTCGTGGATCGGTGAGGGCTTCGACTACTCGTCCGGCTACATCGAGCGGCGGTACGTGCCCTGCGCGGACGATCTGAAGAACGGGGCGAACAACACCGCGAGCAGCGGGGACCAGTGTTGGCGCTCGGACAACGCGACCATGAGCCTCAACGGGCAGGGCGGTGAACTGGTCTTCCAGGCGGGGAAGGGTTGGCACTCCCGCGCCGAGGACGGGTCGAAGATCGAGAAGCTGACGGGTGCGACCAACGGCGACGCGGGTGACCCGAACTACGGCGATGTCGGCGAGTACTGGAAGGTGACCACCACCGACGGCACCCAGTACTTCTTCGGCCTGCACAACCTGCCGGGCGAGACGACCGGCACGAACTCCACCCTGACGATGCCGGTGTTCGGCAACCACACGGGCGAGCCGTGCCACCAGAGCACCTTCACCGGGTCGGACTGTGTGCAGGCGTGGCGGTGGAACCTCGACTACGTCGTGGACGTGCGCGGCAACACGATGTCGTTCTGGTACGGCAAGGAAACCAACAAGTACGCCCGTAACGCCACCGACTCCGACGACGTGACCTACGACCGGGCCGGATACCTGACCCGTATCGACTACGGCACCTACGACCGGACGCTCGCAACGCACGGCGTCACCGAGCGCAACACCACCCCGTACGCGCAGGTCGTGTTCGACACGGACTTCCGCTGCTTCTCCAACTGCGGCACCGAAGCCGCGCCGGTGACCGCCAACTGGAAAGACACTCCCTGGGATCAGGAGTGCAAAGCGTCGGCGACCTCCTGCCCCCAGCAGTACTCGCCCACGTTCTGGACCGCCAAGCGGCTGAAGAAGGTCACCACGAGGGTGTGGGACACGACCAAGCCGACGCCTGCCTGGCAGGACGTGGAGTCGTGGACGTTGTCGCACACGTTCTCGGCCACGGCGGACTCCACACACGAGGGTCTGTGGCTGGACCGGATCGACCACGCGGGCCTGGTCGACGGCACCATCAACCTGCCGCCGGTGACGTTCGGGGCGGAGTCCCTGCCTAACCGGGTCTACACCGAGCACGGCACCACCGACAACTGGCTGCGGATCTCCAGCATCGTCACCGAGACCGGCGCCCAGATCAAGGTCGACTACTCGCGGCCCGAGTGCACCGCGGCCATCGTCGACACTCTGGCCCCGCACACCAACACGAGGCGCTGCTACCCGGTGAAGGTGCCGGATCCGGCCGACCCGACCGGCCAGGCGCTAATCACCGAGTGGTGGCACAAATACCGGGTCGAGCACGTGGCCGAGGACGACGTGCAGCTCCAGGGCGGGCACCAGTCGCCGACCAAGCACACGTGGTACGAGTACGTCGGCTCCCCGGCGTGGCACTTCGACGACGATGACGGTCTGACCAGGCCCGACCGCAAGACGTGGGGACAGTGGCGCGGCTACGCCCAAGTCAAGACCCGGGTCGGCGACGACGGGAATCCGCAGACCCTGGCCGTCACGACCTTCATGCGCGGTATGCACGGTGACAAGCTCAGCCCGACGGGCGGTACCCGCAACGTGACCGTGCCCGCATCGCTGGGTTCGGAGACCGTGTACGACGAGGACCAGTTCGCCGGCCAGGTCCGGGAGCAGGTCGTCTACAACGGTGTCGACACCAAGCCGGTGTCGAAGACGGTGAACGTGCCGTGGCGATCGAGTGCGACCGCGAGCCGCACGATCAACGGCGATCTCGTGGAGGCGCGGTTCGTCAACACCCAGACGACCTACGGGGCCACCGCACTGGGGGTGGACGGCTCCCGAGGCTGGCGTACCTCGCGAGGAACGACGAGTTTCGACAACACCTACGGCACCTTGAACTGGTCGCAGGACGACGGTGACATCTCGAAGACCGGTGACGAGAAGTGCGTCACCTACACCTACAACCGTAACCTCGGCAAGAACCTCACGCAGTTGGTCAAGCAGACAACGACCACCGCCCTGGCCTGCGGCACGAGCCCAACCAGCGCCGATGACGTCATCTCCGACGCCCGGACCTACTACGACGACGCGACGAGCGTCGACGCCACACCGAAGTTCGGCTCCACCACCAAGACCGAGCAGCTCAAGGACTGGATCGCCGGCACCGGCACGGTGTGGCAGACGACCTCCCAGGCCACCTACGACTACGCCGGCCGGCAACAAACCTCGACCGACATCAAGGGCAACGTCACCACCACCGCGTACACCCCGGCTGTGGGTGGACCGGTCACCAAGGTGACCAGCACCAACCAGCTGAGCTGGCAGTCCGTGGTGGAGTCGAACCCCTACTGGGGCTCGGCCACGAAGGCCACCGACCCCAACGGCAAGATCACCTCAGAGGTGGACTACGACGCGCTCGGCCGCGTCGTGAAGGTGTGGACGCAGGGCTGGACCAGAGCAGCCAACCCGACCCAACCGTCGGCCCAGTACGCCTACACGTTCGCCCCGAACCGGGACAACTACCCGTACGTCACGACGCAGAGCTTGAACCCGGACGGCAACTACCTCACCTCGTACCAGATTCTCGACGGGCTGCTGCGTCCGCGGCAGACCCAGTCGCTGTCCGCAGGAGGCAGCGGCGATCGGGTGGTCACCGACACCATCTACGACGAGTACGGGCGCGCCGCGGCCAGCTACGGCGTCCACGCCGAGCTGGGGGCGCCGTCCGGCGCGCTGTGGTGGGAACCGGAGTGGTCCCTGCCCGCCGTGTCCAAGGTCGTCTTCGACCAGGCGTCCCGGCCCACGAACGGCATCCTCCTCGCCGGTGACAACATCACGAACCTGGTCGAGAAGTCGCGTACGGTCACCAGCTACGAAGGCGACCTGACCAAGGTCACCCCGCCGGACGGCGGCACGCCCACCACCACGGTCACCGACATCGAGGGCCGCACCGTCGCGCTGCGGCAGCACACCACGACCTCCGGCGTCAACGGCGCCTACCTGGAGACCACCTACGCCTTCAACCGCAAGGGCCAGCCGACGAAGACCACCGACTCGGCCGGCAACGAGTGGGTCAACGAGTACGACGTCAAGGGCCGCCTCTGGCGGACCACCGACCCGGACAAGGGCACCACGACCAGCACCTTCTACGACGACGACGCGTTGCAGAAGACCGTCGACGCCCGCGGTGAGACGCTGTGGTACGTCTACGACCAGCTCGGTCGCAAGACCCAGCTCCGCGACGACTCGGCAACCGGCCGCCTGCGTGCCGAGTGGAAGTACGACACCCTCTACAGCGGGCAGGGCGGGTTCAAGGGCCAGCTGACCCAGTCCATCCGCTACGAGTACGACTCGGCCGGCACGGCGAGCGCCTACAAGTGGCAGGTCCGCAACTTCAACGAGCGCTACCAACCCAGGGGCGTCAACTACGTGATCCCGCCGGTCGAGACCGGCCTCAACGCCACCTACATCTACGCCTACGAGTACTCCCAGTTCACTGGAGCGCCGACGTCGATCTCGTACCCGGCCGGCGGCGGCCTGGTCACCGAGCAACTGACCACTGACTACGACGCCACGACCGGTATGCCGGTCCGGTTGGACACCAGCCTGACCGGCTCCGCGGGCACCATCGCGACCGCCACCTACACCGCCTACGGCGAGCGCAAGAGCTCGATCTACCAGGTTCCTGGCAGCAGCAACTTCGCCCAGGACATCGTCTACCGGGACGAGGCGACCCGCCGGGTCGACCGGGTCACCGTCGAGCGCTCGACGGTCGACGGCACGGTCGCGGACCGGAACTACGACTACAAGGCGGCCGGCAGCATCAAGTCGATCGCCGACACCCCCGAGGTCGGTCAGGCGGACGTCCAGTGTTTCCGCGACGACGCCCTGGGGCGCCTGAAGACCGCGTGGACCCCGAAGACCGGGGTTTCCTGCGACACCGATCCCATCCTCGAAAACCTGGGCGGGCCGGCACCCTACTGGCAGGACTGGACCGTCGACGACACCGGTACCCGGCGTATCGAAACCAGCCACACCAGCAGCGGAGAAACCACCCGCAACTACCTCGTGCCGGACGGCGGCCAGAATGTCGTGCGGCCGCACGCCGTCACCCAGATGAGCACTGACGCCCCCGGGCAGCCGACGGTGGTCGCCAAGTACGAGTACGACGCGACCGGCAACACCACCTGCCGACCGTCGGGCACCACCGCGAACGACTGCGGCACCGCAAAGACGGGCAGCCAGACGCTGACCTGGGACGCCGAAGGTGAACTCGCCACCGTCAGCAACGCCGGGAACGCCATCGAGACCAACATCTACGACGCCGACGGTGTCCGGCTCATCCGCCGCGACGTCAGCGGCACCACCCTCTACCTGCCCGGGCAGGAGATCCGCCGGGAAGGCACGGTCAACACCGGCACCCGCTACTACAACTTCGCGGGCGTCACCTGCGCCAGCCGCAAGGCGGGCTCGGCGGCCACCGACCTGACCTGGCTGTACGACGACCACCAGGGCACCCAACAGATCGCCATCAACGCCGGCACCCAGAACATGACCATCCGCCGGCAAACCCCCTATGGAGGGTCCCGGGACTCGAACACCGCCTGGGTCAACGGCAAGGGCTTCGTCGGCGGCGACGTCGACCCCACCAACCTCGTCAACATCGGTGCCCGGCAGTACGACCAGGTGCTCGGACGGTTCATCTCCGTGGACCCGGTCATGGACCTGTCCGACCCCCAGCAGTGGAACGCCTACTCGTACGCCAACAACTCACCCATCACGCTGAGCGACCCCACCGGCCGCAACCCCTTCGACGCGCAGTGGGACGGCCCGCCGCCGTCGAAACACTCCCAGCAGAACATGGAGAACGCCTACGGCACTCCCGAATACAACTCCTCCACCCGGCCACCGTCGCCCGAGGACATCGTCGCCGCTCAGCAGGCCCACCAGCGCCAGGAGGCCGAGCACAAGCAGCGCGAATGCCAGGCCAGCTTCTGGTGCCGCCACGCCGGAGCGGTCGGCGCGGTCGCCGGAATCGCCGTCGGTGTCATCGTGGGTGGAGCCTGTACGGCTGCCAGCTTCGGCGTTGGTGCCGTCGGATGTGCGGCAATCGGCGGGTTCCTCGGCGGAGCAGTCGGCTCCCTCACCACCAATCTGCTCGACGCCGACGAGGAAAGCGGGTGGCAACTGACCGGCGAGGCCCTGGTGGGTGGACTGTTCGGAGCAGCACTCGGTGCAGGTGGTGCCCTTCTCGGCGCTGCAGCCTTCGGCGCCGGAGTAGCGATCACATCGGGGATGGGGCTGAAGGCTGCTGGCCAGATGGCGATGGCGGGAATGCGCTCCAGCCTCGCGGGTACCGGCGGTGGCATCGGAGCTCTCCGAAATGGGGCTAACGATACATATCTCGGACGTCGGTTGATGGGGCGCCCGATGGAGCCATGGCGCGGCAACCGTGCTCTGCACCGTCAGCTCGGAGGTAGATCTCCGGAACCTAACGCGACCGTTCGAGACCTCCTTGATATGACGCCAGGAAATGGATCCATCTCCTACAAGGCAGCCAGTGCGGGAGGCCGTTCGGACGCGGACCTTATGGCCTCTGTCTTCAGCCCGCGGGACGGACAGTACATCGCGACGTGGGCGGGTCGGCCAGGTGTGATAGGACAAGGTAACCACAGGGCCATGCAGTTGATCGAGCGCGCGGGGAACCCGAACAACAGGGAAATTCAGTGGGATACTCG
Source organism: Micromonospora inositola (assembly GCF_900090285.1). Taxonomy (NCBI): domain Bacteria; kingdom Bacillati; phylum Actinomycetota; class Actinomycetes; order Micromonosporales; family Micromonosporaceae; genus Micromonospora; species Micromonospora inositola. Next base: position 6,488,333 of record NZ_LT607754.1, on the reverse strand, counting down.
AATATTTATTCACCACGTGGGGTAGTGATGAAGATAACAAGAAGGTCTAGCCGTTTTAGATGGCCAAAGATCGAGGTTTACGGTTTTCGCTCCCGTGGCGATATAAAGCTCCTCTCAGTGCAGGAATTGGAGCGGCTTACAGCTCTGGCCACCGCCAATCCGAAATGGAGCGCCAATGGTCGCCCTGAATGGCTCCAGAAGCAGCGAAATCAGATAAAGACCTTGGTGCTAACGGTCTTCGGCTCAGAGGGACGGTCCGTTTACCGATGTCTGGTCATGGCCATCCTCGACGATAAGTCCAAATGCAACTTCACCCTCGATGTTTCCGTCGACGACTTTGACCGTCTGCCGGATGCGCCACTGGAAGAGGTCGTTGCTCTGGCCCACAGGTACCTTGCCGGCTTCCCACCACTCGAGCTCGACCCAGCCCAGAAGGAGTCGTGGCGTCGGTCGATGAAAAGTTCCGATGGCTAAGCTCTTGAGCGTGCATTCAAAACCCGGTGCCCATGCTCGCTAGATGTACTGCCCAGGGAGGTTGGTTGAGTCGCGTGACGACACGGTCTGAATCTGCGTGATGACGAAGGCCTCCGGGTATGGAGTGGAGCTGCCGAGAACCGCTCCGCCAACCTGGAGGCCTTTGTGTCACACGCTGACGCCGCCTTGACTCTTCGCGCACGTCCTCGCCCGGCGCGCCTGATCGTGGATGAGGGGAGCCGGTCGCTCGCACCGCGGAGCGCGCTATGAGGGCTCTACGAAGTTAGCGGGGGCTGAGGTGCCCCCTGGCTCGGCGAGTGGTGGCGCAGCGGGTGCGTAATCGCTGGTTGGCGGGGTTGCGGAAGCCGTAGGCGTCGCGGGCGACGGTTTTGATGACCCGGTTGGTGCCTTCGGAGCCGGCGTTGGTGATGCCGGTGTGGATGAATGCCAGGATTTCTGGCCACCAGGTTTCGACCGTGGTGGCGAGTCGTTCCAGCTCGGGCAGGCCGGATTGGGCGCATCGGTGGTAGAACCGGAATAGCAGATCGGCGATGTCTTCGCGGTTGGGGTGGGTGCGGGCCAGGGCGAGTAGATCGAGCAGGTCCTCCTTGGCGTTCCAGGCGGCCAGGATCGGCGTGCCGATGCGTGGGGGCAGGTCCTTGAGTTCTCCTTCCAGGTCGGCGACGTGGTCGCCGTGCATTCGGGATGCGTTGCGGGTCAACCGGTTCCGTAGTTCCCATTCCCGGTTGCCCTTGCGCCCTCGCCGGCCGCGGACCTGTACGGTGACCCGCCGGCGGATCTCGGTGACGGTCTGATTGGCCAACTGCACGATGTGGAAGTGGTCGGCGACCAGGACAGCGCCCGGCAGGGCTTGACGCACCGCCGACTTGAAGATGGTGCACATGTCGATGGCCACGAAGCGTACCGCGTCGCGCCACGCCTGGGTGCGCTCGGCCAGCCAGTCGCAGACGACCGCAGCGTTGCGGCCTTCGACCTGACCGAGCAGGCCCTGCCCGCCGGACAGATCCACAAATCCGACGTGCCACCGGTCGACGGTCGTCTGCCACGTCCCGGTGGTCTCGTCCCACACCCATTTCGGACGGCCCCGGCGGATCTCGTCGATGCCCAGTACCTGCACCGGGTCGGGCTGGGCGGGCAGCACCGCTGCGGCGTGGGTGGCGAACGCCGCCGCTGCCACCGGCCAGGACACATGGTGGTCCCGCGCGGACTGCACGATCGTGCGACCGCCGTCAGCGATTGCCGCACCGGCCGAGGTCCGCAAGCGCAACGTGAGCCGCTTACGCGCCGGAACCTGCGCGACCGTCTCGGTGAACGACTTGCGTGGACAGCCCGATTCGTCGCAGCGCCACCGGTGCTTGCGCCACACCAGCCGCGGGTGGCGTCCGCCCACCGCGAGGTCTCGTGGCCGGGTCACCCGCCAGCCTTTCGACCGACGTGCGCGGGTACCGCAGTGCGGACACCGGCGGGCCTGATCGTCGGCGGTGACCAGATACACCACCGGCCCATCCGGCCCATCCTCAACCCTGGTGACCGCCAGACCTGCCAGGCCCAGCAACCGGGACGTATCCTCGTTCATGCCCGTGGCTCTTCTGTTGTGACCAGCTTGCTTCGACAACAAGATGGTCATGGAGAGTCACGGGTATCTCAACAGGACAGTCCGCTCCGGACGACCACAACGGACGATCGAACCCCTATCGACCCGAATAGCCTTGAGTCAACGGATGAGCGATGGCCGTCCGCGAGGACTGCGGCTGCCCGCGGTCTGGATTACGGTCGCAGGCATGATTCCCGGCATACACATCGTGTTCGACTGCGCCGATCCGGACCGGCTGGCTCGTTTCTGGATGGTGGCGCTACCTGGCTACGACTTCCCGCACGGCCCTCCGGACGGCTTCGCCGCATGGGAGCAGTGGGCGGATGCGAACGAGGTCCCCCAGGAGCAGCGCAACGCCGGCCGGACCCTGGTTGACAAGCAGGGCCACCGACCAGACATCTTCTTCCTCCGAGTTCCGGAGGGGAAAGCCGCTGAACCAAGAACCGGTCGCCGAATGCATATCGATGTCATGCCGACCGACGGGACACGCGATGAGGAGGTCGTGCGGCTGAAGGGCTCGGGCGCGACCCGAGTACGAGGATCATCGCAAGCCCCAACGGCCCCGGTTGGGTGACCAGGGCCGACCCGGAGGGCAACCTGTTCTGCGTCGAGCGCAGTCAGAAGCATCATGGCCCACGTCAATCGTCCCGCTGATCTAGGGTGACCTGGTGCCTTCGAAACCCGTGACAACCGTCCTGTTCGACTTCGCTTGGACCCTGTTCGCCAGAGACCCCAACCGCTGGGTCGGCAGCGCGGCGGCCTTAGTCGGCCGGGAGGTGGCCGTCGGTGAGGCGCAGCGCATCGCCGCGGATTTCGCTGAGTTGTTGCGGACAACGGCTACGGACCCTGCTCACATCGCCCGGGACTTGGACCCACAGGTGTGGGACCGGGCGATTCTGGCTGTCCTGCAGCAAATCCGTGGGGTGGACCTGCCGTTTGCGCGAGCCCTGCACGAAACGCACGCCGAAGCACTCGAGCCGTACGCGGACACGTCATCCACTCTCGCCGCCCTGAGCGCCCGCGATATTCGCCTTGGCGTGGTCAGTAACGTCGGCTGGGACATTCGCAAATGCTTTGCGAGGCACGGGCTTGACCGCTACATCGATGCATTCATACTTTCCTACGAGGTCGGCTTCGTCAAACCCGATGTACGGATCTGGCGCACCGCACTCGACGCCCTGGCGGCACAGCCAGATCGAACGCTGATGGTCGGTGACCATCCCAGCGGCGACGGCGGTTCCGTGACCGCCGGGGTACCGGCCCTGGTACTGCCGATGGTGAGTTCGCCAGCCCAGCTTCGCGGATTCGATCACGTGCTGACGTTGGCCGGAATTTGAAGCTGGTTCGGTTCTTGGTTTGTCGAGGTTGCCCTATGCACTTCGGGAAAGATGTCCGATTCTTCCAGTATGAAGTCGAATCGAAGATCACAAAGAACCGAGTCCACCTCGACGTGAAGGCCGGCGGCCCGCCACCGGACGCCGAGCGCCGGGCACGGATCGAGGCGGTCGGGAACCGGCTGATGGCTGCTGGTGGGTCCATCTACCGGCGGGTTGACAATGAGGAGGGCTTCTGGCTCGTCATGCAGGACCCGGAGGGCAACGAGTTCTGCGTTAACTGATCCGAAAGCCACACCACGAACGATCACCGCATGGCACGGACATCCTCACACCGCGTCCGAAGCTGGCGGCCGCGAAACTCGTCCCCCACCAAGTTCGTAGAGCCGCTATGAGGTGTTCTGGCCGACGGCGAAGTGCCGGGCAGTGCGGTTCTGGCATGGTACACGCCGGACAAGCACGCGCCCCAGCGGCGGCATGGCCGCTACGGGTGGCGCGGCGGGGCCTCCGACCAGACGGGGTAGACGCGGCTGAGCACGCTTTTCAAGATCACGCCAGTGAAACGGAGCCTATCGGCACCGACGGCGTAGCCGGCCCGATTGTCGGTACTACCAATGCCTTCTGGGGCCGCCCTGCCGTCACCCTTGGCGGAATGCCCGCTCTCAGGGCGGGCAGGTGCCAATACGCTCTGTCAATCTCCTGGAACCGTGGAGGGTTGTTTAAGCTGCCTGGGCCCGGCGGGCTTCGGCGACGAAGTGTTCGTAGTCGATGGGTGACATGCCGTCGCAGGCGCTGTGACGTCTGCGGGTGTTGTAGAAGCCGACGATCCAGGTGACGATCTTGAGTCGGGCCTCGGCGCGGGTGTGGAACCGCTGCCGGTGGATGTACTCGACCTTGATGGTGGAGTTGAACGCCTCGGCGGCGGCGTTGTCCAGGGCGCAGCCGACGCGACCCATCGACTGCAGGATGCCCAACCGCCGGCACGCCTTGGTGTATTCGGCGGCGGTGTATTCGGCGAATTCAACCGGTCGTCGCAACACCTCGATCGTGCGGGAGGATGTTGTGGCGCAAGGAAGGGCGCGTGAGGCGATTCTGGCTGGTCGGCCGCCGCTTCGTCACCTGGGCGGCCCCCGGTCAATCGGCGTGAGGAACGGCAACGGTTCTGGCGGCTGATCGCCGAGGGCTGTCGAGCGAGGACGCCGCTGTCGCGTGTGATGTGTCGATGCCGTTGGGGCCGCGGTGGTTCCGTGAGGGTGACGGCATGCCGTCGATCAGCCTGGACCCGCCGTCTGGCCGCTACCTGTCGTTCGCCGAGCGTGAGGAGACCGCCGTGCTGCGCGCCCAGGAGCGCGGAGTGCGGGAGATCGCCCGCCATCTGGGGCGGTCCCCGGCGACGATTTCGCGGGAGCTGCGGCGTAACGCGGCCACTCGTTGCGGCCGGTTGGACTACCGGGCCTCGGTCGCGCAGTGGCACGCCGACCGCCAAGCGCGTCGGCCGAAGGTGAGCAAGCTCGCCGCGAATGACCGGCTGCGGCAGTATGTGCAGGAGCGGCTGGCTGGCACGGTCCGCGCTCCGGACGGCAGCGGGGTTGAAGGACCGCAGGTCCGCTGGATCGGGCGTCGTCATGGGCGTCGTCAGGACCGGCGCTGGGCGACGTCATGGAGTCCGGAGCAGATCGCCAACCGGCTCCCGGTCGACTTCCCCGAGGACGAGACGATGCGGATCTCGCACGAGGGCATCTACCAGGCCCTATACATGCAGGGCCGCGGAGCGCTACGCCGTGAGCTGACGGCCTGTCTGCGCACCGGCCGTGCGCTGCGAGGGCCCCGGGCCAGGACCCGGGGACGCGGGAAGAAGTTCGTCACCGAACTTAAACAACCCTCCACGCTTCCAAGGGACTGACAGGTTGAGCCCGTGATCGGGGAGCGGATTGGGAGCAGCGGGATGCGCTGAACGGCGCTGAACTGCGTTCAACGGCGCTCAACTGCACTCAACGGCGTCCGCGTCCACCTGCGGCTTTACGCTTTTCCAGGTCAGACGCATTGCAGCGTCCCGGTTCACACCGGAGTGCTCAGCGGTTTTGCGCAGCAGTCGACAGCAATCTATGTCGCCTGGCAGGGGAGTATGCGCAGGTCAGGGCGGTAAGGAGCCGCTGGATGGCCTGGCCTTGCAAGTGGGAGTAGATTGGGTGCAGGTTGGCGAAGTGGTCACCGCGCCCGAAGGGCTCACCGACACCGGACAGGGACGACGGCTTTGACCTGCGGTGATGCGGTCGAGCGGTGCGGCGTGACCTCCCAGAGAAGACCGAAGTGGTCAGGTTTCGCTGCTCCCCGCCTGGCTGGTGCCGGCTGTCGGCCTGGGGCCTGCCAACGCCGATCACGAGGGCCATACCGCATCGACGTACGGCTCTGGGCGCCGTCGTGATGGCGTCGGTATGGATCCCGCGAGTTGAGACCCGAATCCCACCGGCAAACCTCTGAGCAGGGCTTCCTGCTCGGTGACCTCTTCGGCGGATCCGAAGGCGTATGCCATGCTGGCTTCCGAGTGTCAGGCGGGCGACGACCTCCGCTCACTGCTGATGGGCGGTCGGTGCGCCGAGGAGATTATGCCGGTCGGTCCACAGACATTGTCTGGATGGAGCTGCGTCCCGAACTCTGCCCGCCGGTGGCCCCGGAGCAACGCATCGCCGACCTATCTACCGCCATAGCGACCATCGCGAAGCTGCTGGAGCGCGGCGAGTCGGCCGACTCGGCAATCGCCGCGTTCAACGCCGGCACCGGCCACGCCTACACCGCCTACGACTTCCGCATCTACTGGAAGTCTCGTAACGTCGAGGACTTTGCGATCGAGGCCGCCCGATCCGCTTCGCCGAAGGTCGAGAACGTCACCCGCGACGAGCTGTTCGAGATCGTCCGCCGGATACAGCGCGCCGACGACGGCACCGACTACTACGTTCGCCTGCTGCACAGCCACGTCCTGCACCCACGAGTCAGCAGTCTGATCTTCTTTCCACCACCGGAGCTGGTCGATGCGTCCCCGGAGGACATCGTCGACGCCGCCTTGAGCTATCAACCCATCGCGCTGTGACAACGCCGCTTGCCGTCTCGATGGCTTGTCCTCGGCGAGCCGGCGTGCACTCATGCCGCCGGCCCATGGCCGCCGTCTTGGCCATCGGTCACGCTGAGGGACAAGACGCTCGTGCTGCACCTTGGAAAATGCGGCGAAGTAGAGCGTTAGGTGCCGGGGACGCTACGGCCGCCCCGCCGGGGATCGGGAAGCACGTGGGGAGCAGCCAGGTAAGTGGCTGCAGCGTCTTGCGCGGGGCGGGAGTGGTCAGCATGCGGTGTGACGAAAGACCGGGACCGCCCCTGAGCCGTTGGCCGTCGGGGTCGTCACGGGCCGCCCGCGCCCTCTCAGCGCCTGGCCTCCGCCGGATGTCGCACGACGGACGGGGACCCTGGCGATGCCTCCGGGTGGCATATGCTGCGCCGGCACGACGGGGAGGGTGACATGCGACGGTGGCGGGTACGGGTGGCGGTGGCCGCCCTGGCCGGGGTGACGGCGATGGCGGGGTGCGGGGCACCGGCCGGGCTGGACGGCGACCTGACCGACGACTGGCGGCCCGCCGCGGCGGCCGTGCAGTTCACCCCGAAGGTGGGCGACTGCCACGTGATTCCCGAACCGTCGAGTTACCTGACCAGCTACCAGCCGGTCGACTGCACGCGGCAGCACCTGCTGGAGACCTTTTACCTGGGCACCTTCACCGGCGCGGTAGCCGAACGGGAAACCCCGCCGCCGGTGGGCTCGGCGGTGCTGCGACCAGCGTTCGCCGAATGCGACGCGAAGGCGACCGCGTTCGTCGGTGGCGACTGGCGGGGCGCTCGCCTGACGGTGCAGGTCGCGCCCCCGTCCCCGGGCGGATGGCAGGGTGGCAGTCGCTGGTTCCGGTGCGACATCTTTGAGCTGGACACGGCCGACGGCGGCTCCGCGCAACGGCATCCGGACGACCACCCCGTGCAGCACACCGGCAGCCTGCGGGACGCACTGAAGGGCCCGTCACCGCTGGCCTTCGGGTGCCTGAACGAGGACCGGTACGGCGCCTTCGAGCAGACCGCCTGCGCCCGGCCGCACACGTTCGAGTACGTCGGCTCGTGGACGGCGCCCGACACCTCGTACGCGGACGCGAGCCGTGACGAGGACGGCGTGCACGCGAAGTGCCGGGCCCTCGTGGCCCGGTACGCGAAGGTCCCGGTCGACGGCGTGCTGCGCTACCGGACGGGCACCTCGTACCTGGTGCCGGCCGCGGAGGCGTGGGCGCGCGGTGACCGGGGGATCCGCTGCTTCTACTGGTCGGGGGGTCCGAAGGTGACCCACTCGATCAAGGGCGGTGGCACGAAGGCGCTGCCAGTCCGCTGAACGCGGTGCGCCGGCGGAGGCGGGCGGGGCAATCGGGTGAGCCGGGCCGGTCTGGCCGTCCACCATCGACCGGTGCCCCATCATCGCGCTCGGTCGCAGCGGCCTGCCGTCCGGCGTGGGGGTGTTTCGCGCTCGAATCCTCAGCACCGGCACCTGAGCCTGCACGGACCCCTTGCCGCAGATGCTTCTTTAGCTGAGGTCATAGCAGCGCGTCGGCCGTGTGGTCAGCCGGCTCGAACAGACGCCGGATTGCCTGCTGAAGGCCAAAAGTCTCGCTGGCCAACCTGAACACCTCGTCCTTGAGCCGCCGCCGAAACCCGCCAGAGGCAGGCGGAGTCCGGTCCTCGAACGAATGCTTGTTCAGGTCCTCGAGGACTTCGTAGAGACGCATGAGGGCCTGCCTGGTCTCGCCCACCACCACAAGAGCTTGCTCCTTGGTGACCACCTTTGCGTCGAGCTCCGACGCGAGAGCGCCCAGCTCGTCGGCCTGCAGCTCCGCACACTTCACCGCCCAGACGCAGTGGGCCGCACGCCATACTCCGGTCGCGGCCCGCCGGAATCCCAGAGCGTGTCGCGCATCTCCACAGCCAAGGACGATCGCAGCAGGTCAACGCTGACGGCGCTCCAGGTCATCGGGCAGCGTTGGTTGCCTGGGGGTCAAGGAGTTCCTGACGCCGACGACCGCCGCGTCGTGTTCGTTGGCCACCAGCACCCACCCGACCCTTGGGATATGCGGGATCCGATCCATCCTGACCGCCTACCACCACTTCGGATACCACCGCAGCACCTTTTCGGCGGGCTCTGGATCTTTCTGGACGCGCGCCCATTCCGGTCGGCGGAAGCCACGCGACCACTGAATGGCGAGCAGACCTGCGCCCGTGAGCAACCAGACTCCCAAGTCCCATCTGAACCACAGCCCGACGCCCGCCGTGAGGTAGAGCAGCCAGCCGACGACCGCCGACAGTCTCCGGAGGCGAGGGTGGGTCATGAAACAACCTTAGGGCCGGCTCGCCAACCATGCTGTGTCCTGGCAGCCGAACCCGCCGCTTTGCTGGACGTGGTGCGTGGGATGCACTGCCGGTCAGGCGGCGTCCTCGGCGTCGTCCGGGGCGCCCACGCCATCCGGCGCGGCTTGCGGGGGACGATGACGCGACCGTCGGGTATCCGACGCGGCCGGGGACTCGGGGTAGAGGACCGGCGCCTCGGCTGACAATGTGTGCCGATGGGTTTCATGGACAGGCTGCTCCGGAGGACAAGCCGGCTGGACGAGGCGAGCGGGGAAGCCACGCAGCGGACGACGCCAGTCCAAGCCATATCGAGTCAGACGGGAGAGGGCGAGGGCCTACCGGATCGGTGGTATGCGCCGCAGGACGGCAGCCGTGATCGGTTCGTCGGTGCGGACGGCCTGCCGACGCTGCGTCTGATCCCCTACCGGGACATGGGCGGCGAGTACGTCCTGCGGCTCTGCGAGGACGATACCGGCCTACTCGTCGGACCGACGGATCGCCGACTGCCTCGCGCTGGCATCTACATTTCCCAGCTACGCGGTGAAGCTCACCACCAGGCCGAGTGCCGGGCGGGCAACTTCCACCCCGGCGACCCCGTAAGGCTCGTCCGCGAGCCGGAAAACCCCTACGACCCAAACGCGGTGGCGGTGTACGACGCCACAGGGCAGTACATGGCCGCGTATGTCAACAAGCAAAAGGCCCGGACGCTGGCGAGGCTGATCGACTCGGGCACCGAGGTAGAGGCAATCTCAATCCGCGGTACCCGCCCCGGCGTCGGGTGTGATCAGGTGGCCGTTCTAGCGGCGAGCCCCGATGTTTTGCGGCACTTGCTGAGCCAGCGTCCGGCGGGCGCGCCCCGGCCCGCGCACGAGCGGTGAACCTCCATCGGATGAGGTGCCAGGTGTCAATGACGGCGCAGCGGCATCCGGACTTGCCGAGCAGCCAAGCAAGCAGCCAAACCGGCGAGCAATAGCGAACGATCGCGGACCTGGACACCATGTTGAGCAGGAGGACCAGGCGGCGGACCAGCGCCTTGGAGCCGACTCGTAATGCGCAGGTCGAGTCAGCTGGCCTCCGGAGCCAGGCGGTAGCTGCTACAGATGCCGAGCAATAGAGCGGCCCTGATCTCGAACGACTCGTCGGTGCCGTCCAACTCCAGGTCGACCAACACCTGGTCGTCCGTGCCCGCGAAGTGCATCTCGACGCGCGGCTGCCCGTCTAGGACGAGCGTGAACCAGAGGTCGTTGTTGGCGTCGGAGTCCTCGACTCCCGCGGTGAGCCCGCTCTCGTCGAGCCGGCACCGCACAAGGTCAGCGATCGTCTCGACGAACGGCAGCAGATTCGCGCGCCAGATCCACCCATGCATCGTGCCGCGCGGCTCGGTCAGCATCCGTGCAGGCTAAATTTTCGGCGCGGAGCGGCGCAAGGAAGCAGCGAATAGGCAGCGAGACGACCACCAGCGGACGGCAGGAGACGACGCAAGGCAGCAGACGCCGCATGCTCCGAGGCGTAGGACGACACCGGATGTGATCCGACGACGTCCCGTACCCGCGTTCGGGATGAAGAGGTCAGCCAGAGAGCCACGTTCACCCCTCCGAGATCCGAAAGACGGGACCCGGACCTCGCGGGCGTGGCGCCGTTGGAAATCCGGGTCCGTTGGGTCGCAGTCCGCTTCGTGTCCGGGCTACAACATCACCTTCAGCCGAGCAGCCGGGCCTTCTGCTGCTCGAACTCCTGGGGAGACAGCAGTCCCTGATCCCGTAGCGCGGCGAGTTTTGCCAACTCGTCGGCGACCGACACTGGTGCGGCCGTTTGTGACGGCGCGTTGTGGCGGGCAGCGATTGCCTGCTCGATCACAGCGCGCAGCCGCTCGAACTCGGGCATCTGCTTCTTAGAGCCTGGTAAATAATGGTTTCAGGTGGGTTGGTGGCGGGCGAGGCGGCGGGTCATGACGATGATCATGGCCCATTGGACCATCGCGGCGTGGTGGTCGGGTAGCCGTTCGTAGTCGCGGACGGTGCGTCGGCACCGGTTGATCCAGGAGAACGTGCGCTCGACCGCCCACCTGCGGTGCAGGAGGACGAACGTGGTCTGCCCGGCGAGTTTCGCGACGATGCGTACGGTCAGGGTGAGGTGGGCGGTGGCCCAGTCGACGAGCCGGCCGGCGTAGCCGCTGTCGGCCCAGGTCACGCTGATGGTGGGGAAGCAGGCACGTAGCGCCCGTAGCAGGGGTCGGGCGGCGTCGCGGTCCTGCACCTGCGCGCCGGTGACCAGGACCGCCAGCAGCAGTCCGCAGGTGTCCACGGCGATGTGGCGTTTGCGGCCGTTGACCTTCTTCCCCGCGTCATAGCCACGCCCGCCCCGGCCGACGGTCTCCGCGCCCCGTACCGACTGGGAGTCGACCAGCGCGGCGGTCGGCTGCCGGTTGCGGCCCTCGACCTGTTCGCGGACCTGTTCCCGCAGGCTGTTGTGCATCCGGTTCAACGTTCCGTCGCGGGTCCAGGCCGTGAAGTAGTGGTAGACCAGCTTGTGGTGGGGGAAATCGGCGGGCAGCGCATCCCACTGGCAGCCGGTCCGGTCGAGGTAACGGATCGCGTCCACCACGTCCCGGCGGGGGTAGATGATCGGCCGGCCGCGTCCGGTCCCGGCCGGCACGTGCGGGGCCAGGACGGCCCATTCGGCATCCGTGGTGTCGGACGGGTAGTGCCGTGGCCGGGCGGTCGGCAGGTGATCGGCGAGGCTGGCCGGGGCGGTAGATGCGGCGACACCGGCGACAAGGTATACAGACAGGGTTGGGCCTTCGGTCGTGCTGGTTTAGTCGCCTTTGCTCGTACCGAAGGCCCTTCCCCATGTCACGCCGCCACGCCGGCCCGGCGGAATCATCGATCTCTTGCCCGGCCATCCAGCCGACCCAAACCCTTATTTACCAGGCTCTTAGTGAAGACCACGGAGTTCTCGTCTCGAGCCGCATCGGTTGTCTGCTTACCGAACGCCGACCGAGACCCGCCCTGCCCGGGGATCTCGAACTGAATGAATCCGTTGACCAGGCCGCCTGCAGGTTTCCACTGCACACTGCTGACCGAGCCGAGTGGTATCCGCTTCTCGCCCTTGCCCACTGAGGCGCGGGCGAGGAAGCCCTTGCGGGTGATGGTGATGTAGGTGCCGTCGAAGTGAACCTGCCCGGTGTGGCCGTTGGCGGTCACCGCGGCTGGCTGGGCGTGGGGTGCATATGTCACGGTCATGAGTGTTGCTTGAATTGTCCTACGTGACACCCGGGCGATCGGAGGACCACCCATCAACCGGGCAGAGGTATCGACACCGCGGCGGCGTCCGAGTGAGCAAGGCTTGCCCGATCAAGCTCGTCCAGCCGCTGGGTGCTCAGCCCTGTCGCAGGCGGTGGCCTCGTCGTAGGTGGTGCCTGTTTTGAGGCAGCCGTAGAGGATGCCGACGAGGCGGTTGCCGAGTTCCGATAGGCGGGAGGGCGTGTCGCACGTGGCGTCTACTCTGCTTGCCAGCGAGTGACGCCTGAGGCGAGGGGACGCGAAACCAGCTTGGCGACGTTGCGCGACACCGGCTCTTCTCGCATGGCATCTTGCAGGGCGTTCCGGAGCACCGCGTGCACGAGCTGGATCTAACGGGTACTCGGATAGCGCTCGCAGCAGCGGCCGACGGAACAGCACCGCCGGTCAACCGGACGGATCCTGTCGCGGCCGTTAGTGCAGCAGAGGTGGGGCAACGGGCACGCGTCAGCGGGGCGGCGAGGCCTGCTCCAGTGGGCCTCCGTGGGCTCGGATCGCGTCCGAGACGGCGACGCCGAGCAGGACGGCGGCAGCTGCTGCGGCGACCCCGAGTGGCGGCAGGCCGACCATCACCGGCGCTATGGCCGCGAGGACGAGGATCCCGATCGGCCGTGGCCGGGACACGCGGGCGAAGGCCACGTGCTCGAATACTGAGCGCCCGGCGAGGTAGAGCGCGGGCCCGCCGAGCATGGCGGCGACCCAGGCCGGTTTGGCGTGTCCGGATGGATCTATGAGGACGAGTTCGGAACCGGCTGAGGTGGCGACGATGCCGAGCGCCATGAGCAGGTGGGAGAGCTCGGCCGACCGACCGAGCCGGCCAGGATCGGCGGATGCCGCGATGGCCTCGCCCAAGATCTGGCCGGCTCGGTAGAAGTAGATCCGCCACAGCAACACCGTGGTGACGAACAACAGTACAAGGGCCAATGTTCGTTCAGCCACGATCGGACCGTGTAGAAAAGCCGTTCCGGCGGTCAGGATCGTCTCACCAAGCGCGACGATGATGAGCAGCCAGTAGCGTTCGGCCAGGTACTCGCCCGCGACGGCCCACGGGGACACCTGCGAGCGCCCCAGCCGCGGTACCGGCCAGCCGAGTGTGCCGCCCAGGTAGTCGATCGCCAAGGCCAGCAGCCACAGCAAATTGCGCGTCAGCTCTGGTGCGAAAGCTCCGGCGAGCCACGGTACGGCTGACGCGCCGAACCAGACGAGCGCCAGCATGTTGACGCGGCGCAGATCGTGGCCCCGCATGGTGAGTACGAAGAAGAGGGTGCGGCCCACCTGGATCGCGGCGTACGTGCTCGCGAAGAGCAGGCCGGTCTCACTGAGAGCCCCGGATATCGCGACCGCCAGTAACAGGCTCCCGAACATCGTCGCGAGGACAACGAACTGGATCGCCGGCTGAAACGGGTCGAATCTGCTGGTCATCCACGCCGTCTGGGTCCAGATCCACCAGATGGCCAGGAACAGCAGCAGAGTCTCGCCGTTTTCCGAAAGGGAAGTGGTCAACGTCTCGGCGACGCGGCCCCTGGTGTAGTCCAGCACCAACTCGTTCACGACCCGGGTGAGCGCGAAGACGTACACCAGATCGAAGAACAGTTCCAAGAAGATCGGCCGCTGCGGACTCTCACCCTTGCGCAGCAGGTTGGCCACTCTGTTCGTCGTCACCGGCCCGCCCGCTTCGTCGGCTTGTCACTGAAGCAGTCGTACCACGTCGCCGCGCCGCCCACGGATAAGACGCACCACCCGATGGCTGAAGGGCCTGACCGCCGGCGAGGGCTGCTGAGGCGCCCAGCGTCGTGCTCTCCCAACCAGGCAACGGCCAGCTGACCGACGTGCTATGCGCGTTCCGGTGGATAGGTGGCTTGTCAAGATCCGGAACATGCGCGGAATGATCAAGCGCCGTGCTGGCGGCCTGGCGGGCGGATGCCCTGGTGGAGTGATAGTCCGCCCAGCGGGCGCTACACCTTTCCTAAACCGTGTGCCGTCTGCCCGGGTTCCAGCGGTTCGTCGACGGCGTCTACCAACAGCGATGGGTTCGGTCTAGGGTCGGCGCATGACCGAGGCAAAGAAGCCGCGGTGGCCGCATGCGAGCGTCTTCGTGCTCGTCGACGAGCACGGCAAGGTAGTCGTTTCGTTTGACCGGTCGCCTGACTCTCAGAAGGAGAGCTTGGAGCTTCCGCACCAGGCCGACAGACTCGTCGCGTTGCACGCCGCCGTCATCAAGGCTGCACGAGCCCTCACGGGTGCCAAGAGCGATGAGGAAGCCGTGCCGAAGCTCCTGGAGTATGCAAAGGAAGAAGAGCGGAAGCGCCTCCAGCCTCCAACTGCTGTCCCAACACCGCCGTCAGGCACCTGGCGGGCCAGTCCTCAAAGGAACGTCGGACGCGAGTATCCGGTTGGGTCGGACAGTAGTCGTCGGGAAATCCCTAGCGGGCTCCCTGATAGCAAGCGTCGGCGGCATTGAGACCGTAGCCGGCCAACGAGCAGCCGACCAAGCAGGCAACCAACGACCACTGGCAGACGGCCGGGGGCGTGATCAGCAACAACCGTCTGTCGAGCACCAAGGCAACCAGCAGTCGGGAACCGACTCGTAATGCCCGGGCCGCAACCTGGGGGCTAGCGATGGACTGGCGTGATCATCGGGCACAGGCCGGGCACAACTGACGCCGACAAGGGCTGGCAACCGCTGTAAGGCAACGAGAGACCTCGCCCAGGTCAGGACGTCGATCGGCCCGATCTGAGCTGATCCACCGCCGGCCGGGGGGATTCAGGGTTCGAGTCCCCGGCGGCGCACCAGCAGTACATCTCAGGCCCGGATCGACAGGAGTTGGCGACCCCTTTCTGGCCCCTCGCAGGCACGGGACGCAGCGCGGGCCAGACAGCTGCTGTCCTCACGAGACGGTCAGCCCGATGCGCCCGCCGTTGGGGCGCTAACGATTTGCGCCCTCGTACACCCACCTCGGCAGGTTGAGCCACCAGCCTGCGGCGACTCGGGCGGGAGAGGGGATACCAGGGTGCGCGTGGACGAGTCGGAGCAGGGGGATGTTGCGTGTGATGCCGAGGCCGTAGATCAGTCCGTCCAACGCAGAGGCGCTCGTCCTGCTCCCGGTACTCCGCCAGACTCGGAGATGGTGTTCGATCGCAGTCGTCCAGTAGCGGTCGGGGCTGCTACCGCCGATGTGTCCGATCGTTGAGGCCGCCGCGAGGGTGACAACGGACGGCAGACCGGCCGCGATGGTCAATCTCTCGACTAGGGGGCGCTGCTCGCCGCTTCCCAGGATCCGGAGTGCTTCGAGCAGGGTGCGGGCTAGGTTGGTGCCGCCGGTCCCGACCTGGCTTTGGAGCTCAACTGCCAGGGCGGTCGCCAGCGGTGAACGGTACGGCGTGCCGAACAGGAGGATCGCCGCGTACAGCCGTACGTCGAAGACAGGACTGAACAACATCTCCCGGACCAAGGTCGGTAGCAGCGTGTCCGGAAAGCGGGGAGCCTCCCTGGCCATGCCGGCCACCGAGGTGTTGGCGATCCGCTCTGCCAAGGCCCACTGCGAGTCGGTCCCAAGCGGTGGGTGGTATGGCCCGCGGGCCGGGTAGGCTGCGTGGCGCAGCCGCAGGCGAGCGTCGGTTGGCAGATCCGCCGGGATCCGACGGAGCAGCTCGGTTGCGAGCCGGCGGGTGTCCTCGTAGTGAACGGGGTCGGCGGCGAAGTTGTTGACGATTGGTACCAGTCGTCGTACCTGGGACTCGGTGAAGTGCCCGTAGCGCAGCTTACGGACGCAGGCGAGGAGAGCGCCGTACTGGGAGCGGTCGTTGGTGGGATGGACGAGCTGTGCCATTACGTGTGCGGCAGCATCGGGGTGGGGGCTGCTGTCTAGTGCGCTGACCGTCTCGACGAACACTTGGTTGGTGCGGTCGGCCGCGAGGCTGGCGCAGGCCGCGACCGCGGGTTGCTGTCCGAGCGGATGGGCGAGCAGGCGGTTGAGCGCCTCGTAGCGCTGGGCCCAGGCCACGCCGTCGGCCACGATCATCTCGGCCAGGAGTCGCTCCGCCAAATGGGCCCACGTGGATCGGGGCAGAATCACCTGGCCGGCCCCGCCGAGCAGGGCCGTCAGCTCGTCCCATTGCACCCCGGTCACCACGTCGTCGGACTGCACGGCCTCCACCAGCTCTTCCATCCGGTCGACACTTTCCGGAACATCCCGGAACGGCTGCCTCTGTAGCAGGGGCGCGGCGCCGGAGACCGCGGCGGAGTAGCGGTAAACGGTGTCGATCAGCACGACGAGCCGATGCGCCGGCAACTGCAGGAGTTCCTCGTACCGCCGAACCGCCAGGTAGGGCACACGGACAGCAGCTGTTTCCCAGCGGGAGATCCGGTAGACGCTCGTCCGCTCAGGCCAGCAGCCGCCATGGAAGTCGGCGGCGAATTCCGACTCGCGCTGCCAACGCTCGTCGCCGCTGTAAAGGCGGTTGACCCGGAGCAGCCAGCCGACCCGGTGCTGCTGCTCCGACCATCCGGCGCGTGCCGGCGTCGGCCTCGGCGGGCGGTACGGCCGACCACGACGACCCCCGGAACCGCTCTGGGCATCCATTGGCCATTTATTGCACTCAGGGGCTAGTACTCCAGCCGGAGATCGTGATCACGGTTCGGTGAGGGCTTGTCGGGCGTAGTGGCTGGCTTTGGCTCGGGCTTGGTGGCGCCGTCGCCAGATCGACCACTTGAGCTGGTCAGCGTGGCGTCGGCTGGGTTCGATGACCAGGGCGTTGAACAGGCGATGGAGTTCGTTGACGGTCAGTGGGATCAGCCCGGACGGGCTCGGTTGGGTTCGGCGAGCGGTGGCGGTGGCAAGGAAGGCGTGGGCGAGGATCGCCAGGGTGGTCCATCGGTGCCAGGAGGTCCAGCGCCGGTTCTGGTGTTGGTCCAGGCCGAGGGCGGTCTTCGCGGTCTGGAACGACTCTTCAATCTTCCAGCGGCGGCCGGCCACGGACACCAGCGCGCCCAGTGGCGCGGGCTCGGGTGACCAGCAGCGGTAGAAGGCCAGCTCACCGGTGCGGCGGTGGCGGCGGATCAGCAGCCAGTGGTGGCCGGCGTGTGCGTCGGCGTGCGCGGGCAACGGCATCCAGGCCCAGTCGTAGTAGCGGTGCCCCTTGGCGCCGGCACCGGCCGAGACGCGCTGCCAGGCGGTACGGGTCAGGCCGGCGGCGAGGTGGTCGACCCGCCGGCTGCCGATGCCGGTGATCACCTGATGGGAGCAGGCCACCGCGAGGACGTAGCCGAGGCGGTGACCGCGTAGCGCGGCGGCCAGCCGCGGGTCACCGCCGTAGGCCTCATCGCCGGCCACCCATCGACACGGCAGGCCGGCGGCGACAGCCTCGTCGATCATCCGTGCCGCCAGCTGCGGCTTGGTGGCGAACCTGATCTCGTCGGGGACACCTGCCTCGCTCCTGCGTGACGGGTTCTCACACCACACCTTGGGTAGGTAGAGCGCCGCGTCGATCAGGGCGTGCCCGGCCTCGGTGGCGTAGACCAGATGCACCGCCAGCTGACAGTTCTCGATCTTCCCGGCGGTGCCCGAGTACTGGCGCTGCACCCCGACGGTGTGATGGCCCTTCTTCAGATCTCCTGTCTCGTCTACGACCAGAACCGCGTCGGGGTCACCCAGGTGCTCCGCGACGAACCCCCGCACGTCCGCGCGGACCTGCTCGTCGTCCCACTTCGCCCGGGCGAGCAGGTCCTGCATCCCGTCCGGCGAGGCGTCCCCGGCGTGCTCGGCGATTGTCCAACAGTTCTTCCGCGGCAGCGGCGCCAACAAGCCCCGCACGAAGTCCCGCACCCGCCGACGCGGCTCCGGCCTGCGGAAACGCGATCCCACGGTCAACATCAGGTCGTCGAACAACACACGCCACCGCTGGGCGTCTACCCTGTAAGCCGCAGCCACCGCCGCGTCATGGTCAGTCCACACAACCGTCCATGCTCGACGGTGGCTGCACCCACTCCAGCCCCGGGGGAACCTCGCCCCGACTCAGATCAACATCTCCGGCTGGAGTACTAGACGTGCAATCAGTCGTCCGCATCCGCCAGCTCATCCGATCATCGACGGTGACGAAAGCGTCCATACAACTTAGGCCCGATGGACTGGGCGCACCTAGGGAGGAAGGACGACTACGTCGGCATCAATGGCCTGAAAGAGGAGGAAGCATGGGAGTCAATGCGAAGCGTCGAATCGGTACGGCGCTCATCGGCCTGGGAGCCTTGGCCGGCAGTGTTCTCGCTGCCAGTCCGGCCCAGGCAGCACCGGACGGGTGGGTTTACGTCGTGATCGGCAACTGGAACTGCCCAAATGGGGGCACAATTACGCAGATCACGGGGGCGGTTTGGACAACTTGGACCTATCGCCAGATGTGGAGTGGCGGAGACGCTGGCGACAACATCATCTACCCGAAGGTGGAGCTCAAGGTCTCGAATACCTTCGACGGACGCGCCTTCTGCGCCAAGGGAACAGCAAGCCAGTGGATCAACGTCTATCGAGACTTCACGCCTAGCTACACGAAGCAGACCATCTGGCTCTGATGGTGCCCTGGCCTGGTCGATGCCGATCGCGTCGACCAGGCCCCTTATGTTTCACGACATCAGCACATCAGGACGCCTGCGACAAACGGGCGCGCACGGACCCGGTTCAGAAGCCGCACTGTCGGCCCGACCGGCGCGACAGGATCCGGAACATGCCCCTCAACCAAAGTCGTAGGGATCCCGAGCAGCCAGTGCCTCAGCCTCCGACAGCCCAAGGCGGCTGGCGACCCGCCTCCGCATCCGGACTTGCGCGCGCGTTCGTGGCCGGAACTTCGGCTCCCGCGAACACCCGCACACCTCGAAACCCTCGTAGCGCAATCCCGCCCCGAGAACTGCCGCAACCGCGGCCCACCCAGAGTCGTTCCGGCGACGGGGCGCCGCGAAGTCGTGCCCAGCAAAGACCATCGGCTGTCGACACGACGTACATGGGTGCTCCGCACCGTCCCAGGCGTACTTGTGACTACGACGGCACGACACGCACACGTAGTGGACCTTGTAAGTGATCTCGGAGTACCGGCACACGTCCGCATGTTAGCGGCGTGCCGGGTGCGCGGCGGGAGAAGCTGACGACAGCAACGGCGACAGCAACCGAGGCGCATGAGGCCAGCCACAGGCGGGAGTTGCCAGTCGCGGCAGCCGAGGCGGCACGCCGTCAGTCATCGTTCGGCCTGTGCCTCTTAGAACTCCTATCAGAATGATCTAGGGGTCTTCTGTCCCTCATAGACGATCAACTACAGTGCTCGGTCGTGAGGCGAGGTGAGCAGCCGCCGTGGATCGTGTCGGACGGGCTGTGGCAGCGCGTCGAGCCGTTGCTGCCCCAGATCGAGCGACGACAGCGTTATCCCGGCCGTAGGCGGATCCCGGATCGGCAGGTGCTGTGCGGGATCCTGTTCGTGCTCTACACGGCGATCCCGTGGGAGTTTCTGCCTCAGGAACTCGGGTTCGGCTCAGGCATGACGTGCTGGCGGCGCCTGGCCGAGTGGCACGCCGCCGGCGTGTGGCAGCGTCTGCACGAGGTCCTGCTCGCCGAGTTGCACGCCGCCGGCAAGCTCGACTGGTCCAAGGCGGTGATCGACGCATCCCACGTACGGGCGCTCAAGGGTGGCCCAAAACCGGTCCGAGCCCGGTCGACCGCGCCAGGACCGGCTCGAAACACCATGTGATCACCGAAGGCGCGGGCATCCCGCTGGCCGTCAGCCTCACCGGCGGCAACCGGCACGACGTCACCCAACTACACACTCTCATCGAGGCCATCCCACCCGTGCGCGGCAGACGCGGACGGCCCCGCCGCCGACCCGACCGGCTCTACGCCGACCGCGGCTACGACTACGACACCCACCGCCGCGCCGTCCGGGCCAAGGGGATCACCCCACACATCGCCCGCCGCGGCACCGAACACGGCTCCGGCCTGGGCGTGCACCGGTGGGTCGTCGAACAAACCATCGCACTGCTGCACTGGTTCCGCCGGCTGCGCGTGCGGTGGGAAATCCGCGACGACATCCACGAAGCGTTCATGAGTCTGGCCTGCGCGATCATCTGCTACCGCAGACTCTTCAGATGATCATTCTGTTAGGAGTTCTAAGAGCCTGGCAAATAAGGGTTTCAGGCCATCGCTGGGCGTAACGAAGATCGACTACGGCGGTGGGGCCGGCGTGGTGGCGTGACATGAGGAAGGGCCTCCGGTACGAGCAAAGGCGACTAAGGACGCGTCTCATTTGGTGAGGCGGCGGTAGCAGATCAGGGTGCTGGCGATGGTGGCAAAGGCTTCGAAGTGATCGCCCTTGCGGTCATAGCGGCGAACGAGGCGCCGGTAGCGCATCAGCCAGGACATGCAGGCTTCAACGACCCAGCGGTGCCGGCCCAGACGCGTGGAGGACTCGATGCCCTTACGGGCGATGCGTACCTTGATCCCCCGTCGCCGGACCTCGCGGCGCAGCTCGCGGGCGTCGTACGCCTTGTCGGCGTGCAACTTGTCTGGCCGCCACCGGCGGCGCCCGTTGGGTGTGCGGATCGCCGGGACGCTGTCGAGCATGGGCAGCAGCAGTTGGCTGTCGTGGACGTTCGCGGCGGTGACCAGCACGGCCAGGGGCAGCCCCTTCCGGTCGCAGATGACGTGGAGTTTGCTGCCTGGTTTGCCGCGGTCGACCGGGTTTGGGCCAGTCAGATCGCCCCTTTTTCCGCCCGCACACTGATCGAGTCGACCACCGCCCTCGACCAGTCGATCCGCCGGTCGGCGCCGAGCCGGTCCAGGGTCGCCTCGTGCAGCCGGAGCCAGAACCCGGCCGCGGTCCACTCGGTGAACCTGCGGTGCGCGGTGGCCCTGGTGACACCGAACGACGCCTCAGGCAGCTTCCACCAGGAACAACCCGCCTGGGTCACGTACACGATCGCGGCCAGCACCGCCCGGTCATCCACCCGCCGGCGACCACCACCCTGCCGACGAACCGGCGCGGGCGGGATCAACGGCGCCGCTATCTCCCAGAGATCATCCGGCGCCCAGGTGCGGATCATGGCCTCGTCCACGGGAGCAAATCATGCCCCCAGGCCAACGACCATCCAAATGAGACGCGCCCTAAACCAGCACGACCGAAGGCCCAACCCTGTCTGTATACCTTGTCGCCGGTGTCGCCGCATCTACCGCCCCGGCCAGCCTCGCCGATCACCTGCCGACCGCCCGGCCACGGCACTACCCGTCCGACACCACGGATGCCGAATGGGCCGTCCTGGCCCCGCACGTGCCGGCCGGGACCGGACGCGGCCGGCCGATCATCTACCCCCGCCGGGACGTGGTGGACGCGATCCGTTACCTCGACCGGACCGGCTGCCAGTGGGATGCGCTGCCCGCCGATTTCCCCCACTACAAGCTGGTCTACCACTACTTCACGGCCTGGACCCGCGACGGAACGTTGAACCGGATGCACAACAGTCTGCGGGAACAGGTCCGCGAACAGGTCGAGGGCCGCAACCGGCAGCCGACTGCCGCACTGGTCGACTCCCAGTCGGTACGGGGCGCGGAGACCGTCGGCCGGGGCGGGCGTGGCTATGACGCGGGGAAGAAGGTCAACGGCCGCAAACGTCACATCGCCGTGGACACCTGCGGCCTGCTCCTCGCTGTCCTGGTCACCGCCGCCGGCGTGCAGGACCGCGACGGCGCCCGCCCGCTGCTGTGGGCGCTGCGCACCTGCTTCCCCGCCATCCGGCTGACCTGGGCCGACAGCGGCTACGCCGGCCGGCTCGTCGACTGGGCCACCGCCCACCTCGCCCTGACCGTACGCATCGTCGCGAAACTCGCCGGGCAGACCACGTTCGTCCTCCTGCACCGCAGGTGGGCGGTCGAGCGCACGTTCTCCTGGATCAACCGGTGCCGACGCACTGTCCGCGGCTACGAACGGCTACCCGACCACCACGCCGCGATGGTCCAATGGGCCATGATCATCGTCATGACCCGCCGCCTCGCTCGCCATCAACCCACCTGAAACCCTTATTTACCAGGCTCTTAGGAGCGAACGCGGATGATCGTCTTCCCGGTGATCCGCTCGGTCGGATTGAAGGCGGCGACGGCGTCGTCGAGGGTCGCGACGTTGCCGATGTTCGTCCGCAGCCGGCCATCCCTGATCCGCTGGACGATCTCACCCAGTTCGGCGCGATCGGACACGACGACGAAGTCGACCGCCAGGCCGTCCGCGGGCCGCGCCTCGGGCGGCCCGACGACGGACACCAGCGTTCCCCCGGCTCGAATCAGGCCTGCGGACCGCTTCCCGATGTCGCCGCCGATGACATCGAAAACCAGATCGACTCCGCCGACGTCTTCGAGGACGTCGTTCTCGAGGTCGACGAACTCCTGCGCGCCGAAGTCGAGCGCCTTCTGACGGTCGGCAGCGCGTCCGGTGCCGATGACGTAGGCGCCGAACTCACGCGCGAGCTGCGTCACCATCGAACCGACTGCGCCGGCCGCGCCGTGCACGAGGACGCTCTGCCCCGCCTGAAGGCGGCCGTGCTCGAACAGTCCCTGCCATGCGGTCAAACCCGAGATCGGCAGGCTCGCGCCCACCGTGAAGTCGACGTCGCCGGGCAGCGGCGCGAGGTTGCGTACCTCGACGGCCACATACTCCGCCAGGGTGCCGTCGCGATTCCAGTCCGTGAGGCCGAACACCCGCTGTCCCACGGACAGTCCCGTCGTGCCATAGCCGAAAGCGGTGACCACTCCGGCCAGCTCGTGCCCAGGGATCGACGGCGTCCGGTCACGGCCGAGGCGATCGGTCCAGGTCGAGGGCCACGCCATCTCAGTCGGGACGAATCCCGACGCATGAACCTGAACGACGACGTCGTTCAGCGCCGGTTCCGGCTCAGGCCGCTCCACCAGCCTCATCCCGGCCGTTCCCGCAGCCTTGTCCGTCACCACGATCGCTTTCATGGGAATTGTCTCCTCGGTCATTTGTCTCTTTGGTGGAAATGTTGCAGGGATGGAAAGCCCGTTTCGACATCTAATGCCAGGGGCCACAGGACGCAGCCGGCCGATCTGGACAGCGCCGGCCCGCCACGTGCATCGATGGGCGCGTGTCGCTCACGGACGAACGCGGATGATCGTCTTCCCAGTCGGACGCCCCGAAGCTAGTCGCGCTGGAACTGGTCTGTCAAGTCCACTCTTGAGGTCAAGCCGGCACTACAGTGGCGGCGACCTACCCCAGGCCACCTACCCTAACGACGGCACCCAGCCGGCCACTTCCGGACATCTTTTACGGACTCAATGGTCCATAAAAGGTAGAGCCCGCACGCCGGTGTCCCCGTCGGTTGGGTGACCGGCGACGAGGTCTACGTCGCCGACCCCGGCCTGCGCGCTGACCTGGAACGCCGCGGGATCGGCTATGTCCTGGCGGTCGGCTGCGACCGACGAATGCACGTCAACGCGGCCGCACCCTCATCCGCGTTGACGACCTCGCCGACCGGATTCCCCCCGCGAGTGGCAACTACACAGTTGAGGCCGGGAGCGAAAGGACCCCGTGACTACCTGTGGGCCTGGGTCACCACCGCCACCCACCCCGATGAGCACCGATGGCTGCTCATCCGCCGCAACACGGTCACCAAGCCAGCCGAAAGATCAAGTGACGTTGGAGTACTAATCCGATCCAGGGGCGACGGATGGAAGGAACTCACCGCCTCGACCGTCGCCCGTCCGTGTAACGCGGGTCGCTCGATCCAGTCCACGGCAGCACGTCCGCGGTCACCGCCGCTGTCACATGTCAGAATACTCCCAAACCTGGAGCAGAGCTGGCAGAACGGGCGAGCCGATGACGACGAGCAGAGCGGCCGAGCTGCTGCGGAAAGCCGGGGATCCACAGCGGGCTACGTTCCTGGAACTCTTCTTCGACCTGGTGTTTGTCCTCGCGCTCGCTCAGCTCTCGCGCGGCCTGGCCGAGGATCTCGGGTGGAGCGGTGCCTTCCGGACGCTGGTGCTGTTGGGGGCCATGTGGTGGGTCTGGTCCAGCACCGCGTGGCTAACCGACCGGACGGACCCGCAACAACCGGCAATCCAGGCACTGGTCATCGCGACCATGGTCGGCACCCTGGTGATGGCGGCCGCGGTGCCCGAGGCATTCGGCGACACGGGCCTGATCTTCGCGGGCGCCTACGTCGCCATCCAGCTCGGCCGCGGGCTCGTCCTCGTGGCCTTTCTGCGTGGCCACGAGCTGCAGCGCATCGGCGTGCGCGGGCTGTTCTGGTACGGCCTGTCGGCGCTGCCGTGGATCGCGGGGGCGCTCGTGCACGGTACGGCGCGTGGCGCGTTGTGGGCACTCGCGGTGGTCCTTGACCACACGGCAGGCAGAATCGGCTTCCCCACCCCGGGGGCGGGCCGTACGCCCGGCCAAGACCTTGTGATCTCGGGCGAGCACATTGCCGAGCGCCACCGGCAGCTCTTCATCATCGCGCTCGGCGAGCTGATCCTGGTTACCGGACTGGCGCTGAGCAGCAGCGGCTTCGCGCCTGATGAAACCGCAGCGTTCGCAGTGTCGATCGCGACCACCGTGCTGCTGTGGCGGATCTACATCTACCGCTCTGGGCAAGTCCTGGCGGAAGCGATTGCCGTGTCCGCCGACCCGATCCGCCTCGCCCGATCGACGTCATACGCCCACCTGACCATGGTGGCCGGCGTGGTCGCTGCAGCCGTCGGCGCCGAACTTGTCATCGCCCATCCACTCGGGCACACCCCACCGGCCTGGATCGCCGTCATCCTCGGCGGACCCGCGCTGTACCTGGCCGGGCGCGCCCGCTTCGAGCACGCGGTATTCGGCCGCGTGTCCCGGTCCCGACTGATCGGCGTCCTTGCCCTGGCCGCCCTGACACCGGCGATGCTCCCCCTGCCGCCAGTCGTGGTCGCCGCCGCTGCTGCCCTCGTCCTGACCGGGATCGCCATATCCGACGCAGCCCGCGCCCGCAGACGCCCGCCCGAGCCGCCGTCACCACCCGGCTAGCCGGACGTGTCACCCATGTCTTGAGACTGTTCTGTCACGCAGGTCCTGAGACCCGACACCGTGCATGCCGGCGAACTGTGAGGACTTTCAGTACGTTCCTCAAGGCGGCCCTTGACGGGCCGCACCCGCCGCCGCGGATCAGCTGCGGGTGATGCGTGTGACGTGCAGACGCACGTCACACGAGCGTTGACACACGCTGACCTCCGGCGCGCCGCTCACGACGCATCGCCGAGCAACTCCTGAGCAGCAGCTTGCGCGCGGCGAGGGCCAAATAGTCCAGGAAAACTCGCCCTATCGATGATCTCGCGGACATACCACCCGTTCAATCAAGCGGGCGGCGCATGCGTTCGTCCCTCACCATCACGCGAATGCGACATAACGCCGGATGGACTCCAAGGTCCCATTCTCCATGGACTATCTGGCGCGCCGCTGGATACACTTGACCGATGACCGACGACCAGGTGGTTGCGCCGACGAAGCAGCGGAGGATCAGTCAACGGGGCATCGCGACCCGAGAGCGGATCCTCGAGGCGGCGAACCGGCTGATGTTCGTGCGCGGAGTGAACGCGACGACCCTTGACGACGTTCGCGAGGCAAGCCAGACGAGCAAGTCTCAGCTTTACCACCACTTCGCCGACAAGCAGGAGCTCGTGCGCGCGTTGGTCAAATATCGAGGCGCGCTTGTGCTTCAGCGCGAGCGCGGAGGGCTCGAACGACTGAGATCGTTCTCAGGGCTGGTCCGGTGGCGTAACGCGCTGGTCCAGGCCAACTCGCTGAACAACGGCAGATACGGGTGCGGCCTCGGGTCGATGGCTGTCGAGCTGTCCGATCAAGATGAGCAGGCTCGATCGATGCTGTCGGAGACGTTTGCGGCATGGGGAAAGCTGATCAGTGATGGTCTGCACCGGATGCGGGACAGCGGTGCACTGCGTCAGGACGCCGACCCGGAGAAGTTGGCCACGGGGTTGATGGCAGCCTTGCAAGGCGGCTACTTGCTGGCGAACGCCGCGCACAACGTCGCACCCATGGAAGTTGCTCTGGACATGGCGCTGGAACACATCAAATCGTTCCTCTTGGAGCCGTCCGGCGAGCCGACCCGTTAATTGAGCCCTTTTCATCGTGATCAGGCTGGTCACGGCGTGTGCGAGCAGGGTTGACCACGCCGTCTTCGATGAGCGCTCCAGCACGCCCGACGAGCGTCGACTGGCCAGGCGCCGGCCGGGCCGGGGGCGCTGCGTCGGGGGAGGAACGCTTGCAGGCTCGGTATCCAGCGAGCTGGGCGCTGGCCGCTGTCGGGTGAAAGTCGACGTTTTCCGTGCGAGGGGTCTTGGCGCGACACGATGGCCGACAGTAGGTGCCGGTCGTCTTCACCGCGGTGAGAAAGCTGCCATCGAGTCGTTCCTCGCGTCGTTGGATCGCCTCGTACTGCGACTGCGGATCACTGAGCATCGATGTTCCTCATGTTGTCCGGATTTGAGTCCGCCCGAGTCGCGGGAGGCGACGACGATCGCCGCCCTGATGCGTCAACGACGGCATATCCTGGCCTTACCGGACTGATGAGTCCATCTCTGGGTTGGCGCTGAGCGAGTTCAGCTGGGGGGTGCCTTGGTCCTAGCCGCCTCTCAGTGTGCAGCTCAAAACACCCGGAGGTGATGGCTCACGAGGGCCGAGCGGTTCTGGCAACGAGCGATCAACTGGACTATCCAGTCCGCGAAGGCTAGCCTCCGGAGGTACTCGGTCACGGGGTGATACGCCCGGCCACAGCCCCCGCTCAGACTGCGGCTCGGCTGCTGCTGGATCCGCGTATCTGGACCGTCACTACCAGGATCTACAGGAAGGCGCGGCTGATGGAAACCGATCGGGATCGTGTCGTCGCATCCGCCCGAGCTGTCCTTTCGGCCAGTGAGCGCCGGCGCACGGACATGACCACCCGCGGCTTCACGTTCGTCGCCGATGAACCGCACAACGGCGCACTCGGCGAAGGCCCGACGCCGACGGAGTACCTGTTGATGGCGCTCGCGTCGTGCTCAGACGCTGCGGCAGTACGTCGACTATAAGTACGACACCGCCGGTGACATCACCGTCGAGATCGACTACCACGAACCCGAGCAGGAAGGCGCAGAGCGTTACCTGCAGCGCACGATCACGCTGAGCGAAGAACCTGACCCCGACGACTTGAAGGTGATGCATGACATTGCCGAGAAGTCCCCGGTGACCCTGCTGATTCAGTTCGCATGGAGCGTGAGGACCGAGTTCGTCGGGCCGCGCTGAAATCAGGCCGCTTGCTGCTCGGCGATCACGGCCGAGCAGCAAGCGCTTGTCGTTCCGCCCCAGGCGGCGACAGTGTTTCCGTCGACCGCGACAGCTTGAACGCGATGCGACGCCTTGCCTGCGGCGCAGGTCCTGGTCCTGGCGGATGGCCGGTGACTCGTGCCGGCAGCTCAGAACAGAGTCGGTGCGGTCGGCTCGGTGACGGTGGAGCGTCTGCCGAGCAGGGCGAAGTTGTCGGAGGTCGTGTCGTCGGGGATCGGCAGCCCGTGGCGCTGCAATGCCTGGTTCACCCGTGCCCGGACGAGGTCGCGGTAATGACGGGGCGTGCGCGAGCCGTGCGCGTAGAATTCGGCGTACGTGGAGAGCAGTTCGGGATGCTGGCGGCGCAGCCAGGCGAAGAACAGGTCTTTGACGCTGCGCATCAGGTACAGCGGTGTCGGGAGAATGTTGCCTGCCCCTGCGTCGGCCAGGGTGGCGATCAACTCGTCGATCTGCTCGGTGCTGTCTGTCAGTTCGGGCAGGATCGGCGCGACGAACACGGTGGGGGTGAGGCCGGCGTCGCGCATGGCTCGCAGTGTGATCGGCCGGGCCGCGGTGGACGGTGCGCCGGGTTCGAGCGAGCGTTGCAGTGCCTCGTCGAGGAAGGCGATGGACATGCCGAGCTCGACGTTGACGCGCTGAGCTGCGACAGCGAGCTGATCCAGGTCGCGGCCTGGCCGCGCTGATCCTGCTGGCCGGCGCGCTCGGCGACCGCTACGGCCGCAGGCGAATCTTCCTCGTGGGTATCGCCGGGTTCACCATCGCGTCGATCATGTGCGCGGTCGTCCCGACCATGAGCTCACTGATAGTCGCCCGCATCCTGCAGGGCATCGGCGGGCCTCGTCGCTCTCTCCGCAGCCGGCCACAGCTGGGGCCGCGCGATCAGTACTGAACCGAGGGGTCGCGTGCCCGCATTGCGGCACGTGAGCTAGCTATCCATGCTGGCCCGGCCAGCGCGTCGGAAGGTGACGTGTGACCGAAACCAAGATGAGCGGCCGAACGATCTGGAAGCGGAATCTAGCGGCACCGCTGCGAGCCTTTCTGCGAACTGAGTCCGGCAGCGCCGGCGTGCTCGTGGCCGCCATCGTCGCCGCACTGCTCTGGGCCAACATCGACCTCGGCTCCTACGAAGCCGTCTGGCGCACCCAACTGTCCCTGCGCCTCGGGCACCTCGAGCTCTCCCGCGACCTGCACACCTGGATCAACAGCGGCTTGATGACGTTGTTCTTCCTGGTCGTCGGCCTTGAGGCGCGGCGCGAGTTCGACCTCGGCGACCTACGCGACCGGCGACGTTTCGTGCTGCCCAGCGTGGCCGGCGTGATCGGCATGCTGATCCCGGTGCTGATCTTCCTGGTGATCAACCACGGCGGGCCGGGCGCGCATGGCTGGGGCGTGGCTATGTCGACCGACACCGCCCTCGCGTTGGGCCTGCTGGCACTGCTCGGCCGGGGCGTGCCCGACCGGGTCCGGATCTTCCTGCTCACCGTGTTCGTGGTCGACGACTTGATCGCACTCATCGTCATCGCCCTGGTCTACAGCGACGACATCAAGATGATGCCCATCGTGGTGGCCGTAGCGGCGTTCGCGGTCATGCTGGCCATCCGCGCAGCCGGCGTCCGACGTGGCTCGGCGTACGTGCCGGTCGCCATCGTGATGTGGGGCGCGCTCCTGGTCAGCGGAGTCGACCCGGTGGTGGCCGGACTGGCCATCGGGTTGACCGCGTTCGCGTACTCTCCCGGCCGCGCTGAGCTCGAGCAGGTCAGCGGGCTGTTCCTGTCGTTTCGTGAACAGCCGACGCCCAAGCTCGCGCGTACGGCTTCGATCGGCCTCGCGAATACGCTATCGCCCAACGACCGCCTTCAGCGCATCTACCACCCTTGGTCCAGCTACGTCATCGTGCCGCTGTTCGGCCTGGCCAACGCTGGCATCAGCATCGACGGTCCGTTCCTGGCCCAGGCGTTCGCGTCGCCTGTCACCTGGGGCGTGCTGCTCGGGTATGTCGTCGGCAAGCCGCTCGCCGTGATCGGCACCTCGGTCGGGCTCACCTGGATCTCACACGGCCGCATCCGTCCGGCCGTGGGCTGGGCGGGCGTGCTCGGCAGCGGCACGATCGCCGGTGTCAGCTTCACGGTGTCGCTGCTGATCGCCAGCCTGGCCTTCACCGGCGACCAACTGGCCGAGGCCAAAGTCGGGGTGCTCAGCGCCGCGATCGTATCCTCAGCGCTGACCTGGACCGCGTTCCGCGTCACCAACATGCTGCCCAAGGACAAGCGCACCCGGGCGCTCTTCGGCGACATGACGGAGCTGATCGACCTCATCCCAGACGTCGACGAGAAGCAGGACCACGTCCGCGGCCCAGCCGGTGCGTCGGTAACGCTGGTGCAGTACGGCGACTTCCAGTGCCCGTACTGCGGGAAGGCCGAGCCAGTCGTCCGGCAGTTGCTGGGCCACGCCGACCTGCGTTTCGTGTGGCGTCACCTGCCTCTGTCAGACGTGCACCCGCAAGCCCGGCTAGCAGCCGAGGCCGCCGAAGCAGCGGCCGCTCAGGGCAAGTTCTGGCAGATGCACGACCTGCTGCTCGACCACCAGGACAAGCTGAATCTCAGTGATCTAATCAAATACGCCGGCGACCTCGGTCTGGATCAGAAACGCTTCCACGACGATCTGATAAGCCAGGCCCACTCCGGCCGCATCGAAAGCGACATCGACTCGGCCGACAACAGCGGAGTGTCCGGCACCCCGACGTTCTTCATCAACGGCCGCCGCCACTACGGTGCCTACGACATCACGACCTTGACCGCCGCCATTCGTATCGCCCGAGCCCGGGCCCGCCTCGGCCGCGAGGCACAAGCGACCCGTAAATAAGCGCGTTCCGTTGACTCGACAGCACGCCGGTCGGCCGGCAGATCCTGCCGCGCGAACTCTTGCCTTGACGCGAAGCGGATGACGGCGAAGCCTGTCGGGTGCCAAAACCCGCTTACCGTGGTTGATCAGGCGCAATGGCCTGCACTGCTGTCGGGCAGGATCGTTGCTCGTGTACCTACGCATGCTCTACCTCGTGTTCTGCCGCATCGTCGAGTGGCTGACCCTGCTCACCGAGACCAGTGCGGCCAAGGACGTGGAGATCCTGGTCCTCCGCCACGAGAACGCAGTGCTACGCCGGGCCAACCCGAGGCCGCGGTTGGACTGGGCCGACCGGGCTACGCTCAGCGCCCTGATCAGGCTCCTCCCCCGCGCTCTGAAGATGCACCGGCTCGTCACTCCCGCCACGGTCCTTGCCTGCATCGCCGGCTGGTCGCCCGGCACTGGACCTACCCAAACCGGCCGGGGCGCCCATCGATCGACCCGGCCATCGCCGCTCTGATTGAGCAGATGGCCCGGGATAATCCCGGCTGGGGCTACCAGCGCATCCAGGGTGAGCTGCTCGGCCTTGGCTACCGCGTCGGCGCGTCCACCATCCGGCGGATCCTCCGACGCTGCGGGGTACCACCAGTGCCGCTGCGACGTGACCACACCACCTGGCGGCGGTTCCTGTCTGCCCAGGCGTCGACCCTGCTCGCCTGCGATTTCTTTCACGTGGACTGCGCGCTCACCCTCAAGCGCCTGTACGTGTTCTTCGTGCTCGAGGTCGGCAGCCGATACGTCCACATTCTCGGCGTCACCGCCAATCCGGACGGGCCGTGGACAGCGCAGCAAGCCCGCAATCTGCTCATCGACCTCGGCGAACGGGCCGCGCAGTTCAGATTCCTCATCCGCGATCGGGCCGGGCAGTTCGCCGCCGCCTTCGACGCCGTGCTGGCCGACGCCGGCATCACCGTATGCAAGATCCCACCACGTAGCCCACGAGCCAACGCCTACGCCGAAAGGTTCGTCCTCACCGCCCGCAGCGAGGTCACCGACCGCATACTCATCTTCGGCGAACGACACCTACGCCAAACACTCGGCGAATACGCCCGCCACTACAACGGGCGACGGCCACATCGAGCCCTGGCGCTGCAGCCCCCACGATCCGACCGACCCGCCGTCGACCTGACACACGAGCGGATCAAGCGCCGACCCGTCCTCGCAGGGCTCATCAACGAGTACGAACGAGCAGCATAGAAGTCCAGCTCACCACCGGTGACAGCGTTTTGGAACCCCACACGGTGGGGGCGGTTCTTGGCGCCGAAGATGGTGCGTACCGCGGGCACGTCCAGGCGGGAGCGGGTGCGGTCGACCACCCGGTCGAACAGGTGCTGCATCCGCGCGCCGGAGCGGAACAGCAGATTACGGCTGTACTCCACCTGGTAGATCGAGTAGGCGTAGCTGAAGCCGGATCGGCGTTGTTCGTCGGCGTCAAGAGCGAAGCACAGGCACGCGGTGTAGATCCACCGGTCGCAGACCTGGCCCAGGCCCCTACAGCCGCATCCTGCGACAAGGCATCTGCGACCCGGGCCAGGCCCGCCGGGTCGGCAACCATGGTGAAGCAGTTGCCGTCCTTGCCGGAGGCTATCCCCGCCCGGCGCGCCTGGCAGGCCACGTACTCGTGGCCGTTGAGGATGACCTGCGCGCCGAACGGCGGATGCCCCGACATCTTGATCGTCACATGGCCCCAGTCGGGATCCATGATGTGGAAGGAGTAGTGGTTGACGTACTCGCTCTTCTTCTCCAGATTCGTGATCACCCCGCTCGCTGACCGTTTCACCTTCCACACCGTGGCCGGGGCCTTGGCGACCAAGACCAGGAACACCCCCGGCCCGGTGAGCTCATGGGTGGCCAGGTACTGCTCGGCGATGCGGTGCTTACGCTCGCCGGCCTTACAGAAGATGACCGGCACCCCGTGGGCCGCGCCCCACGCTTTGACCCGCCGCGCCAACCGGCCGGCCATCCGCATCAGATGAGTGTCATCGAGCTGGTCATCAGACCCGTGCAGCCGCCGCCACCACGTACGAATCCCACCCGGACCGTGTCCCAGCGGGTAGTAGGCGTTGAGCACGATCCGGTCCACACAGTCGTAGGAACCCGTTACCAGGTCCGCGTACCGCGCACTGAACTCATCGATCACTCTCACACCGTACGGACCGCCTGGCCGGCACCGCACCTACCCGCCAGGCGAAGCTGCCCCGAAGGGGCCACTGATGTTGGGCGAAGTCCCAAGATCGGCATAGGTTTCTGGCTTGTCGAAGGTCAGGCACCGAAGATCGGAACACGGCGTGCGTTTGACCAGGGTATTTCATCGGCAGGTGGGGTTCGATCGGGCGGTCGTCGAGGACGTGTGCATCGATGAGGACGCCGACGGTGAGGTCCTCGTCGTTGCGGCCGGCCACGTAAGGGCGCCATGCGCCGGTGCGGGCGCTGCTCGGATGAGGGGCAACAGCGCTCTGGGCGCGGTCGGCGTCAGCGTGATCAGTCGGCGGAGGGCGGGACGCGGAACGAAGCGGGATTGACGGGTCGGCTCTGCTTCGGCAGGCCGGCGACGACGAGGAGGTACGACTCGGTCACGAGATTGTCGACAAGCGCGGGCTCGACGTCCGCACCCGCCCGCACCGTGATCCAGTGCTTCTTGTTCATGTGGTAGCCGGGCGAGATGCTCGCGTGAGCTGCGCGGAGCGCCTCCGCGTCGGATGGATCCGCTTTCAGGATCACGACGGGCTCGCCGGGCATGGACGTCTGCAGCATGAACACCTTGCCGCCGACTTTCCATACCTCCCAGTCGCCGGTGAACTGGTGTGTGTGCTCGGAGCCGGGAAGCTCGGCGGCGCGGGCCGCGGCTCGATCCTGCACTGCCTTATCCATCTGCATCTTGACCTCCTCGAAGTCCTTAGGGGGTCGATTGCCCTGCGTCCGTCGAGGAGGTGCGGACGTCGGGCAACCGAGTCGAAGTGAACGGGGCCGGCACCGCGGTCCGATGTCCGCCCCGTCCGTCACATGTGCGTGAAGATCTTCTCCGCGTCGAACCGCGAGACCGGCTGGCGGGAGACCCGAGCCTCGTCGGGGTAGCCGAGCACCAGAAGCAGCGTGGTCGTGTAGTCGGTGTCGGTCAGGTCGAAGGCCGCGTCCACGGTCGTGCGGTCGAAGCCCTCCATCGGCGTCGCGTCCACCCCGAGGGATGCGGCGGCCATCATCGTGGCGCCGACGACGAGGTAGGTGTTCTTCTCAAGCCAGTGGAGCACGTTCCCGCCATAGTTCTTTGTCTGGATCTCCACGAAGTTGGAGGCGCCCGCCTCCCATCCCTTCTGGATCTCCGGGTCGGCGAAGCGCCTGTCGGCGCGCTCCTTCTCGAAGATCTCCTGCAGGTGCGTGTCGGGGATGTCCTTGCGCGTCGTGAAGATGATGGCGTGCGACGCGTTGCGCACCTTCTCCGCGTTGTCCGCGAAGCGGCCGACCAGTGCGTCCGCGAGCTTGTCCTTGCCATCCTGCGTCTCCAGCACGTGGAAACGGTTCGGCTGGATGTTGATCGTCGTCGGCGAGGTGCGCAGGTAACGCAGCAGCTGCTGGAACGTCTCCTCCGGGATCCTCTTGCTCGGGTCGAAGTAGCGGGTGAGGTGCTTCGTGATCAGCTTGTCGAGATTCAACGTCGCGCTTTCTTTTCGTTTGAACGGCGGGTGGAGAGGAAAGTCAGGCCGACTGGTGGTCGGCGCCGGGGACGTCGACGACGGCGTCGCTGACGTTGTTGAGGTAGTTCGTGAGCAGGGTGACGACCACGATCGTGACGATCGCCTGGATCTCCGGGTCGATATACCCGACCTCGCGGATCGCTGCGAGGTCCTCGTCGCTGACCTGGCCACGCGTCTCGATCACGTGCTGCGCGAACTTCGCGACGGCGGCGCGCTTCGGGTCGCTGGACGTGCCCGTGCGGGCGAGCTCAATCTCCTCCGCCGACATACCGCCGAGGTTCGACGAGATGAAACCGTGGAGTGCCTGGCAGTAGTGGCAGCCGTTCGACTGGGAGACCGCGAGGGCGATCGTGTGGCGCGTCTTCGCGTCCAGGAGCTTCGCGATGCTGCCCTGCAGGCCCATCACGATCTCGAGCACGGTCGGGTTCGCGGCGAGCGTGGTGAACATGCTGGGCGCGAAGCCGAACTGCTTCGCGATGGCGTCGAGGGCGCCCTGCGTCTTCGCGTCGATGTCGGCGGGCGCGGGAGCGGTCAGGCGAGACATGGCGATGAACCTCCGCGTGACGTTACTGGACGATTTCGTCCACTCGCTTGAGTGAACACCATCGAAAATGGGCTGTCAAGCCCAGTTTGTGTTACGTTGATGACATGCAGGTGAACAGCGGGGATGTCGGCGGGCGCGGGAGCGGTCAGGCGAGACATGGTGATGAACCTCCGCGTGACGTTACTGGACGATTTCGTCCACTCGCTTGAGTGAACACCATCAAAAATGGGTTGCCAAGCCCAGTTTGTGTTATGTTGATGACATGCAGGTGAACAACGGGGCGGATGCAGCCCAGAAGCTCACTCCCAAGGGCCAGGCCACGCGCGAGCGAATACTGGAGCACGCGGCCGCGTTGATCTACGGCAAAGGGGTCCACGCAACCAACAACGAGCTCGTCCGCCGCGCTGCAGGCGTGAGTGGATCGCAGCTGAGTCACTACTTCCCCACCAAGGAGAGCCTCGTCCTGGCGGTCATCGACTGGCATGCCGACAGCGTCCTCGGCTTCCATCGCAGCGAACGGTTTGCCAGCTTCGACACCGTCGAGGCGTTCCAGGACTGGACGGACTTCTACGTCCTCTCGGGGCGTCCGTTCGAGGACGGCTGCAGCCTCGGCTCGCTCGCGAGCGAGATCGTCAAGACCGATCTCGACGTGCACGACCGGCTCGCGGAGGTGTTCGCGCAGTGGCGCGAGATATTCCGCGTCGGGCTCGATCGCATGCGGCAACTCGGCCGCATCGACGCGTCCGCCGACCCCGCGCGGCTCGCCGACATGTTCCTCGCGGCGTATCAAGGCGGCATGCTCCTCGCTCAGGTCGCCCGGGACATCGGCCCCCTGCAGGACGCGCTCTCTGCGGCGGTTGACCATCTGCGGACGTTCGTGACGTCTGACGACCAGCACATGGGCTGACGCGGCGCATCCGAGCCTCGGGTGTCGGAGCGCGGAAGAAGGTCTGGCGAGCTGGTAAGACGACCACGTCGGGCGACGCGAAAGGGCGTCCGCTCTGTTAGCAGAACCGGACGGCTCGCCGACATCCAGCCTCACGAACTCATGGGCTCGACGTGATGGCTGATTGCCGGCCCTGACGTGAAGGAGGTGCCGTCCTACCTGGAATGATCTGGGTTGCCTAGATCGAGAATCTTCCAGAAGGGCGCATGCCACTTACGCTCGGTGCCGTCGGGTGAGACACACTGTCGCCACTCGATAGCGAGGTCGACGGGCCCTATGTGGCCGCAAGGTAGAGCAGGCCAGCGCCGACGCCCTGATCGAGCATCCCCCGAGGCTTCCCAACGCAGGTAAACGGGGAGGCCGATTGAACGCGCCTCCCCAGTGGCGACTTCTTCTCGATCCACAGCGAGTCCACATTTGAGCCAGGAGCCCTGCGAGCTCGCGTTCCCGATCTTCCCGGCAGTGGCGGCCTTCGTCGCTCCACCAGCAGGCCCACCCCGCCTGCCTGCTGGTGGCCGGTGGACGGGATTCGGCATCAACAACGCCCCTGCTCCCAAACTGCTCCCAATTTAAGGGGCAACAGGGGAGAAGCCCGTTACCGGTGGTTCCGGCGACGGGCTTCCTACCTGCATGTATCTATGGTGGGCGATACTGGGATCGAACCAGTGACCTCTTCGGTGTGAACTCTCGGCGAGCGGGTCGGATCGGTCTTGATGCGAGGTCATACGGCCTGCTGGCGCGCTTCTCGGCTCGGTTCGGCTGGCACGGCTGCTGGGTCTGTTGCATTGCCCGTGTCCTGGGATCGAGGCAGGTTTGACGGGTGCAGCTGTCGAGTCCTGGTCGTCCCTGGTCGCCTCGGAAGTCGGCGTTCACCGGGTTCCGGTTTCCCGCAGAGGTGATCGTCGTCGCGGTGCGCTGGTACTTGCGTTACAACCTGTCCTACCGGGACGTGGGGGAACTCCTGGCTGAGCGCGGTGTCGAGGTCGACCACGTCACCGTGTTCCGGTGGGTGCAACGGTTCACCCCGCTGCTGGCCGACGCCGCCCGGTTCGCTCGCCACTCGCCTGGTGACCGGTGGTTCGTCGACGAGACGTACGTGAAGGTCAACGGGGTTTGGCGGTACGTCTACCGGGCGGTCGACCAGCACGGGCAGGTCATCGACGTGCTCGTCTCGGCCCGCCGTGATGCCGCCGCGGCCCGGCGGTTCTTCCAGCGGGCATTGCGGATGCTGAAGGTGACGCCCAGCGAGGTGGTCACCGACGCCGCCCCGGTCTACCCCGCTGTGCTCGACGACCTGATCCCCTCGGCCTGGCACCATGTCGAGCGGCACGCGAACAATCCGATCGAGGCCGATCACAGCCAGCTCAAGCACCGGTTACGACCGATGCGTGGGCTCCGGACCGACCCAACGGCACAGGTGATCATCGCCGGACACGCGTTCATGCAGAATGTCCGCCGCGGACACTACGAACTCGGGCTCGACAGTCAGCCCAAGCTCCGAGTCGTTTCGGCGTTCAGTGAACTCGCCCGGGTGATCTGACCGCGGACCCGACCCGGGCGTGCCGCGTCTCCCGATCAGATAATGCAACGGCACCGTGAGAGTTCCTGCGTGAGCCATCGGTCGAGCGGCAGGATCAGTGCCTCTTCTCGCCCGGATGTCCTCAGGGCTGAAGGCATACGTCTGCCTCGTAGTTGCGGGTTGACCGGCCGGCAACGGTATGCCATACCGGGTTCAGCGCTACCTTCAGCGCCGGTGCTTGCCAGGCCCCGCCCGCCCGCTGGAGGACCGAATAGTCCCACCGGCGGTGCTCATGCCGCTGTCCGTCGTTGAGAAAGCTGATCACCCGCTGTTGGGTAACGGGGTCGTTGAGCCGCAGACCATGGAGGCCGGGCACGTGTACCACCGGAGTCTCGGTTTGGAGTCCGGGCGGGTTCGTGGCGGCATCGAGGGTCGGCACGAAGGCGATCATCTGGACTCCCTCGATCGGGCAGATCACCTGCTTTCCGCGAAACAGCGGCGCGTTGTCCATGAATGATCGGATGAATGGCTGATCGGGGCTGTTCGGTCGATCCCCGACCGCGCCGAGGGCGGCGAAGATGGCCCGCAATTGCCAGCCGGTGGCGATTCCCCAGCCCGTGTTTGCCTGTGGGGGCGGGTAGTAAATCCTTCCCGAGCGCAGCAGCGGGCTGACCATTACGACCATGTCGATGTGCGGGTGCGGCATCGTCGTCAGGTAGTAGCGGGTGATGAGTGTGCCTTCGCTATCGGCTAGCAGCGCCACTTTCTGACCGGTACGGCGGTGGACCTGGTCCACCTGAACGGCGAGCAGTTGGGCGCTGGTAACCAATGACTGGTGCGTGGCGAGCGCGTTGTAGGGCCTTGGCCGGCCGTTCGGGTCCAGGCCATTGTAGGAGTACCGCATGATCGGCGGGGTGAAGCCGCTGGGCTGCCCGCCGTAATGTGAGTCGTAACCGGCCAGGAAGATCACGGGACGCTTCGTCCGAGCCTCCACCTTGGCGAGCGCAGGCGGCTCGCTCGGGCTCTGGTCAATGCCCGGTCGGGCAATGCTGCCGATGGTGAACATCGGTCCGATGACGACGGCGAAGGCGATCGGGGTGATCGGGGTCCTTCGCCACCGTACCGTCTCGTGCGCCAGCACGATACGCACCGCGCGTTCCCACAGGATTCCGTTGGCCCCTCCAGCGAGTGCAGCCGCCGCGATCCTCCAGCCTCCCGGAACGACCGCGACCAGCGCGCTGCCCGCAGTCAGGGTGACGAAGTTGAGGACGGACAACGCGACCGTGCCGGCCGGTGGCAGGCCGCGCCACCAGCCCCGAACGATCCCGCCCCGCTGCAGGAACGGTGCCAGAATCAGCATCGGAGCAATTTCGCCGAACAGAAACCAGGTCAACGAGACGGCCGCGACGACGACCGACAGTGCCGCCCACGGAGAGAGTACTGCCCCGACCAGGGCCGCGAACCCCACATTGCGGGCGGCCAGCCGCGGCAGCGACGGCCGCGGCATGTTCGACGGCCAGGCCAGGGCGATCAACACGGTGCAGAACAGCCCACGCATCACGATCGCGGCTATCGACTCGCCGACAAACCCGGCCCAAGATCGGTGATACACCAGCACCCAGCGCAGGTCGTGGAACGTGCCGTACGGCCAGAGTGCGCTGGCCTGCGGGGAGATGTTAACGGTGGCGGTGAGGCCCGACTGACGCACCAGAGCGGCCTCTACCCCGGGTGGCACCGCGCACAAAACGACCAGCAGGAGCAGCCGCCCTGACCTGGACTGCGTCGCGAAAGTCCCCCAAGTTCGGATCACCCGTTCCATCATTGCCGGCGCTACCCACCGGATGCTGAAGAATGCGCAATGCGGCGCCCGATTTTCCCCGAGTTCTGCAGTTTGTAGTTAGGGTCGTGTGTCCACGCCCGGAGCGTGTTGCTCGGTCGCAGGGGCGCATCCGACGACCGCGGCAGCCGTGCCGGCGATCAGCACGCCGCTGGCATTCGCACACTGATCACGAGTGCTGCGTTCCTTGTTCTTCCGCGACCTGAATGATCGTCTTGCCGGGCGTGCGGCGGTGGCGGGCGAACGCGGAGGCCGTTTCGGAAAGCGGTCGCACGGCGCCGACGATGGGGTTGAGCCGTCCGGTCCGGAGGCGCTGGGCGAGGTCGGTCAGACGGGCGCGATCAGGTTCGACGACGAAGAAGATGGCTCGCCCGTCCTTGGGCTGCACGGTAGGTGGCATGGCGATGGTGACGAGGGTGCCGCCCGGGCGTACCAGGTCGGTCGATCGCTCGAGGATGTCGCCGCCGATGGCGTCGAACACCACGTCCACCTCGCCGACGTGCTGCAAATCGTCGGCGTCCAGGTCGAGGAAGGTCTGCGCGCCGAGGCCGAGCGCGACATCACGGTCGTCGGCTCGGCCGGTGCCGATCACGCGGGCGCCCACCTCCCGCGCGAGTTGAACGGCGATCGAGCCGACGCCGCCCGCGGCGCCGTGAATGAGGACGGTCTGGCCGGTCGTGAGGTGGGCGTGGTCGAACAGTCCCTGCCATGCGGTCAGTCCGGAAATGGGCAGCGCGGCGGCCACGGTGTGGTCGATGTCGGCCGCGAGGGGGGCGAGGTTGCGAGCCTCCACCGCGGTGTATTCGGCCAGGGATCCGTTGCGGGTCCAGTCGGTCAGTCCGAACACCCGCTGGCCCACGGTGAGGCCGGTGGTTCCGTAGCCGAGCTCGACCACAACTCCGGACAGCTCGTGCCCGGGGATGCTGGGTGTCCGGTCGCGACCGGCGCGATCGGACCACGTTCCCGGCCAGTCAAGCTCTCCGGGGGTGAAGCCTGCGGCGTGCACGCGCACGATGACGTCGTTTTCCGCAGCGTGGGGGTAAGGCATGTCGGTCGGGGTGAGCCCGCTGACACCCGCGTCACGGTCTCGCACGGTGATCGCTCGCATGCTCGAATCCTTTCCAAGAAAGTTCGTCGGTATGGGGTGGTTGTGGGGGCTCAGCACGGGGTCCGCTCGTGGCGCGCGTGGTGCCGGCCCCGGCCGCGGAGGTCGCGGATCGCCCGTCGTCGGTGCGCTGGTGAGCCTGGGTCCAATCAGCTAGGCCAGGGCGAACCGACGATGCGCTCGACCGTCGTCACGCGCTGGAAGCCGGGGATGAAGTGTTCGAGCACGTCGGAGTTCACGGTGCCGTTCGTGGTTTCGGGGCGGTTCTTCAGCCCGTCGACGTAGGCTCGCAGAAACTCGTTCTTGAAGTCCCCTCGTGGATGGACGGCGAGGATTTCGCCCAGCTGATCGTGTTCCAGTCCGTCTAGGCCGAAGCCGAGCACGTCGGTCAAGACACCGAGGTACGTGGTCGCGATTTCCGGGGCCATCCGGTCGGGGATGCCCGGCGTGGTGTGCAGCGCGATCGCCGTCCAAACGGTCTCGGCGGCGGCCGTCGAGAATCCCCGGTCCAGGAGGAACTTGCGCGCGTGGTCGGCGCCATCGACTTCGAAGCGCTGCTCGACGTCGGAAAAGGGAGTCAGGAGGCCGGTGTCGTGGAACATGGCCGCCAGATAGAGCAGCTCCGGGTCCGGTTTCACGCCAAGCTTGTGAGCGTGAATCAGGCTGAAGAAGAAGACCCGTCGGGAGTGGTGGTAGATGAGGGGGCTGGTCGTCTCCTGGATGCGCCTGGTCGCTTCGGCGACCGCCGCTGTCTCAGGAATCTCCAACCCCGCGATGACCTCTGGCATGATCTCTGACCTTCCGGGAAATGTGTGCGGGCCGTGTTTCCGACCTACATGCTGCCCACCGATCGTCGTACGGCGCCGCCTTCGTCCGGCCAGGAATCACTTATATCCGGACAGGGCGAAATCGCAGTCGTGTGCTCCACCAAGCGCGGCACCACGTCCCGCAGCCGGGTCCAGCGCGTGGCCTGCGACTTCGCGTCGTCCGTCACGGCCCGTTCCACGCGACGCCTGGTGTCGGGTTCATCGCGTGAGTCAACCGGGCATCGGTTGCGGCACGAGGATTTCGTAGACCAGCCTTTGCAACGGCTCCGGCGTTTCTTGAACAAAACCGCTGTGCCCGTAATCAGCCGAAGATCACGGAGAGTTCGTTTACATGCAATAGTCGTAACGTGAGCAACCCCGCCCACGAGGATCCGCGTCATCTCCGGTAATGGCGTGCTACCAATAAACGGTGTCCATGCCTCCTGTTTCGCCGACCCAACGGCGGTCAGTGCCGCCGGGGTCCGGCCGCTCACCGCGCGGATCCGGCTCCGAAGGGACCGGAGTGGTGAACGCTGGCGCCCATCGCGTCGCGATCTTCGTCTACGACGGAGTGACGTTGCTGGACGTCGCCGGTCCCGCGGAGGTGTTCAAGGAGGCGAACCGGTTCGGTGCCGACTACCGGATCGTGCTGCTGTCGCCGGCCGGTGCGGACGTCACGTCGAACCTCGGGGTCCGGATCGCGGTCGACGGCGCCGTCTCCTCGGAGCCGGCTTTCGACACGTTACTGGTGGCCGGGTCCGACCTCTATCCGCGCGCCCGTGTCCCCGCCGACCTGGCGGACGCCGCACGGATACCGGCGGCTGTGGCCGGCCGGGTCGCGTCGATCTGCACCGGGGCGTTCGTCCTCGCCGCCGCCGGCGTCCTCGACGGCAAGCGCGCGACCACGCACTGGCAGGTCGCGCACGAGCTTGCCGCCCGGTATCCGACGTGCCGCGTCGAGCCCGACGCGATCTACGTTCGCGATGGCACCACGTACACGTCGGCAGGGGTGACGGCCGGTATCGATCTGGCGCTCGCTCTCGTCGAAGACGACCACGGGCCCGACCTGGCGCGCGACGTCGCACGCGCCTTGGTGGTGTACATGCAGCGTGCGGGCGGCCAGTCCCAGTTCTCGGCACCGCTGCAAGGACCGCCGCCCCGCTCGCCGGCTCTCCGCAAAATCACCGACTTGGTGACGGCGAACCCCCGCGGGGACCACTCGCTCGGTGAACTCGCGAAACACCTCAACGTGAGCACCCGGCACCTCACCCGGCTTTTCCACGACGAGCTGTCCACGACACCGGCCCGCTACGTTGAAAACATCCGATTCGACATGGCCAGGGCACTGCTCGACCAAGGACACACCGCGACGCAGGCCGCGACCCTCGCCGGGTTCCCCAGCTACGAAAGCATGCGACGGGTTTTCGCCAGGAAGCTGTCGACCAGCCCCGCCGCCTACCAACGCCGGTTCAGCACGGCCCGCCGCGCCAACGCGGGTTAGTACTCCAATTGCAGTTGAGGGAGCTGGTGTCTTCGCTGGTAGTGGCAGATCTGGGCGCGGTATTGGCGGCTCCGCCGAAGCCGTTTGCTGGTCCCGCCATCTGCGACTCGGATCCCACCCGCAACGTCATGACCAGCGCTTCCTGCATGGTGATCTCTTCGGCGGACCCGAAGGCGTCACGGTTCGTGGGTGTCCTTCGCAGCGGAGGTGTCCTCATCTAGCCGAGATGAGGATGTGTACGGTCAGTCAGCTGCCGCATCCGTGCAGCTACGCCGGGTCCCCCTCGACGAGCAGCCGGGCATAATTGCCCATCGACCGCTGGTAACGCGCCAGGTGCGGGGCGAGTGCGCCCAGCGCCAGCGCGACGGCCTCCCGGTCGCGCCCGACGTCGACCAGCGCCAGAGCCAGGAACCCCGCGACCGCGTCGTCGAGCTCGTCGCTACCGGCGTCCCGTTCGGCCGTCAGGAGCGCCACGCTCTCCCCGGCGCGACCGAGGTTGCGCAGCGAGCTGGACATCTGGATGATCGTCCGGCGCCGCCGCAGCCCGGTGAGCCCAGCCTGCAGTGCCTGCCGGTAGAGCGGGACAGCCAGATCGGAGTGCCCGGTCGAGTCCCACGCGCAGGCGCGCTCGAACAGGCCGACCGCGCTGTCGGCGGGTAGTTCAGCGGCGAGCTCGCCGATCCGACTGACGAAGTCGTCCTCGGCGAAGCTGTCCATCGTCGCCCACGCCTCGGCGACCCGCCGCTCCCAGTCGGCGCTGATCTCGCTCTGGCTGGTCACGTCATGCATGGTGATCTCCCTCGTTGCGGGCGGCCGGTCGGCTCGCGCCCGCCCATCCTGGGAGAGTCGCTAGACTCGAACCACTGATTCGGTTACAACCGAATCTCTCAGACTCTGCGGGGAGGAGCCAGCCATCGCGGCAACCCTCCGATTCAGCACCGCCGACCTGCTGCGCTGCCGCTTCGCAATCTCGCCGGCCTTCGAGACGCTGTCGGCGATCCGGCTCACCCTGCCGGCGGAGTCCCCCGGGCAGCACCGGCGCTGGCTGGACACGGTCGCCGGCCAGGTCGCCGGAATCGACCTGCGGCCGATCACCCTGCTGCAGCCCCGACGCGGCTACACCCCGGACTTCCTGGCCCCGCCCCCAGCCGGGCCGCTCGCAACCTTCGAGGACGATCTGGCCCGGATCGCAGACACCCCGCCCAGCCAGGTCGCCGCCGAGATCGCCCGATCCCTGCACGACACCCCGGGTGCGGCCGACAGCGAGATCGGCCGATACCTGCTCGGCGATCCCGTCGAGGTCCTCGCGACGCTGACCGGCCTGATCCGTACCGCGTGGCAACAGCTCGTCGAACCCAGCTGGCCCCGCGTGCGTGCCCTGCTCGACGCCGACGTGGGCTTTCAGACCAGGCGGCTCGCGGAGGGTGGCCTCGACCGGCTCTTCGCGGAACTGCATCCCACCCTGCGCTGGCACGACAACACGCTCATCCGCGAGTACGGCGACGACGACCACCGCGACCTCGCCGGTGCAGGACTCGTCCTGATGCCCAGCGCGTTCAAGTGGGACCAGGTGGTTGTGGTGATGGACGAGCCGTGGCAGCCCACCGTGATCTATCCCGTCCGCGGATCCGGCACACTCTGGCAGCAGCTCAGCGGCACGCCCGACGCCGCACTGGGTCGCCTGATCGGGCGGACCCGGGCCGCGCTGCTGATCGGGCTGACCGAACCCGCGACGACGACCACGCTCGTCCACCGGCACGCTCTCGCCCCGGCCACCGTCTCGGAACACCTGACGGTGCTGCGCGACGCCGGGTTCATCATCGGCGAACGCCACCGGCACGAGATCCGCTACCGGCGTTCGGCGCTGGGCACCGCCGCGGTCGACCGGCGGTCTTGAGCACCCACATCTGCCGCTGACAAGGCGCGGTGACCGTGAGCGCTCCAGTAGGACCGACGGGCTGTGAAAGCAGGTCGGGAATCCTTGGGCTTGCTGTCACTGGCCCTCGGCAGCGAAGGCCATTCGCCCAGTACACGACATCATCCGGGTCCCGCGCGCCCAGACCATCAGTGCCACAGCGGGCCGGTGCGAACCCAGGACCGGGGGAGCAGATTGGGAGCAACAGGGTGCCCTGAACGGCCTTGAACTGCGCCCAACGGCGTCGAACGGCCCTCAACTGCACCCACCCCCACCAGCAGCTTCTCGTTTGCGCTGGTCAGAGTGGTGCGGCGTCCTGGTTCACACGGAGTGCTCAGCCGTATTGAGCAGCAGTCGACGGCGCTCTATGTTGCCTGACAGGAGAGTATGCGCAGGTCAGAGCGGTAAGGAGCCGCTGGATGGCCTGGCCTTGCAGGTGGGTGCAGATTGGGAGCAGTTTGGCGAAGTGGTCACCGCGTCCGAAGTGGTCACCGGGGTCGGACAGGGGACAGCGCTCTGACCTGCGGTGACGTGGGTGAGC
Organism: Micromonospora inositola; assembly: GCF_900090285.1. NCBI lineage: Bacteria > Bacillati > Actinomycetota > Actinomycetes > Micromonosporales > Micromonosporaceae > Micromonospora > Micromonospora inositola. The sequence continues at coordinate 6,443,535 of NZ_LT607754.1, read as the reverse complement.
GGGCCGGCGTGACCTCCCAGAGAACACCGAAGTGGTCAGGATTCGCTGCTCCCCACCTGGCTGGTGCCGGCTGTCGTCTGGAGCCCGGAGGCACACAGCTAGGAGGGCCTTGCTGCATCGACGTATGACTCTGAGATCTGCCATGCCCGCGCCCGTATCGGTCCCGAGAGGTGAGACTCGAATCCCACCGGCAACCCTCTGACCAGGGCTTCCTGCGCGGTGACCTCTTCGGCGGGCCCGAAGGTGTCAGCCCCAGCGGATTACATGATCACTCGGATGACGTCCTCATTGCCGAGAACAGTGCGTCGAGCGGGAGCGACACTCTGGGTAGTCCGGCGCCCGACATAGGGAAGCTACGGTCGTTGGCGTCTGCCCGGCGTCCGTCTGCGGGTGCAATTCGGCGCGCTCGTCATTCCCGCGATGTATGCGCGGCGTTCAGCCATGCGCCGAGGAGTGGCAGCACGGCGCGCAGATCGGTTCCGTCCACTGATATGTGGGCGGCTGCGCGTGCCGCCGGGGTTGCGTTGAAGGCGATGGCCAACCCGACCGCGGCGAAGAGCGGCACGTCCGAGCGGCCGTCGCCGACGGCCGCGCAACGCTTCGGGTCCACGCCCAGCTCGGCGGCCACGCTCACCGCGAAGTCGCGCTTGCCCAGCTCGTCGAGCTGCTCGGCGACCTCCCCGCTGTAGCGGCCGTCGATCAGCTCCAGGCGCGGTCCGCAGGCGCGATCGAAGCCGAAGCGGTCGCACAGATGGGCGCCTACGACGTCCCACGCCAGCGTGGTCAGTACGGGCGTCAGCCCGCGCCGACGGCACCACAGAACCGTCTCGGCAATGCCGTCCACCAGCGGCAGCGACTCCAGAAACCCGCGCACCTCCATGGGCGTCCGTCTTGCCCAGCCACGAGCTTCGAGGACGGCAGCCTCCTGGCTGCTCAGGGTTCCGGCGCCGTAGCCGGCCTGCACCTCTTGAATGACCTTGGCATGGCCGAGGACCTCCGCCAGGTGTTGCCCGCTGCTAGCCGGCGTCAGCGTTCCGTCCACATCGAAGAACACCGCTCCACGGATCACGGTCGAACGCTACCGGCCGCCAGGGGCAGCCGAACTCCGGCGCAGCAACGCGCGATCATGCCGCGAAGCGCTCGGCAGGTCCCGGGACCTCGTCTGCACGTAGCCAAGGGCGGAGCCAGAAAGGGGCTCTCGCTGTCAGCGCCCGCTGGGCTCCGGCGGCTCGTCGAAGGTCAGAGTCAGGGTGCTGTGGAAGGCGGAGGATTCGGTGCCTTCTCGTCGTTGGTCGTCTGGCTCGGTGTCACCCGTCCACACCTTCACCGCCCGGTACGCGAACCCGTCCTGGGTCGCAGCCTCGGCCAGGAACGAGACCCTCTGCCCGGCGGCGAGCTGCCTAAGCCCATTCATGGCGATCACCGAGAAGTGGACCCAACACCCGCCGGGCACACCCGGACCGTCGATGATGCCCCATCCCTCGTCGCTTTGATAGGTCCGAACGACTCCCGAGCTTGCCATCCCTTGATTTTGTGTGGAGCCGACATCGCGAAGAGCAACGCCCCGCCGGCATCCTCAACTGCCGCCGACCGTGTGCTGCACCGTGTCGGTGATTGTCACGGTCGGCATATCGGTTCCGCGACCACCTGAAGGCGGGCCTGGCTCTCAGTCCGTCACCCTAGACAGCATGTGCGGGAGTCGCTACTAATAGCTGATGGAGCACTTGTACTGGGATCTCGGATCTTTTGCCGGCGGCGCCCAGTTCGAAGTGTGCCTGCGCGGCTCGACGGCCAGAGTCTGCCTCATGGACGTTGAGCACTACCAGGCTTATCTCGACGGCGACGAGTATGAGTATCACGGCGGCTTCTGGGACGTCAGCCCTGTCGTCCTGGAGGTGCCTTACGACGGATACTGGTACCTCGTTGTCGACAGCAACGTCCGGCGGATCAGCGTCGAGGTCGCCCAGATCTTCGACTGACCGCATGGTTTGGGCGCTGCCGCATTGAACGGTTGTGCCGACGAGCGGCGGGGCATGCTGATGCTCAGGAGGCGATCCTTCCGGCGTAGCCGCACCCCTTGATCACCTGCGCGCCCATGCCGCTGACTGTGCACGGATCTGCCGATGAGCGGTCGGCGCGACATGCGCATCCTGCGTGCGTCGGTCGGGTGCACGTGTTGTGCGGGGTAGGACCGGGTGGAGGATTAGTGGGCAATCGCACCTGGCGACCTGAGGGACCTCTGAAGAGGTTGCCCGACCTCCGATGAGTTCCAGCACGGTCCCGGGTCTTCAGGCACATCCACCTTCCGCGCGCGAATTTGGAGGCACCTTGAAGCTCTTGCTTACGTCAGGCGGCGTCACGAACCCAAGCATCCACTCGGCGCTCGTGCAACTCCTCGGCAAGCCGATCGCCGAGTGCCACGCCCTCTGCGTACCGACAGCACAGTGGGGTCACCCGATGTGCGGTCCGAAATCGGTGCGGGGCTTCGTAGCCGCCGAGCCCGTCTTTCAGTACCTGTCCGGCCTGGGTTGGGCGTCGCTCGGTGTCCTCGAGCTCACCGCACTGCCCACCATCGGCGCGGAGCGATGGGTCCCCTGGGTCCGCGAGGCTGACGTGCTCCTGGTCGACGGCGGCGACGCGACGTACCTGTGCCACTGGATGCGGGAGTCCGGGCTGGCCGATCTGCTGCCATCGCTGCCCGACACGGTCTGGGTGGGAGTGAGTGCCGGAAGCATGGTGATGACGCCCCGGATCGGAACGTACTTCGTCGAGTGGCCGTCCGCGCCGGACGACCGCACCCTGGGAGTCGTCGACTTCTCGATCTTCCCGCACCTGGACGCTTTCCCAACAAACACCCTGGCCGACGCAGAGCGGTGGGCCGCCGAAATCGGTGTCCCGGCCTACGCCATCGACGAACAGACGGCCATCAAGGTCGTCGACGGCTCCGTCGAGGTGGTCTCCGAAGGGCAATGGAAGAAGTTCGGGTCATAGCCGTCCGACATCCGTGACGTCGCGTCGTTGGACGTGACCCCGTCGACTTGCAGCTTTTCCGAGTGCGCCCGCCCATGTCGCAGGTCGCGTGCGCTTTCGGCACCGAGACGACTATCGAGCTGCCACAAGATCCTCTCACTGTTGGAATCAAGGCCCGGAGTGGAGGACTCGAGTGACCGGGGTCACGCCCGGGTATGTCACGGATCGGAAGGCCGCCTTGTCCCATGGCCATGACGGAGATGAAGAACCAGAGTGTGATCGTGGCCGGAGCCAGTGGTGTTTTCGGCCGGCACATCCGCGAGGCGCTGACCGACGCCGGGCACACCGTGCTAGGCGTGGGCCGCGGCGAGGGCAACGAGATCCGCGCCGACCTGCTCGACCGCGACGGACTGCTGCGGGCGTTCGAGGGGATCAAGGCCGACGTCGTGGTGCACGCCGCGACCGCGTTGCGCAAGCCGCCGATGACGCACAAGGGCATGTTCGGCACCGACGACCTGCGGGTCACCGGGACCGCAAACCTGATCGAGGCGGCCAAACTTGCGGGCGTACGCCGCTTCATCGGCGAGAACGTCGCCGTCGGCTACGGCTACCGCGACTTCGGCGACCGCGTTCTGACCGAGGCCGACGAGTTCGGGGCGTCCGTGACGGACCCGAACATCAACCGGCACCTGGAGGGCATGCGGGAGAAGGAGCGCTTGCCCCGGGAGTCGGGGCTGGAGGCGATCTCACTGCGATTCGGCTTCTTCTACGGGCCGGGGGGCACCGAGACGATGGTGCACATGCTGCGGAAGCGACAACTGCCGGCGTTCAACGACCACGGCCACATCTCGCCGTGGACGCACCTGGCCGACGCGGCCGCCGCCGTCGTCGCGGCGATCGATCGCGGCCGGCCCGGTGAGGCGTACAACGTCGTCGATGACCACATGGGCTTCGGGGAGATGATCCGGGCGATCGCCGAGACCTTCGGCACACCCAAGCCGTTCACCGTGCCCACGTGGATGATGGCGGTCGCGCCCTACATGCACCTGATGCTCGGCGTCACCATGCGGGTCTCGAGCGAGAAGGCCCGCCGCGAGCTCGGGTGGCAGCCCGCGTACGCGACGGTGCTGGACGGGCTGCGGGCGCAGGCGCTCGGTCACGTCTAGCCTGTTCCCATGATCGATAGCCAGGTCTTCGCTCAGCATCGGCGGCTGCTCTTCGACGTCGCGTACCGGATGACGGGGAGCGTCGCCGATGCCGAGGACATCCTGCAGGAGGCCTGGCTGCGGTGCCGCGACGTCGACGGCGGCCAGCTCGCGAACCCCCGGGCGTACCTGGTCAAGACCGTCACCAACCTCTCGCTCAACCAACTCACCTCGGCCCGCGCCCGCCGCGAGACGTATGCCGGGCCGTGGCTGCCCGAGCCGGTGCTCACCGCGCCCGACGCGGGCCAGGAGGCCGAGATGGCCGAGTCGATCTCGATGGCGATGCTCGTCGTCCTGGAGACGCTCACCCCCGCCGAACGCGCGATCTTCCTGCTCCACGACGTTTTCGGCTACAACCACGCCGAGGTCGCATCCATTCTGGACAGGTCCGAGGTCGCGGTGCGGCAGACCGCGGTCCGAGCGCGGGCGCACGTCGCGGCCCGCCGGCCTCGCTTCGACGTCGACCAAGGCGTACGCCGAGAAGCAGTGGACCGGTTCCGCAAGGCCTGTGCCGGAGGCGACCTGAACGCGATGATGGAACTCCTGGCGCCCGAGGTGATCTGCTGGTCGGACGGCGGTGGCAAGGTGACCGCGGCCCGCCGGCCGCTGGAAGGCGCCGACAACGTCGCCCGCTGGCTGCTCGGGGTCTTCGCCAAGCCGGAGACGCAGAACACACGGCTCGTGATCACCGAGATCAACGGCGGGCCGGGCATCCTCGGCCTGGCCGACGGGCAACCGGCCGGGGCGATCTGCCTCGACTTCGACGGCGAGCGGATCACCGGCGTACGCATGCAGGGCAACCCGGACAAGCTCCGAGGCCTCACCCGCTGATCCCACCCCCCCGTCGATCATGAACCTAAGATGATCCTCAACGGAACAGTTCCGGATCACCGTTCCATTCAGCCAGCCACATCAACGAGTACGCCGACAAGCGGTAAGTTGAACAGCCAGCGACCTGGTCGGCCACCGCAAACACGGCCACGTCGCCCTCAACGCACGGATTTGCCGAGATGAGTTCGCTGGCCCCTGAAGACGTTTGAGGGTAGACGGCAGCCGACCTCAAGCCATTCTCGCCTGACTCAAGGTCTCCTTTAGGTCGGCGATGTAAGAGCCGGGTCGCCAACCATGGGCGATGCGGTCCAGGAAGAAACCATCGAAGATTGAAAGTCCCACCCCTGTGGCGGTACCTAGGCCGCCCGCGCCGAGGATGTCGAGGGCCAATCCGCTTCCTGTGAAGAACGCCCAACGCGCAGTTTTCGCGGGCAATCGCTCCAGAATACGGTTACTGCTTAAGGAGCGCAAATACTCCTGTAGCAGTTGAGTGTCTGGACTCAACGATCCGACCCAAGCCCTAAATCGTCGACCATCCTCGAACAACTTAACGAACGTCGGCCATTGCTCCTCCTCGCTCAGATTGTTAAACAGCTGCGAAATGGAGGGGACTCCAACGACCGATTCGACGAACGCGTCGGCCTCTCGCCCATTCTTCAATGTGGCGTTTGATAAGCTGCGCGAGACTAGGGCTTGTATTGTCATGGCATCATTCATTCCGACGCGGGCCTCCGTCGCCGATGCTGCCCACATGGGTAATTCAGCCGCAACGCCGGCGACGCTTGCCGCTCCGACGAAGCGTCGTCCCGGACTTTCCTCCAGCCTGTGGTAACGGAGACCCTCTTCAGTCACACGAACCCGATAGTCAGAGAAATCTAGGTTCCCTGATCCAACTTGCGCTCCAATCAAGACGTTCGCAGAGATAACGGTCGAGCGCAACGCCTCTTGGTCGCTCAGTAGAGTGTCGTACAGCTCCAGCGAGCCGCGATACTTACGCGCGAGGCGAATAAGTCTTCGACTGTAGCCCCTTACTAGCTGCCCTCGATATGGTAGTAGGTCATCATTGGCCAGCTGGTACCAGTACGGCTTGAAAGCTAGTTCGAAGGACTCCGTATCCTCATCATCAATGACGAGATGTGTTCCAGAGTCGCTTCCTCGCGCTGAGACAGACGCGGAGAAAGATACCGTGCCGCTTTGTACAATCCGAGCCAGGGTAACGGTGGCTGCGTTCTGCTCAAAGAACTCTATCCAGCTCTCGGGGTGGGTGACTCGGCCGAGCGTATCGATCGACGTTTCATTGATTACGAGCGTGACTCTTGGGTAAATGAGAAGAGCTTCGGCCGTTGTACCGAAGTCATCGAATGCATCCCGTAGGAAAACGTGGTCCAGCATCCTGGCCTCCTGACTCCGCTCCTTCTACCGAGTATAAACGGGCGCTTCAACGCTGGCGGCACTAGCGGCGCGGGCCGATTTTCAGTGCGCCCACGGGTGAAGAATATGATCGCGATTGAGGGACGACGTCACCACAAATCCGAGCTACACCGACGGAGACATTCTGGGGGGAGGAGAGCTAAGGCCGGGGGCGAACAAGCAAACTTAGCTTGGTTTCGCCACCGCGCCTTCTAAATGGTCGGGTCTCGTCGACGAACGCAACGGCCTGCAACGGGCCGTACGCGTTCGCGACATCACCTTTCACATCACCTCACCTCGGCCGCAGGCCGCATCGCCTTCGGGCGGTGATGGCTACGGCTTCGCGATTGGCGTGCCACTGCGGTCGACTGCGGGACGAGGGTCGTCGGGAGCGCGTTACTCTCATGCCGCTGACAAAGCGCGGCGTCCGCGACCGCTCGTCACCGTCCGTACCCACTGTCGGATCGCTCGCCTCGTGCCAGGCGGACGGCCCTGCGTTAGGCAGACCGTCCTGGCTGACCGTGTGGGTCCATGTACGGCGGGGTCGGGGAGCGGGTTGGGAGCAGTCCGGTGTACTGAACGGCGTTGAACTGCATTCAACGGCGCCCAACGGCATACGCCCCGACCTGCGGTCTTGCGTTTCCGCAGGTCAGAGTCGGTGCAGCGTCCTGCTTCACACCGAAGAGGTCAGTGAGCATCTGAGACGCACGGTCTCGGAGTGGGGTCAACCTGATCACGCGGCGGCCGGGCAACGGATCCGCCCTGGAACAATACGACCCTCAGGTGCGCCGCGGGCGTGGCGGATTCCCGCTCGTCTGGGACATGCGGCTCATGACGGCGGGACGTGGCGTCGGCGAGAGTCCTTGGTCAGGAGAACATCTGGCGAAGGAGAACTCGACATGTCCACTACCAACATCGGCGTCACTACGTCCCCCCGCACCACGGCCGCCCGCGGCGTGGCCGCAGCGGTCGTCGCCGTCCTCGGCGCGGCGGTGACCGCGATCTACGGCTCGTACGGCGGCCCGTCGCCCAGCCCGTCGCAGGAGCAGGCCGTTCCCTACGTCGTGGGCGCCGACATCGTGGTCGCGTTGCTCGTGTTCGGCCTGCTGCTGCCGTGGGCTCGCCGGTCCGACAACCGCGCCTCAGGCTGGGGCCTCGGGTTGAGCGTGCTCGGGCTGGTCGCGATCCCGATCGCGTTCTGGAGCGGTGTCGTCATCGTCATCGCCGTCGCCGCGATCCTGCTCGGGGTGCACGCCCGGCGTGCCGCGGCGCAGGCCGCCCGCCCGGCGAAGCTGGCCACGACGGCGGTCGCCGTCGGCGCCGCGGCGCTCGTGCTGTCCACGGCGCTGCTGATCCTCGGCAACACCGTCCTCGTCTAGGACGAACGTGATCTCAGGAATACAGTGCTCGCACGCGTCACGGCCACGCAGGCGCCGGGTCCCCGGAAAAGGATCTCGATGATAGGACCAGCACCATCCAAGCGGCAGGCACGCAACATCGTGCCTGCCGCGTCGGTCGTGGTCACGGTTGCGCTGTTCATGGCCGCCGTCGCGCTGGCCGGCATCGGTGATCGGTTCGTGTACGTCCTGCCCGGGCTGGCCCCGGTCGCGTACGCCGTGGTCGGTGCCGTGATCGTGCATCATCAGCGCGGCAACCGCATCGGCTGGCTGCTGTGTGCGGGATCGATCCCGTTCGCACTGCTCAACACCGGCTCGGAGTACGCCTACCGCGCGGTGATCGGCGAATCCGCATCCTTGCCGGCGGTGACGTTCGTCGAGTCGTCGATCAATGTGCTGCCGTTCCTCGGGCTGGGCCTCCTGGTCGCGCTGCTGCCGCAGCTGTTCCCGACCGGAACCGCGATCTCGCAGCGGTGGCGCCCGACGCTGTGGGCGGCATGGGGTTTCATCGCCACCGGCACGATCTCCAACCTGCTCATCGCGGAGAAGATCCAGGGCCTGCCGGACGTCGACAACCCGACCGCGATCGCCGCCGCACAACCACTGGCGTCCGCGCTCGGCGTGGCCGCGCTGATCTGTCTCGTGCTGTCGGTGGGCGCAGGGCTCGCAGGTCTCGTTGTGCGGTGGCGGCGATCGGCCGTTGACGAACGCCAGCAGCTCAAATGGTTCCTCGCCGGTGTCGCGCCGCTGCTGGTCCCGATGGCGCTGCACGACGTCCTCCCGGTCCTTGCCGGTGCCGTCATCGCGCTGCTGCTGCCGCTGGTGCCGATCACGATCGGCGTGGCCGTGCTGCGCTATCGGCTCTACGACCTCGACATCGTCATCAACCGCGTGCTTGTCTACACCACGCTCAGCACCATGATCGCCGCCGTCTACCTCGCGATCGTCGTGGTCGTCGAAACCGTCGTCGGCTGGGGGCAGGGCCTGGGCGTCCAGGTCGCGGCCACCGTCGCGTCCGCCGCGCTGTTCCAGCCGCTGCGCGCGCGCGTGCAGCGCGGCATCGACCGGATGTTCTTCGGCGACCGGGCCCGGCCCTACGAAGCGTTGACCCGCCTCGGCCGCCGGCTGGAACGCGCACCGGCACCGCAGGCCACGCTGTACGGCGTCGTGGACACCGTCGCCGACGCCATGCGGGTCCCGTACGCGAGCATCGAGCTCGCGATCGCCGACACCATCGTCACCGCGGCCGAGCACGGAACCCCGACCGATGAACCGGCCCGCTTCCCGATGATCTACCAAGATGAGATCATCGGGCACCTCACCGTGTCACGACGCGGCCCCGGCGCGGACTTCAGCGCCGCAGACCGCCGACTTCTCGCTGACCTCGCCCGCCACGCCGGTGTCGCCGCCCACGCCACCCAGGTCACCACCGCCCTGCAACAGGCGCGCCTTGCCCTGGTCACCGCGCGGGAGGAGGAACGACGACGGCTCCGCCGCGACCTGCACGACGGACTCGGCCCGGCACTGGCCGGCGTCACCCTCGGACTGCATGCCGCCCAGGCCACCATCCCGACCCGCCCGGACCACGCCGCCGCGCTGCTCGCTGGCATCCAGACACAGGTCGAGGACGTCGTGCGCGACATCCGGCGCCTCGTCTACGGCCTGCGGCCACCGGCCCTCGACGAGTACGGCCTGTACCGGGCGCTGCAGCAGCATGCCGCAAAGATCGAGAACGAGGACAGAGCCAACGGACTGGCGATCACAGTCGCGGCGCCAGCGACCGGGCTCGGCGCACTTCCGGCCGCAGTCGAGGTCGCGGCGTACCGCATCGCGACCGAGGCGATGACCAACGTGTCCCATCACGCGCACGCCCGTGCCTGCCACATCAGCCTCAACCTGGACGGGGCGCTGCAACTGGACATCATCGACGACGGTCGAGGGCTGCCCGCCGGGACGCCAGCCGGTGTCGGGCTCAACGCCATGCGCGAACGCGCCGCTGAACTCGGCGGCGACCTGTCGATCACCGCCAGCGGCGCCGGTACACACGTCCGCGCCCGCCTTCCCATCCCGGAGCTGTCATGACTTCGCTGCGGGTCGTCATCGCCGACGACCACCCCGTCTTCCGCAGCGGATTGCAGGCGCTGCTCGCGGTGCAATCCGGCATCGAGGTGGTCGGCGAGGCCGCCACAGGTGTCGAGGCCGTCCGCCTCGCCGCTGAGCTGCAACCCCACGTGGTGCTGATGGACCTTCAGATGCCGGACCTCGACGGGGTCGCCGCCACCAAACAGATCACCCGTGACAGCCCCAGGATCGCTGTGCTGGTGTTCACCATGTTCGACGACGACGATTCGGTCTTCGCCGCGATGCGTGCCGGCGCCCGGGGTTACCTGCTCAAGGGCACCAACCATGCCGAGGTCGTGCACGCCGTGCATCTCGTCGGCTCCGGTGGTGCCATGTTCGGCCCGGCCGTCGCGCAGCGTGTCATCGAATTCTTCGCCCGGCCACGGCCCATCGGCGTTGCGCTGGCATTCCCCCAACTGACTGATCGGGAACACGAAATCCTTGACCTGCTTGCCCAAGGCCAGTCGAACACCACTATCGCGAACAGGCTGCGCATCAGCGACAAGACCGTACGCAACCACGTCTCCAACATCTTTGCCAAACTCGCCGTCGCTGACCGTGCCCAGGCCATCGCCCGCGCCCGTGACGCTGGCCTTGGCCAACCGCACCGCGACCGTTGACCCCGACCTGCCCGCGTTACCGTCAGCGGTGCTGGCCGTCGTGGGCATGCTGCTCGGCTGAGCGCACCCCGTCGAGGCCTGGGCTGGGGATCTCCTCGGGCCCAGGCTCTGGCTCGTCATCGTCTCGTGACCGCCGGTTGGGGAACGTGATCTAGGCCGCCGGACCTGGGTCCTTGAGCTTGCGCGGGATGCGGGCTCGTCGATCTCGCCCGGCGTCAGTCGTGCCAGCTCGGGGGCGAGGGCTGACGCGCCTGATCCGGAGCCCGACCTATTCGACAAGGCCGGCCGCAAGCCACTCATCCTCTAGACGAGTAAGTCCTAACTCGGGACGGGGCTGCGGACGCAGCGAAGGGTGTTGATGATCCGTTTGTGACGACAGACATCAACACCCTTCTCACCGCACTGTACGTGAAGATCGACGACTGGCTCGGGCGGCCTGCCCGGGTCGGACGGCCGCCGAAGCTGTCCGATGCTGAGCTGTTGACCCTGGCCGTGGCGCAGGTGCTGCTCGGCGTGCGGTCCGAGGCCCGCTGGCTACGGTTCGTGCCCCGCCACCTGCCCGGGGCATTCCCCTACCTGCCGGGCCAGTCCGGCTACAACAAGCGGCTACGCGCGGCGTTGCCGTTGCTCAAGAAGGCGATCCGGGCGGTGGCCGCGGACACCGACCTGTGGACCGACGGCGTGTGGCTGGTCGACTCCACCCCGGTCCGGTGCGCCCGTTCCCGACCTACCGTCAAGCGCTCCCAGCTGGCCGGCTGGGCCGGCTACAGCTACTGCGCCTCCCACTCCCGCTGGTTCTGGGGCTTACGTCTGCACCTGATCTGCACACCAGCCGGACTGCCGATCACCTGGGCCCTTGCCGACCCGAAACTCGACGAACGCCAAGTCCTGACCGCTGTGCTCGAACACGACCCGGGCCTGCTCCGCGACCGTCCCCAACTGCTGATCATCGCGGACAAGGGCTACGTCTCCGCCGAGCTGGACCGCTGGCTGGACCAACGCGGGGTGCGGCTGCTACGACCGTCGTACCGCAACCGCACCCCACGCCCCGACGAACACCTGCTCAAACCGATCCGGCAGCTCATCGAGTCGGTCAACCACACGTTGAAAGGCCAACTCGACCTGGAACTGCACGGCGGCCGCAGCATCGAAGGCGTCGGCGCCCGCATCGCGCAGCGCCTCCTGGCCCTGACCGCCGCCATCTGGCACAACAGAGCCACCGGCCAACCCGTCACCCGGTCCCTGATCGCCTACGACCACTGACCAGGGTTAGGACTTACTCGTCTAAGGGACGTCTCGTAACCCGGCTTCTGTCCCCTGAGGACGATCACCGATGATGTCGTGGTGCAGGTGATCTCCTCAGCCCGGCCGGAGTGGATCTTCCCGTTCACCGGTCTGCAGCCCGCCCAGTTCCGCCGGCTGGTCCGGCTGGTCGCCGAGCGTGGCGGGGACGCCATCGCTGACGGCCGACCGGGCCGGCAGTGGGCCCTCGACCTGCCCGACCGGGTGCTGCTGGTGGCCACGTACTGGCGCACCAACCTGACCATGCGCCAGATCGGGCCGCTGTTCGGGGTGTCGCACTCCGCCGCCCACCGGGTCATCGACACCCTCGGACCGCTCCTGGCCCTCGCCCCGGTGCGGCGGCGTCCGGTCGATCAGATCGCCATCGTCGACGGCACGCTGATTCCGACCCGGGACCACCGGCTGGCAGCCCCGAGCAAGAACTACCGCTACTCGACGAATCTGCAGGTCGCCATCGACGCCAGCACCCGCCTGGTGATCGCCGTCGGTGACCCGCAGCCGGGCAACCGCAACGACACGATCGTCTACCGCACCTCCGGGATTGACCAGAAGCTGGCGGGCAGACCGGTCATGGCCGACGGCGGCTACCGCGGCAACCCCGACGTGATCATCCCGTACCGCAAGCCCCGCGACGGCAGCCCGCTACCGGCCTGGAAGGAAGACCTGAACGCCCAGCACCGCACCGTCCGCGCCCAGGTCGAACACGCCCTGGCCAGGATGAAGTGCTGGAAGATCCTGCGTGACTACCGCCGCGCGGCCCGCACATTGACCGACACCGCTCCCGCCATCGCCCACCTCCACAACATCGCCCTCGTCGGATGAGCCCCGACCCGGTCACGGGCAACGCCTTCACCGAGTTACGAGACGTCCTCTAGGTGGCGAACCGGCCCGTTCAGGCGCGTACGGGGCCGAGCAGATTTGGAAAGCGTGCCTGGGGTGCTGCTCACGGGGACGAAGAGCGCGAGCTGGTGAGGGGCCTCGGCCGAGCAGCAAAACCAGCGAGCATGAGCGGACGATCACGGATGCAGACGGCCAGCCGACCAGCAGGAGCACCTGCTGGAGCAGGCGTCTGGAACCGATTCGTAATGCGCAGGCCACCGTTGAGGTGAGGGCGGGACGGGACGCAGCGGCGACATCGTCCTCGCCCCTTGCCACCGCACGCCGGATTCTGACATGCCCACGACGGTTGACAACCCTGGTTGTCGAGTGGACTCTGAAGTCGGAGACCACTGATGGGGAGCCGATCATGCGGGAACTGACGTCGGACGAGCGACGGGAACTTCGGCGGGAACTGGGTGCTGTTGCGGCTGAGTGGGCGCAGCGGCTGCACAACTCCGATGTGGATGCCCGGGGCAGTGCTGCCCAGGAGCCAAGCTCCGCGGAGAGGATGCGGACTCACCTCGCGCGGATGGCGGCAGGTGAGCAGATGCGTCTCCTCCTCGCTGACCTCGTGTCCGCCAGTGCCGAGGAAGCGGTGCAGTACGGTGCCGGCTATCCCGAGCTTGGCGCAGCGGTAGGCGCCAGTCGGCAGGCCGCGCGTAAGCGATGGCCTGGCCTGTCGAAGAGGCGCGCCACCGAGTGGAAACAACCGCCCGGGGGCATCGGTTGGGCCGGCAACCAACCGGGGTACCCGGGACCGTTCTCGGGGACCTGAGGGCTCGGCTTGACATCCGTGGCTGACATCAACGGTGGCGGCTGAAGCCGGACGAGCGTGGACGGCTATCGGATCTGAGCCGAACCCGCTGGACGTCAGCGGACGTTGCGACCCTTGCCGAAAGCGCCATACATGGTCAGTGGTCGTAGGCGATCAGGGACCGGGTGACGGGTTGGCCGGTGGCTCTGTTGTGCCAGATGGCGGCGGCGTCGACCTGGGCCTGGCGCACCCACTTACGCAGCGTCTTTGCGGTGCGAATGCCGAGCTTGTGGGCCACCGCGCCGATCGCTGCGTACTCCGACTCGTAGTTCGGCAGCACCTCAGCGATCATCCGCACCGCTCGCTCACGCAACTCACGGGGATAAGGGGAAGGGCGTGACATAGGTCGATCGTCCACAAGAGGTCGCGCCACCACCAAACGCGGGGCGGTTCATCAGTCGGTGGGATTGGATGGAGTGTCGCCCGCGCACACAGGCTTCTACCGCCGAGCGGTGGGCTGTCGGAGCGGGCCGGGAGCGGCGGGGGTGCGCTGACCGAGGCCGGGCTTGGCCACAACGGATGCGGCTGCGCCCGGCGGCACATGATCAGGATGGCGAACAACCTGCGGGATCAGTGCAGCCGCGGATGACCGATGGCGGCCAGGTGCGGGCCCCGGACTGGGAGAGCCCGGTTGGGAGCAGGTGGGCGTACTGAACGGCTTGGAACTGCATCCAGGCGCATGTTGGAGCCCAACCGCACCCGCCTCTACCTGGGGTTTCCGTTCTCCCGGGCCGGAGCCGATTCAGCGTCTTAGAGCCTGGTAAATAATGGTTTCAGGTGGGTTGGTGGCGGGCGAGGCGGCGGGTCATGACGATGATCATGGCCCATTGGACCATCGCGGCGTGGTGGTCGGGTAGCCGTTCGTAGTCGCGGACGGTGCGTCGGCACCGGTTGATCCAGGAGAACGTGCGCTCGACCGCCCACCTGCGGTGCAGGAGGACGAACGTGGTCTGCCCGGCGAGTTTCGCGACGATGCGTACGGTCAGGGTGAGGTGGGCGGTGGCCCAGTCGACGAGCCGGCCGGCGTAGCCGCTGTCGGCCCAGGTCACGCTGATGGTGGGGAAGCAGGCACGTAGCGCCCGTAGCAGGGGTCGGGCGGCGTCGCGGTCCTGCACCTGCGCGCCGGTGACCAGGACCGCCAGCAGCAGTCCGCAGGTGTCCACGGCGATGTGGCGTTTGCGGCCGTTGACCTTCTTCCCCGCGTCATAGCCACGCCCGCCCCGGCCGACGGTCTCCGCGCCCCGTACCGACTGGGAGTCGACCAGCGCGGCGGTCGGCTGCCGGTTGCGGCCCTCGACCTGTTCGCGGACCTGTTCCCGCAGGCTGTTGTGCATCCGGTTCAACGTTCCGTCGCGGGTCCAGGCCGTGAAGTAGTGGTAGACCAGCTTGTGGTGGGGGAAATCGGCGGGCAGCGCATCCCACTGGCAGCCGGTCCGGTCGAGGTAACGGATCGCGTCCACCACGTCCCGGCGGGGGTAGATGATCGGCCGGCCGCGTCCGGTCCCGGCCGGCACGTGCGGGGCCAGGACGGCCCATTCGGCATCCGTGGTGTCGGACGGGTAGTGCCGTGGCCGGGCGGTGGGCAGGTGATCGGCGAGGCTGGCCGGGGCGGTAGATGCGGCGACACCGGCGACAAGGTATACAGACAGGGTTGGGCCTTCGGTCGTGCTGGTTTAGTCGCCTTTGCTCGTACCGAAGGCCCTTCCCCATGTCACGCCGCCACGCCGGCCCGGCGGAATCATCGATCTCTTGCCCGGCCATCCAGCCGACCCAAACCCTTATTTACCAGGCTCTTATGGAGGACCGAAGTGGTCAACGGGTGGTGCTGCGGGTTGAACTCAGCCCGGCGACCAACCTTGCGGGCCTCGGCGCCCCAGCCGTGCAAGCGTCCGATCGACGCGCATCTCTGCAGCGTGCTATCTGGTTGTCGGCGCCCGTCTCACCAGATGGTACCCGATCTCATTCGCAACGCACTGACAAGGGGTTTCTGCTCGGTGACCTCTTCGGCGAGGGCGAAGAGCTCGCCGTACTTGGCCCGATGCTCCATGAGCCCGAACCTCCCGCTCGTGGGGTCACACCACTCCTTGACCAGGAGACACACCGTTCGTTGTACAGACCCGTCGACCGATGCGTGCAGGCGGGGCGCGCCCGTACCGCAATCACTGACGGCCTCGTCGCTGGATGGCGGCACCTGAGTCAAGCAGTGAGTCGGTTTCGAGATACCCGAGTCGGTGAGGGCGTCGCGGGTGTCGGCACCGGGCGCTGACGGTGGGCGTTGTACCGCCGCGACGGCGTACTGGATCGCGAGCGCGCCGGCAGGCCAGTCTTGCGGCCGGAACCACCGACGTCAGGGCTTGACGGCGAGGACGGGCCGGTCGGCATCGATGAGGATGCGCTGCGCCGCGCTGCCCATGAGCAGCTTGCCGACCGGTGAGCGGCCCCCGGGGGCCGCGCTGGTGATCGTCACAGGCCCACGGGATCGCTCGCGACGGTTGGCACGATACGGCGACGATGTAGCCGTCTGGGAAACCGAAGGCGGCCACCTTCAGCCCGATCGACAACTCACAGCACCGGTCCAGATCTGAACGCTCCAACCGGTCCGGACCGGCGGCACGGGGGCCGGTCTGGCGCGCGATACGCCGCCGCGCCGGCCGCATCTGGGTACTTCTCTTGGTACTCGCCCTGCTCCTACCTCTGTTGATCACCTCACTCCTGGGCGAACTGACCTAACCGCGGCAGTCCCGCGTCGGTCGGATGCCGGCGGTCTCCAACCGCGGCGGAACATTATCGGGTGCCCGCATTCGCCCCGCCGAACCAGTCGTTACAGCTACTGGCCCACCGTGTCGTAGTCAGTGTTCGACATGCACGGCAGCGAGATCGCCGTGTTCATCACCGATCGGGGCCGATAGCCGGTCACCACCTGAAGGTCCGAGGAGTGGAGCAACCGCATGGAGTTCGACGTCACCATCGAGATCCCCAAGGGAACCCGCAACAAGTATCAGATGGATCGCCAGACAGGTCGGATCCGGTTGGACCGCACCCTGTTCACCGCTACCCAGTACCCGGCCGACTACGGCTTCATTGAACACACCCTCGGCGAAGACACCGACCCCCTCGACGCGCTGGTGCTGGTACAGGAACCGACCTTTCCCGGCTGCCTCATCCGATGCCGGGCCATCGGCATGTTCCGCATGCGAGACGAGAAGGGGCCCGACCCGAAGGTGCTGTGCGTGCCCACGGCTGACCCCCGCCTCGCGCACCTAGGCGACATCACGGACCTGGAACACTTCCACAAGCTGGAGATCAAACACTTCTTCGAGGTGTACAAGGACCTGGAGCCGGGCAAGAGCGTCGACATCGAACGCGGGATCTGGGCCGGCCGGACCGAAGCCGAGGCGGAGATAAGACGCTCACAAGATCGCGACCGCCAGCCGACCTCTGCCAGATGACGACACCAAGTCAAGCCCCCGGAGCCCTCGTCCGGCTACTCGCTGACTGGCCGGGCGTCTGGTAGCGCCGTTCAGCTATGCCGTACGGCTGGCGGAGTAGGCTGATGGAAGCGTTTGCTCCAGACCCCGGCGGCGTGCTTGATCGTCGATTACCGGGAGGACTCGTGAGCGGCATCGATTCGAGCATCGCGCAGGTGCGGCCAGGGCCGCAGCGCCGTCGCGGCAGCGAGTATGCCGAACTCTTGACCCGGGTGCGGCAGGCCGGCCTGCTCGACCGGCGTCCGGCCTACTATGCAATCAAGATCGCGATCAACGCCGCGTTGGTTGTCGCCGGATGGACGATCTTCGTGCTGCTGGGGGACTCGTGGTGGCAACTGGTCACCGCGGCGTTCCTGGCCGTGGTCTTTACCCAGACCGGGTTCCTCGGCCACGACGCCGGCCACCGGCAGATCTTCCGATCCCGACGCGCCAACCAACTGGTCGGGCTGCTGCACGGCAACCTGGCGATCGGTCTGGCCTTCGGCTGGTGGGTCGACAAACACCACCGCCACCACGCCCACCCCAACCAGGAGGGCCTCGACCCCGATATCTCGGGCGAAAGCATCGTATTCACGCACACGCAGGCCAGTGCGCGGCGCGGTGCTGGACGACTGCTCGCCCGCTACCAGGGCCTCCTGTTCTTTCCGATGCTGCTGCTCGAGGCAGTCTCCCTCCACGTCGCCGGTGTCCGGGCGTTGTCGCGGTCTACCTATCGGGAGCGTGGCCGGGAGGCGCTGTTGCTCGGGCTGCATGCCGCCGCGTACCTCACCGCGGTCGTCGCGGTGTTGTCCCCGCTGCGGGCGTTGGTCTTCGTCGTCGTTCAGCAGGGCCTTTTCGGGGTCTACCTGGGATGTGCCTTCGCCCCCAACCACAAGGGCATGCCGATCCTCACGGAAGACGACGACACGGACTTTCTTCGCCGCCAGGTCCTCACCTCCCGCAACGTCCGCGGCAACTGGCTGATCGACTTCCTGCTCGGCGGCCTGAATCACCAGATCGAACACCACCTGTTCCCCAGCATGCCCCGCGCATCACTACGCCACGCCCGGCCCATCGTCCGCGCCTACTGCCTCGAGCACGGCCTGCCCTACGTCGAGACCACCCTCCTCGACTCCTACCGGCAAGCGCTGCACCACCTGCACACGGTGGGTCGCAGCGGACAACCGGTTCGAGAACCCGAACCGGCCGACGTACCCGACGCCGGCCTCGTCGCAGCCAACGGCCGCCGATGACGTTCCAGGATGTTGGTCGCGCCGACTCGGACTGGCGGGGGTCTACAGCTAGAGGGCGGGTGATGGTGGCTCGGGCGGGCCTCCATGGGCGCGAACGGCGTCCGCGACGGCGATCCCGGCCAGTACGAGGGTGCCCACGACGGCGACCACCAGTGGGGGTACGAGCACCATCGCGGGCGCCGCGACGGCCAGCACGAGCAGCCCGACCAGCCGGGACGGCGACACCCGGCTGAAGACCTCGTACTCGAATCGGGCCCGCCCGGCCAGGAACAACGCGGGTCCGCCGAGAACGACGCCGACCAGCCCGGGCGTGGTGTCCTCGGTGGGATGGGCGATGACGATTTCGAAACCGGCGGCGGCGGCGACCACGCCGGCCACCATGAGCAGGTGCGTGTAGGGTGCGGACCTCACGAATCGGCCCGGGTCGTGGGAGGATTCGATGGCTGCCTGCAGCAGTGCCCCGGCGCGGTGCACGTAGATCTGCCACAGCAACACTGTCGTGGCGACCGCGACCAGGAGCGCCCCGGTCCGGCCGGCCGTGAACTCGTTATCGGCGTAGATCAGAGTGGTGACGAGGATGAGATCGCCGAGGGCGAGGGTGAAGAACTGCTGGTAGCGCTCGGCCAGGTGGTCGGCTGCCACCTCGTACTGTGACGTGGGCACCCGACCGAGTCGGGGCGTGGGGTAACGACGCCAGGCCGTTCCGTAATCGATGGCGAGCGCTGCCGACCACAGTAGGCCGCGCGCCGTGCCTTCCACGAGACCGCCAGTGAGCCACGGCACGGCGGAGACAACAAACCAGAAGATGAACCGCATGGCGTGTAGTTGCGCCATGCGGCCGTGGAGCGCGGACGCCAGGAAGACGCCTCGGCCAACGTGGATCGCCACGTACGCGCCCACGAACACCATGGCGTGGTCGGAGAAGGCTGCGGGCAGTGCGGCAGCCATCAGGATGGTGCCGAGCATGACCCAGAGCGTCATGAGAAAGATGGGCGGCCGCTGTGGATGGTAGAGGTCGGTTGCCAGTGCGGTGACGGACCAGACCCACCAGATCGCCATCAGCAGCACCAGGGTTTGAAAAATGCCGCCCCAGTCGAGATTCCTGGCCAGCGTCGGTGAAGTCAGAGCGAGTGCGGCGACGAATACCAGATCAAGAAGCAACTCCAGCAGGGTCGCTCGCTGCGGACCCTCGCCCTTGCGCGCCAGCCCCACCGCTCGGTTGGTCGTCACCGGCTGCCCGCTCTGGTCGAGCGCAGGCTAGCGGGAATCGGTGGCACCCTTCGGTGGCGAAATTTCGCCGGCCGGATGAACTCAGACGCGGCCACACCTAACAATAACGGCGCTTCTCGGCCTAATAGGATGAAATACGCGCGCCGCCGCGCTGCGGAAGCTGTACAACGGAGCGCTCCGTCGTTTGACCGGTGGCGTAGGGTGAGGGACGCAGTAGCTGCCCTGGTCCCAGGCGGTGCCCCAACCGCAGGCACACCACCAGGAGCATCGGATGCCTGTCCCACGCATCTACGTCGTGCCGGATACTGAGTCCGTCAACGATCTCGTCAAGCGGATCGCCGACCGCGACCAGGCCGCTTTCCGCCGTTTCCACCGTCGTCTCGTCCGCGCGGTCTTCGCTCAGGTGTGTGAGAGCCTCGGCAGCCCGGCGCTCGCCGTGGCGGTGACCCGGGCGGTGTTCGTCGAGGTGTGGCGGCTCGCGCCGATGCCCGCCTCCCGCCAGCTCGACGGCACCGCCTGGGTGACCGCCATCGCCGCTCGCCGGGCCGCAGACCGGCTCCGCGGGATCAACGGCCCTACGCCGACCCTCGGCACCGCCTATGACGATCTCCTCGGTCGTGAACTCGCCGTCGCGCTGGGCACCGAACCGCCGGCACAACCCAGAACTTCCTTCCACACACCGACCGAGTGATTGACTGCCTGCCGCTTGCCGCCAACTGACTCGCGACTCGCGGCTCGCTGCCAGCCGTCGTCGCCGCACAGCCCATCCCGGGGTTGGCGAGCACCCGGGTCGTAGCCGATCCCACCGGCGCCGACCCGGTGACGGGGGGACGCCGGGCGGGCGCCGCGTCCGGTCAGCCCACCGGTATCGGCGTGGCCTCGGGATCGGGCTCGCTGTTCACGCGTCGCGCGCCCGGCATCGTCACGGTCTCCGGGGCCCGCGGGCGGGTCGCGACGGCCGGTGCCGGTGTGCTCGCGGCGGGCGTGACGCGGTCCAGGAGGCGCAGGAGTTTGACGGGGAACGGCATGACGAGGGTGCTGTTTTTCTCGGCGGCGACCTCCACGATCGTCTGCAGCAGTCGCACTTGCAGGGCGGCCATGGTGGCGGCGGCCTGGGCGAGTTTGGTGGCAGCCTGGTATTCGCCATCCGCGGCGATGACCCGGGCGCGGCGTTCGCGTTCGGCCTCCGCCTGGCGGGACATGGACCGCTTCATGGATTCGGGCAGAGCGACGTCCTTGACCTCGACACGTTCGACCTTCACACACCCGGCCGAAGCGGAAGACCACCCGCGTTCGTACCGCTGGACGACGCGCACCGCCCGGGCGGCGGTGATGAGGCCGATGATGCAGACCGCCACGATCGCGATCACGATGGTTGTCTGCAGAGTGTTCATGCGGGCACACCAGTGCGGGGACGGGTGGTGGATTCGGTGTGGCCTCGATGGAATCCGCCCGACGCGGCGCTGCCGCCCTCGTTGTCCCACACCGCGTACGGGTCGGAGTCGGTCGTCGTTGTCGCCTGCTGCCGGGTCGCTCGGGCGGTGAGGATGTCGGGTGCGTGCCTGAGGTTGGTCGGGTCGGCGGCGGTGGCCATGGCCCGCTCGGCTGCCTCGGGTGTCGTGTCGGGTGGCACGACAAGCAGGTCGACCTGGTCGTCTCGGCCGGTGGTGGCAACCAGGAGGGCCGGGTCGAGGGTGTCGAACCAGCCGATCCGGACCACGTCCGGCCCGACGGCCAACCGGCGGATCCGGCTGTCCCAGGTGTGGATGTTGAGCATGATGTGCCGGATCCGGCCATGCCGTTCGGTCAGGGCGAGGACGAGGCCGGGGAGTTCGGCCACTGGATCCCAGGAACGCGGCCACCATCCACCGTCCAGGACCGCCTGCCCCCGGGCGGGGGCGAGGGACAGTCGGGGCTGGGAGGGCGGTGACGGGGGGATCACGATGGTGGGCATGGCTCACCTGTCCTGGTGGTACGTGCGCGACGGCGTAACGCGGGCGGTGCCGGTCACCGTCGGGGAGAGCGAACCGGGCCTGGGCAGGGTGTCGGGGTTCCCGGCGGGACGGCGTTGGAGCATCCGGAGCTGCACGATGCGGGCGGTGCCGGGGAGGGCGACGAGCAGGATCCCGAAGACCGCGGCCAGCAGCAGCGCAACGCCCATGGGCAGGTGTCCGTGCGTGCCGAGGAACGACACCTCGGCCCGCTGGCCGTTCTGCAGTACGAAGATCAGGAGCAGCAGGAGCACGAACGCGAACACCACGGCGGCGACCCACAGGCCGCCCATCCGCGAGCGTGCCGTCGCCGGTCGGTCCGGCGTAGGGCGGGAAGCGGTGTCGTTGCCGTCGTGGCCGTTGATCGGGGGAGCCGGATCAAGATGGTTCTGCGGTGCGGTCATCACAAACCGCCGCCTTCCAAGGAGCAGCTGACATGCCTGAATGCCGTGGGGAGCCAGCGCAGGCATGGGCGATGGCGGGCGTGTGACGCGGTGTCCGAGTCCGGAACGCCGGTGCGACGGGAAGGGCCGGGCCCAGGGGGCGCACGAGGAGGCCGGCGACGTGGCCAGTTGATGTCGTGCGTCGGGCGGCCAACACGGTGACCTCGATCGGTGGGGTGCGTCCGCCGGCGGCGAACTGTCAGCCACCGGGGTCCCGAGCGACAACTATCATCGTACGCTTCTGCGGTCCCGGCGGCGATCGTGTCGGCGACCGCCTTGGCGCCCCGCGCCGCCTGCCGCCAGCCAGGAGTACGGTGAGAGCGTCGCCCGGGACCCCGGTCAGCCGCACGGCATATGTCCGCTTCGGACGACCCGGGTCGGAGTCAGTCTTGGACGAGCGAATCAGCGGGACCAGTCCCCGCTTCCGAGTCATTTCTCGCATCCGCGTGCCTGTGCTCCGACTGACCGCGTCCGATTGTGGTCGCGGTGCCGATCCCGGTACGGCGAACCGATGAACTCCGATCGCAGGATCCGGCTGTGGACCCTGGTCGTGGACGTGGCCCGGGGTGGGACGGTCGCGGTCGAGCACGTCTGCGCCGCGTCGGTGGCGGTCGCCGGCGTCGACTCTGCCGCTGTCGCGGTGACGCTGCGCGCCACCCCACGCGAGGTGCTGTATGCCAGTGACCGGACCGCGTCGGAACTGGAGGACCTGACCCTCACCCTCGGAGAGGGTCCGTGCGTGGACGCGATCACCGGCGGCCCGCATCTGGTCGCCAATCTGGCCGCTCCGGAGTGCCTGGCCCGCTGGCCGGTGTTCGCCCCGGCGGCGGTACTCGCCGGGGTCCACGCGGTGTTCGCCCTGCCGCTCCAGGTCGGCGGGATCCGCCTCGGTGTACTGGACCTCTACCGTGCGCGGTCTGGCGGCCTCGACGGCGAGCAGCTGGCCGACGCCCTGGTGTTGGCTGACACGGCGTGCGCGGTGCTGCTCGATGACGCGCGGCCGGACCGGGACGAGCGTTGGCCCGAGCAGGCCGGTCTGCAGCATCCCGAGGTGCACCAGGCCACGGGGATGGTCACGGTCCAGTTGGGGGTGACCGCGGCGGTGGCGCTGATCCGGTTACGCGCCTTCGCCTTCTCCCATGGCCGGCGGCTGCGGGATGTGGCAGGTGACGTGGTTGCCCGCCGGCTGCGTTTCGACTCCACCGACGACGCGTGCGACGGCGGGGCCGGGTGAGAGTCCGACTGCGGCCGTCGCGAGGCGGCGGCGCCGACCACGGCCCCGTACCGCCGGAGAGCCGGCGGGACTATCATACGACCAGGGTGAGTGACATGGGCGAGAGCCAGCTGGCGCACGTGTTCGTGGAAATGGCCGACACTCTCGTCGACGATTTCGACGTGATCGAGTTCCTGCACGTGCTGACCGAGAGGTGTGTCGAGCTGCTGGGTGTGTCGGCGGCCGGGCTGCTCCTGACGGACCAGCGGGACACGCTGCAGGTGGTCGCCGCCTCCTCCGAACGCACCCGACTGCTGGAGCTGTTCCAGCTCCAGACCGACCAGGGTCCCTGCCTGGACTGCTTCCGTACCGGTCAAGCGGTGTCGGTGGTCGACCTGCCAACCGCCAATCGCTGGCCAAGGTTCACCGCCGCCGCGGCCGGGGTGGGCTTCGCTGCGGTGCACGCCCTGCCCATGCGCCTGCGCTCCGAGGTCATTGGCGCGCTGAACCTCTTCGATGTCCAGCCGGGGGCCCTCGACGAGGGCAAGCTCCGCATCGGTCAGGCGCTCGCCGACGTGGCAACCATCGGACTGCTGCAACAGCGCGCCATCCACCGGCGTGACATCCTCGCCGAACAGCTGCAGACCGCACTGAACAGCCGTGTCCTGATCGAGCAGGCCAAGGGGGTCCTGGCCGAACGCCTTCGGGTGGACGTGGGCGAAGCCTTCGCGCTGCTGCGCGACGGCGCCCGCAGCCGCAACCGGCGGCTGTCCGAACTGTCCCAGGCGATCGTCGACGGTTCCGAGCAGTTCGCGCCGGGACCGGCCGTCGACCGGCCAGGCTGACGACCGGCCCCGGGCCGGGGCCCCGCTGAACAGCCGGCTCTCCGGAGTGCTGCCGGCGGAGGGTGCCGATCCGCGAGATGAGGCGTACGGTGGGCATGTCGCCCGGGTCCCCGGTGGCCGCCAGTCTCGCCGCCACCAGCCCGTAAGGGGCGTTGAACAATGGTCACCCCCATCGCGACAGCGACGGCAGTTTCCCCTCCTCCGCCTCCGAACGCGGTAACGGGGCACAGCGAACAACTGCTGCGTCGACGCGCGGTGACACTCCGGCTGGTCCTCGCGGCGCTTCCCCCGCGTGAGCGTCGGATCCTGACCATGCGGTTCTACAGCGACCTGACCCAGGCGCAGATCTCCAGCCGGGTCGGGTTGTCACAGATGCACGTCCCCCGGCTGCTGAAGCGCTCCCTGGCCCAGCTCAGGGCCGGGATGCTCAGTGACCGGTCATCCTCCCGGACCGCTCAGGCACCAGGGCCGGATCGTTGAGATCACCAGGAGAGGGTGTGATGGCCGTTCGTCCGATCGCAGCGACCGGGCCTTCCCCGCCCGTCAAAGGGGAATCCGTCCCCTCGACATTCGGTGTACGGGTCAGGCGGGCCGTCGACGTCCGCGCGCTCCGTATGCGGGTGTTCCTCCTGGTGACCGTCCTGCTCCTGCCTTTGGTGCTCATCACGGTGTTCGCTGACCGCTGACCCGTTTCAGGGGTCACCTCAGTGACGCCCGGCACGCCGGGCCGGACCGGCGTAGCCTGGGGTTGTCCCAGACTCGACGACATTCCACATCTGAGGCGCCCGCCACGCCGGCTCCGCCCCCTGGGGATGCCACGTCCGTACCGCACGATTCGCCGGTCACGGTGAGAGCTCGAAGGCCCGCCGCACACCTCGGCGCCCCGGTGATGGGGATTCGACCAGCGCCTCCACACCGCTACCCGGTGACCATGACCGTCCCGAACGGCTTCACAAGGGAGCAGACGATGAGGATCGCCAAGCACAGGATCGTTGCAGCCCTACGCGAGCGCGGCCAGCAGGCCAGGGCCGACTGGGTCGAGCGCGAGCTGCCGGAGCGGGTGGACTCCGACAAGCACGTCGGGCTGCTCGCGACCCTGCGTCTTGATCCGGCCGACCTCGTCGAGGCGACATCCCCGTGAGAGTGGCTCTGCTCGGGCCGGTCGCCTGGCGGACACCCCCTTACCACTATGGCCCCTGGGAGCAGGTGACCGGCCTGCTCGCCGAAGGGCTGACCACACGCGGCGTTGACGTGACACTCTTCGCGACGCTGGACTCGGTCACCTCCGCCTCCCTCGACGGTGTATGCCCCCGCGGGTACGCCGACGACCCGAGCATGGACGGCCGGGTGTGGGAGGCGATGCACGTCTCGCACGCGATGGCCCGCTCGGCGCAGTTCGACCTGGTGCACAACCACCTCGACTGGCTGCCGCTGGCCTTCGCCGAGCACTGCGGCGCTCCGCTGCTCACCACCGTGCACGGCTTCTCCGGTGCGGGAATCCTCCCCGCCTACACCAGGGCCCGCTCGTCCTACGTGTCGATCTCCGACGCCGACCGGATCGCCGGACTCGACTACGTCGCCACGGTGCACCACGGCGTCGACCTCACCGGGCTGCCGTTCACCCGGGACGCCGGCCCCGGACTGGTCGCCTTCGGCCGGATCCATCCCGACAAGGGCATCCACACCGCCATCGAGATAGCCCGGCTCGCCGGCCGGCCCCTGACCATCTGCGGCATCGTGCAGGACGAGCGGTACTTCACCGAACAGGTGGCCCCGCACATCGACGGCGATCAGGTGGTCTTCCTCGGCGCGGTGGGCCCCCGACGACGCGCTGAGATCCTGGGCGCCAGCACCGCCCTGCTGCACCCGATCGCCTTCGACGAGCCGTTCGGCCTGTCGGTGGTGGAGTCGATGGCCTGTGGCACGCCGGTCGTGGCGTACGCGCGGGGGTCCATGCCGGAAGTCATCGACGAAGGGGTGACGGGATTTCTCGTGCACACCGTCGAGCAGGCCGTCGACGCCGTCACCCGGGTCACCGGCCTCGACCGTGCCGGCTGCCGGGCCCGGGCCCGGCAGCGCTTCGGCGCGGACCGGATGGTCACCGACTACCTGGCCGTCTACGACGACCTCACCCACCGACCGCAACGCTGAACCTGCTGAACGACCGACGATCCCTGACGAATCAGGCCCCGCTCGATCCGGTTCACCCCGGCCAGGTCCCGCACCCGCGGTGGCCCGGCCTCGAACCCGTTCCGCCGGTCACACACGCTGGCCGGCGTGCGCCGTCACCGCGTGAGGTCCGCCGCCGTTCCACTTGCGGCGGCCGACAACCGGAAGGCCCAACACCCATGCCCAGCTACGGTTTCCTCAGCACCCACCCACCGACCCGGTGCGGACTGGCTACCTTCAACTCCGCCCTGGCCGCCCACCTGACCGCCGACGGCACGCGCGGTGGCGTCGTGCGGGTCACCGACGGAAGCAACGACCAGCGCGCCCTGCCCGGGGTCGTGCACACCTGGTCGGCGCGCACCCCGGCCGGCTGGCGGGACGCCGCCGCCGCCCTGAACACCTTCGACGTGGCCATCGTCCAGCACGAGTACGGCATCTACCCCGGTAGGGACGGGGAGGACGTTCTGCCGCTGCTGCGCCGGCTGGCCGTGCCGAGCATCGTGGTCCTGCACACCGTGCTCCGTCAGCCCTCCGCCCGGCAGAAGTCCCTGCTGGAGCAGATCGTCGCCGCCGCCGGGGCGGTCGTCACGATGACCGACACGGCTCGCGACCGGCTACTGGTCGGTTACACCGCGGACCCGGCGAAGGTCACGGTCATCCCACACGGCGCCGCCGACCAGGTCGGCGTACCCGTCCTACGCCGTACCCGCCCGCACCTGCTCACCTGGGGGTTGCTCGGCCCCGGCAAGGGCATCGAGTGGTCGTTGCGAGCCCTCGCGCGGTTGCAGGACCTCGATCCGACACCCACCTTCACCGTCGCGGGCCGGACCCACCCGAAGGTGATCGAGCACCAGGGGGAGGCGTACCGGGCGGGCCTGCACCGGCTCGGCGCGCAGTTGGGTGTAGCGCACGCCGTGGACTACCAGCCGGTCTACCACGACCCGGCCGCGCTCGGCGCGCTGATCCGCTCCGCCGACGTGGTCCTGCTGCCGTACGACTCCCGTGAGCAGGTCACCTCGGGGGTTCTCGTCGAGGCGGTGGCCGCCGGGGTTCCCGTCGTGGCCACGCCGTTCCCGCACGCCGTCGAGTTGCTCACCGGCGGGCCCGGCCTGGTCGTACCCCATCAGGATCCGGCGGCGCTGGCCGCGGCGGTCCGGCGGATCCTGACCGAGCCGGGTCTGGCCGCCCGGCTGGCCGGCCGCGTCCGACCGGCGGCCGCGGAGCTGCGTTGGCCGGCGGTGGCGGCCCGGTACGACGTCCTCGCGGAGCGGCTCACCGCCGCCCGCCCGCCCGTGGTCAGCGCGGCGTCGGCGTGATCGCGACCGACGGCCGTCCCACCACGACGGCCGGCAGCCCGGTCACCGGCCACCGCCTGGACGTGCCCGCGCCGAGCTTCGCTCATTTGGCCCGGTTGAGCGATGACACCGGGCTGTTCGAACACGCCCGGCACGCCATCGTCCGCCGGGAACACGGCTACTGCACCGACGACGTCGCCCGCGGACTGGTCGTCACGAGCCGGGAGCCGGAGCCGACCGGCGCCGTGCTCCGGCTCGCGGAGTGCTACCTCGCCTTCCTGACCCACGCGCAGGACGCCCGCGGCGCCTTCCACAACAGGCTCGGCCACGACCGGCGCTGGGCCGACGAGTCCGGGCTCGGTGACTGGTGGGGCCGGGCGCTGTGGGGCCTGGGCACCGCCGTCGCCCGCAGCCCCGCGGCCTGGATCCGGGAGGAGGCACTGGTCGCCTTCAGCGCGGGCGCCGTGCGGCGCAGCCCGGCCCCACACGCCATGGCCTTCGCCGGGCTCGGCGCCGTCGAGGTGCTGCGCCGCCACCCCACGCACCCCGCCGCGGCCGCGCTGCTGGCCGACGCGGCCACCACGATCGGCACCCCGCAGGGGGACCCGCGATGGCCCTGGCCGCAGCAGCGCCTTACCTACGCCAGCGCGGCCCTCGCGGAGGTCGTCATCGTCGCCAGTCAGCTGCGCCACGACGGTCCCCTGCTCGACAGCGGCCTGCGGATGCTGGCCTGGCTGCGCGACGTCCAACTGCGCGACGGGCGGCTGTCGGTCGTACCGGCCGCCGGTTGGGGACGTGGTGCGGTGCGGCTCCGCCACGACCAGCAGCCGATCGAGGTTGCCGCCCTCGCCGACGCCTGCGCCACGGCCGCCACGGTCACCGGTGACCCCGGCTGGGAGACCGGGGTACGGCAGGCCGTCGGGTGGTTCCTTGGCGACAACGACGTCGGCACACCGATGTGGGATCCGGCGACCGGCGGCGGCTACGACGGGTTGACCCCGCACGGACCCAACCTCAACCAGGGCGCCGAGTCGACCCTCGCCCTCATCTCCACCCTGCAGCACGCTCGGCGGTGGTCGTGACCGGGACCCTGGCCATCCGGCAGGACCTCACCCTCAGCCCGGACCCACGCCGGGTCATCGTCAAGCTCTTCGTACCCGGCGAGGACGCCGCCGTCGCACGCACCCGGGCGCAGGCGCTCATCGACCGCGTCGCGCAGCTTGACGACGAGGAGACCGGCCGGCTGCTGCGGGACACCTTCCACCGCTTCGGTGCGCGGCACCGGGACCTGGACGCCACGTTCCACCACCACTACGACCTCGTCCGGCACCGCATCGCCCGGGCTCGGGACCTTTCCCCCACCACCCGGCTGCTGGTCGGCGCGTACTTCAGCCACGAGTACGCGGTCGAGGCCGCCGCGCTATGCAACCCGTCGATGGTGGCCCACCCCGACCAGACCGATCTGGGTGCCGGGCAGCTGCGCGTCGCGGTCAGCCTGCGCCAGATTGGCGAGGGCCACCTGTCGTCCATCGGGTTCGCCACCGCGGTCCTCGGACCCGGGCGCCGGCTCACCGTCGCCGACCGGTCCGGCCGCCTGGCTGTCGGTCAGCGGGTGGGCGTACGGCACCGCCGGGATCTGCTCGCTGCCGGCTTGGCCGAGGAGGCCTGCGACAACGAGATCACGGCCACCGTGCTGGACGCCCTGCCCGACCGGTACGACGAGGCCACCTTCGAGCGGGTGCTCGGCAACCTGCCACCGGACCTGCTCTCCCGCAGGGCCGGGCTGGGCACCCTCGAACAACTGCGCCGCACCAACGCCGCCAGTTACGCCACGACCTTCCCCGCCGACACGGCTCTGCATGAACGGGTGCTCTGGCCGGCCACCCCGGCGGAGAGCAACGGCTTGGAGGACGCCCGGTTCGTCAGGTTCGTGGACGAGTCGGGACCGGTGTACCGGGCCACCTACACCGCCTACGACGGACGGCGCATCACCGCCCGCGTGCTGGCCAGCCGCGACCTGCGCCGCTTCGAGATCACCCCGATGCGCGGGCCGGGCGCCCGCAACAAGGGCATCGCGCTGTTCCCCCGTACCGTCGCCGGCCGTCACCTCGCACTGTGCCGCGCCGACGGCGAGACCATCGGTCTGACCTGCCTGGACGGCGAGAACCGGTGGAAACCCCCGGTGCCCCTGCACGCCCCCCGCGACAGCTGGGAACTGATCCAGGTCGGCAACTGCGGATCCCCCATCGAAACCGATGCCGGCTGGCTCGTGCTCACCCACGGGGTCGGCCCGATGCGCCGGTACGCCATCGGCGCGCTGCTGCTCGACCTGCATCGACCGGAACGGGTCGTCGCGCAGCTCCCCGGTGCGCTCCTGTCACCCGACAAGGCCGACCGGGACGGATACGTACCTAACGTCGTCTACTCCTGCGGCGGGCTCGTCCACGCCGGCGAGCTGTGGCTGCCGTACGGGGCCAGCGACGCCCGGGTCGGTTTCGCCACCGTGCCAGTGGCCGCCCTCATCGCCGCGATGATGGAATCCCCGGCGCCGGACGGCCGGGACGGGTGAGCGCCGGCCGTCACTCCGGCGACGCTGCCGGCGCCCGCCTCCGCGGACTCGGGCAGCGTGCTTCTCATAGCCGAGGTGCTCGGTCCGTTGAGCGCGGTCTCGAGGACTGTTTTGGTCAGCTGCTTGAACAGGCCGTCTGGCCCGGTCAGCGACAGCCCTTGTTGCCAGGCCGCGGAGATGCTCGGCTGAGGCGGCGAAGAACTGCCGGACGGTCATGCCCTCGGTGTCGAAGCAGCAGCTCGGCTCCCGCTGAGCGTCTCAACCGCACCCGCCGATCTGCCCGAGGCTCGGCGATGCGGGCTGAAGAAGCCCCTCCGACACGAGCAGGTACGCGTCGCCGTTGTCCGGGTCGGTCGCCACGCCTGTCCATCCGTCCCGCCTAACCTGATCTTGAACCTTCGTCTCACCGGCGGACTTCAACACACAGCTGCGGGACGACCCCTACCGGCGAGCCCTCCCCGGCAGGACCGCCTGCGGCCCCAGGACTGTGCATGCACGTCGGTGAGATCGGCACCCAAGGCTGGCCAGCATCCTGAGTATTGGCCGCTGACCTCGCAGGCCAGGTCGAGTTGAGTCGGTTGAATCGGTGAGGTTACGGTGCGAGGCATGTCCGCGTTGTCCACGCCGTTCCAGGTGTCGACCTTCTGCTGGTTCGCATTCGAAGTGAGCCTGCTCGTACGTGATCTTGTTCGGCGTAAGGTCCGGCCGAGCCGCGACCGCGGAACCCGCTTGATCGTCTCCTTGTCGCTCGGGGGTGCGATCGTCCTCGGCTGGCTGCTGCACGGTTGGGTTCCGGCGTCGAGTACGCCCGCGCCGAACGCGTTCGCCCTCGCCGGACTCGTCGTGATCTGGATCGGCCTAGCCCTACGGATCTGGGCTGTGCTGGCACTGGGCGGCTCGTTCAGCACATATATTCAGGTCGAAGGAGACCAGACAGTCGTCACCCGCGGCCCCTACCGATGGGTGCGCCACCCCTCCTACACCGGCCTGCTCCTGATCGCCCTCGGATTCGGCATCGGTGCAGGCAGTTGGCTGTCCCTGCTGATCTGCGCCATCGTGCCACTGCTGGGACTGCTGCCGCGCATCGCGGTCGAAGAGTCCGAGTTGGTCCGGGTGCTCGGTGAGCAGTACCGCAGCTACCAGACCACCACCCATCGCCTCGTGCCGGGACTGTGGTGACCGGTCCGCCGATAAGCGCGTCCGAAGGCTCGGGCACGTCGGCCACCGGCAAGCCAACCCGTCGCCGCTGGCGCGGCGGCCTTCGGTTCGTGCGGGGCAGAGCTTCGCGGTGGTAAGCGGTCGGGCCGAAGTGCGCCAGGCGCGCCGAGCCGACCACTGCTGAACGGCTCGGCGCGTCATTCGTTGAAACACACAGGTCGCTACACGACCCCCACTGAAGAGCAATCCAACTATCAACCAAGTGATGCCCGCTGGTTTGAGTGGCAGGCCGCAGCGCAGCGGCGTGCTGTGCCCGACGCCGCGCGGGTCCACGGCGACCAGGTCAAACCTTCGGGTAAGCGCGCCGCTCAGGAAGGTGAGGCCACCACGCATCGCGTAGCGAAGCTGCTCGATGCTGGATGCACATGGATGACGTTCCTCTGTTCTCAGGGGGCGGATTTTCCGCCAGCGCGCTCGCGGGAACGTTTGATGCTGGCAATCTCGCCCTTGATTGGCCACCAATAGAAAGGAATGAACGCGGCGAGCACTGCCACGCCGAGAACGGGATGCCATGCGCCCAGCGCGGTGCCTACGGCAATCCATACGGGCGCCGGATGAAAGCGTCTGCTGATCGCCGCCGCGCTGGCCGAGTCGGTGGTCGGAGCCAGCAGGCGGCGGCCGTGCCGCGCGTATTCCCAGATGACGTTGAACTGGATGGCCGCTACCTCGTAGGAGATCCCGTAGAAGACGACGGCAGTTCGCTTTCCATGACCGGACTCAAACGCGTTGGCTAGGACAGCGGAGGCGAATGGAAGGAACGCGATCTGCATCAAAAGGAGGGTGTTGAAGAGCAGTACCAGGCGGTCTGCGGAGCGCATGTGATCAAACATGACGTGGTGGTTGACCCACATCTGGCCGATGAGCAGGAAGGTGAGGAAGTATGCCGCATATGAGGGCCAGAGTTCACGGAGGCCCTTCAACAGGTGTCGAGTGTCCTCGGGCGGGCGGATTTCCAAGATAAGCAGCGTGACGGCGATGGCAATGACCGCGTCACTGAACGTGACGACTCGACTGGGGTCTCGCTCCGCACCTACCGGATTGCTTAATCGGTCCTCGTGATCGCCGGCGGTCGAGTTGTTGCTGGCGGTGCGAAACCAGGGCATGCGCTTTCGCCCGACTGCTCAGGAGCCATACGTCGCGCAGCGACGGTGGCAAGCGAGGGACGTCCGCCATCGCCCTCTGACCTGCCTGGGCAGACTTTCTCGTACTTTCCTACGAGCCATCTCGGGCCTCCTCGGCGCGGAAATGGTTGACTCCAACCTGGCAGCCTTTCCCGCGGTTATAGGTAACAAACCCGCACTCGACCCGCCCCTCGCCTGCCGCGAGCGGGGCGGCGGGCATACAGCATTGCCACGGTCCGCTGACGATCAGGTACGCTGGCCCCCGCCATGCGGGCATTGGACCGGCGGGAAACAGGTCCCCGGTCTGCGCCTCACCTCGGGTAGGAGGTCCAGGTGACACTGGCCGACCTGTTCCGGTACGCAGGCGGCACGCTGGATGGTGATCCGTGGCCGCTCGTGCGGGAGTTGGCCGTGAGCGGTGACCGCTCGGCGGCAGCGTCCGTGCAGGCCGCGCTGGAACGCTACGCGCGCGAGCGCAACTGGTACGGCCGGGACCTGATGGCGCACGTCTTGGCCGGACTGTCCGGGGCCGAAGTGTTCCCGCTGCTCCTGCGGGTCTTCGCTGGCGCGCTGCGCAGCGAGGACGACGATGACGGGGAACGGCTGGGCATGGCGTTGAGCGCTGTCATGCGAGCCGATCCGGCCGGCTGCCGGGCCGTCATCCTCCCGGTGCTCGCCGGCGATGATCCCGACTTGCGCAGAGCCGCGCTGTGGGCGCTGCGCGATGTGTTCGAGTCGTCCGACATGGGGACGCTGCGCGAGGCGCTGGCCGATCCCAATCCGGCAATCCGGCGGACCGCCCTCAACTCACTGCCGAGCGTGAACAACAACCCACAGGCATGTGAGCTTGTCGTCACGGCCTTGCAGGATCTGGACGCCTGGGTCCGGCACGATGCCGTGCTCCTGCTGGCCTGGTCCGCCCCGGCGGCGGTCGTGGATCATCTGGTTTCGCTGACCTCCGATCCCGTCTGGTACGTCCGTTCGGTGCTGGGCGAGGCGATCGGCCGCAGGGCCGCGAACTCCGACCGCGCTCCGGCCGCAGCCGCCGCCCTGCGCGAGCTGCTCGCCGACTCCGAGCCGTCGGTGCGGGCCGGGGCGGTCCGCGGCCTTGGCATGCTGGGCGTGTCGCTCGACGCACTGCAGTCCAGGACGGACGACCCAGACTGGTGGGTACGCGCCGCAGTCGCGGATGTCCTCGCCGTCAATCTGCGACGCTGGCCGCCCGCACGTCCGCTGCTAGCCCAACTGACCGGCGACGCAAATGCGACCGTGCGGGAAACCGCAAAGAAAGCACTTCACGCCTCCGAATAGCGCCCGGCCAGAACTACTAACAGAGCCATCCGGACGCAGTCCACGGCGGCCAACCCGGCACGCGCTCATAGCCGCTGACAAAGCGCGGCGTCCGCGAGGCGCTCGTCACCGTCCGTCCCCACCGCCGGATCGCTCGCGTCGTGTCGATCTGGGGCGGACGGCCCTGCGTTAGGCAGACTGTCCCAGTCCGCGTACGACCTGCCCCTGCTGCGCGGCGAGGACGCCGACCCGTCCTGGGACGCCGCAGCCGGTGTGTAAGCACCGGGTGGCTCAACGTCCGACCGCCTGGTCATCAAATCTGGTGTTTCCCGAGCTGTCGGCACATTAGTCCCCGGGCTTCCTCGTGGGCTGGCGGATTTGGGTGGACAGGGGATGCGACTCGCGGTGAGGTGTTCGGATGGGTGACGCTGCTGTGCGGATCTCGGCCGCCCACGCGGATACCGCTGATCTCACCCCAGCCGGCGACGACTGGGCTGTCGTATCCGGTGTGCCATGTCAGCACATCGCGCTGCCCTACCCGTGGGCGACCATCGGGCGGGTCCTCGCGTTGCCCGGTCCGCCCACCGCCGACCAGGTGATTCAGGTGGCCGACTGGCTGCGCGCCAGGTCACGACAGTGGACGCTCATGGTTCGGGCCGAGGACGAGCACCAGGTCGCCGGCTTCCAGCGGTGGGACCTGATGCCGGTATTGGCCCTGCAAGGTCAGCCTCCATCGCGCCCTCGATCGGTGGCCGACATCGGACCGGCCGGCGACCGCGACGAGTTCCTCGTGCCCTATGGAGGCGAACTGGCGCCCTTGGTCACCGACGCTCACCTTGCCTCCGGACGGATGCATCACCTGGTCGCGCGGGTCGGCGGCGAACCAGTCGGCTGCGCGCGGGTGCGGCTCATGGCCGACACCGCGTACCTGGGAGCCATCACCGTGCTTCCAACCTGGCAGGGCAAGGGAATCGGCACGGCGCTGAGCATCGCGGCGGGTGAACTTGCCGGCAGGTACTCAGACCTGGTCTGGCTGCACTGCACCCCAGGTTCACGGGCCCTCTACGAACGGCTCGGGTACCGCCAGGTCGACGACCATGCCCTACTCGTGCCCGTCCAGGGACCTAGTTGACGGATCGGTGTGCAAGTTGACGGCCTTCCGTGATATCCCGAGGTCGACATTGCTGCTTGTGATGGGTGAGCAGGTTGGGAGCAGTGGGCTGCGCTGAACTGCACCCAACGGCGCTCAACTGCACGCAACAGCGCCGGCTCCCACTCTGGTACTCCGATCTCACGGGTAACGCTCTGACCAGGGGTTTCTGGTCGGTGAGCTCTTCGGCCGGACCGACTGGTGGCTACACACCCGCATGGCAGCCCTCAACCTCCGCCGCCTGACCAACCTCTGCCTGCACCACCCGCACGGCACCTGGACACTCGCCCCGATCGCGTGACACCCCCACCGACCCCCCCACATCCGGCCGCTTGACCGCCGCCGCCGACCCGGGACATCCTGACCAGTGGTGGGCGGGTGACCACGTTGTCGACCCCAGGGTCTGCCGCCGCTGCGACCTGCTGCTCTGGTCCATCCGCCGACGCCGTCACCAATCCCGAGCCAAGACCAGCCACTACGCCCGACAAGCCCTCATCGAGCCATGATCACGATCCCCGGCTGGAGTACTAGTTGTACTGCCGGCGGTTGGACTCCTGCCGGATCGCCTCGGTGAGATCCCGCCAAGTGCCGGCCGAGGTCTTCATCACGACCATCGACCGGGCGGAGGCTTCGTTGCACGGACGCGGCCGGACGAGGCGCGCAGTTCTTACAAGCGAGGGGTCGCAGGTTCGAAGCCTGCCGCCACCATCAACTACCAGGCGAAACCCGCCCGGCCTCTGCGCCGTCGGCGCGCCGGCCCTCGTCGCCACGCGGATAGTGGTCGTCGAGGTCATACCCGCCCCGAGCGGCCCCCGACCGGGCAGTATGAGGAAAGTACGGCATATGAGCTGTCCGACCGCGCAGCCGGCTGGTCCGGCCCATGAGCATGTCGGGTCGGCGGGGCAACCGGAGGGGGATCCATGGTTGGCGGCACACACCACCGGACCGCGACTGTCGACGGCCTCGACGTCTTCTACCGTGAGGCCGGCCCGCCGGACGCGCCGCCGCTCGTCCTGCTGCACGGCTTCCCGACCAGCTCGCACATGTTCCGGGAGCTGATCCCGGCGCTGGCCGACCAGTACCACGTGGTGGCTCCCGACCACATCGGGTTCGGCTACTCTTCGGCGCCGTCGCTGGCCGACTTCCCGTACACCTTCGACGCGCTCACCGACGTCACCGCCAGCCTGCTGGACCAGCTCGACATCCGCCGGTACGCCGTCTACATGCAGGACTACGGGGCACCGATCGCGCTGCGGCTGCTGCTGCGCCGCCCCGAGAGCATCTCCGCGATCATCACCCAGAGCGGGAACGCGTACCAGGAAGGTTTCGTGGAGGCGTTCTGGAAGCCGCTGTTCACATATGCCAAGGAGCCCGGACCGAAGACGGAGGCTGCCGCGCGGCAGGCGTTCACCGAGGAGATGGTCCGCTGGCAGTACGAGACCGGTGTACCTGACGTCAGCCTGGTCAGCCCGGACGCCTGGCGGCACGCTATGGAGGTACTCGCCCGGCCGGGCAACGACGAGAACCAGCTTCAGCTCTTCCGGGACTACAAGACGAATCTCGACATCTATCCGCAGGCGCAGGAGTGCTTCCGGCAGACCCAGTTGCCGCTGCTCGCGGTGTGGGGAGCCAACGACGAAATCTTCGGCCCCGACGGTGCCCGCGCCTTCGCGCGCGACCTGCCCGACGCCGAGATCCACCTGCTCGACACCGGGCATTTCGCCCTGGAGACCCACGTCGGCGAGATCGCCGGGCACATCCGGGAGTTCCTCGGCCGGCTGCAGCTCCAACCGATGATGGCAGTTTCCAAGCGGTGACCCCTGTTCATGAGTTGCGCGGCGCGCGACCCCCTGCCGGATCAACATGAGCGCGGGCGACCCAGGCTGCCTGTCGTGGGGGCCAGGCTCGGGGGAGCGAGATGGGAGCAGACGGGTGCACCCAACGGCAGTCAACTGCACCCAACGGCGCCGAACAGCGCTCAACGGCACGCGCGCCCAGCTGCAGCTCTGTGTTTCCGCAGGTCAGAGTCGGTGCAGCGTCCTGCTTCACACCGAAGAGGTCACTGGTTCGATCCCAGCATCGCCCACCATGAATATTCGCAGGTAGCGAGCCCGTCGCCGGAACCGCCGATAACGCGCTTTCGCGCTGTTGCGCCTCACTATCCGTCGATCCCCGAGTAGCGCCGTTGCGGAGTTACGGCGGATCTTGGGCCGGACGCGCCTTGATTAACGGCCGGGCGGCTGGTGTGTCGACTGGCCGACGGGACTCATCAAGTTCGGCCCGTTCCGCCGCGCTGGCGTGAGCGATAGTTGGTGAGGTTCCGGTGGATGGGCGGGTTCCCCTGCTATGGGCGAACCCCCTCTGTGGCCGGCCGGCGATGCGGTCACCAGGGCGGCCGGGCGTGAACGCCAGGGGTGTTCAGCGGCAGCTCTGGCGGCGACCCCGACCCGCGGGAACGGTTCCGGGAACTGGCCACAGACCTGGGGCGCTGAACATCTGACCGGTTTCAGTCGACGCGCAGGCTCACCAGCGCGCCGGTCAGCTCCTGTTCGGAGTACTGGCGGAGGTCCCGGTCGGCGACCATGACCAGGTAGGCGTTCTGCCGGGTCGGCACCCCGCGGACGGAGAACCAGAATCGGCAGGTGCCGTCGGTGAGCGCCCGCGGATCGGCCAGCCTCCCGGCGGCCAACCCGCCTGTGGTCGTGATGAGCACCGGGGCACCGTCGATGACGTCGGCGTGGGCCCCGGTGCCGGCGCAGCCGCCGTGGTCGTCCCTGGTGAAAGATGCGCCGTCGCCGAGCACCACCGCGCCGGAGACCACGAAGGTACCGGTGGTCGGCCGGCTCGCCGCGGCGCGGGTGCGCGGTCCGCTGTTGTTGAGGAACATGGTGAGGGCGAGTCCGAGCCCCGCAGCGGCGCCGGCCCACATCCAGACCGGGTGCCGTGAGGTCGGCTCCGGGTGCAACGGCTGCATGGGATCCCCTGCGCGGTCAGGCCCGCCGGTGTCCGGCGGGACGGTCAGGGGAGTGTCGTCGAAGATCGTTTATCTTCGCAACCCCGCTCAGCGCATCGAGGGGGGGCCAGCAGAAGGCCCGTCGCAGCGCTCCGCGGGGTCGCCCGTGCCCTCAACTGCCAGCCGGCGCCACGCCCGGGGCCGTGACTCAACCCGATCCCCAAGCTGACAGTGCTCTGACGGTATCGGGACGCGAAGGTTGTGGCCGAGAGGCTCCTCGCAGTCGGTTTCCTCTGGAGTGGAAGGATGTCCTGCAGGCGCGTGGCCAGCCGCGCTCAGCATCGTGGCGCTCAACAGGAACTCACCCGCTCGATCGGGACCACCAGGGCGGCGCTGAAGACCAACCCCAGCACGGAAACGGCCAGGCATGGCCAGGGGCGCCCGCGGGGGCTCGACACTCCGCGCCAGGCGACGGCGATCGACAGGACCGCCGTCAGCGCCATCAGTGCGCTGAGCAGGATCCGGGCGAGTATCGCCCATTGGAACCGGTCCATGGAGTCGTCCGGACATGGTTCCGAGGGGGCGAAGGCCACCAGGCTGTAGAGGCAGCCGAGAAGCGCGGGCAGGGTTAGCAGCACGGTCATCGACGTCGCCGTCACCACAGCCGCGCGGGATCGCATGGACCGGAGGTTAGGCATCCACGGTCGCGGCGGCAGCACGACCGGGCGACAGGCCGGTACCCATTCCCAGCAGGACGCCGCCCGGAGCACCTACCGCGCCTCTCTGAACTGACCGGTAGGGCCGACAACATGGGTCCGGCTCCTCTGGGGTGGTCTGGTTTCGGTGGGCATGCCGTCGGGATGGTCCGTTTGCACGGGCCAAACCTGCTAACATGCTGCGGTTTTGTCACGGGGGAGGAAACGCGATGTACGGGGAAATGCGGACCGTGGAGTTCAGCCGTATACCACCAGCCCCGCCACCAGCGCCACCACCGCCGCCGGTCCGGCGCGGCCGGCGTCGCCTGCCGTGGGTGCTGAGCGGTCTGCTGGCGCTTCTGCTCCTCGGCGGCGCGCTGTACGCCGTCACGCCACTGCGGCACCCGCTGCCCAACCCGACGGTCGAGCTGACCCTGCCCGTGTCGATGACCATCCCCGGTACGGCGCCGCGACTGCCCTGGCCGCGTTCGGGCCAGGCGATGATCTCGATCGACGGGCTCGGCACGCTCGGCACCTCCGGCGGATCGAAGTCGCTGCCGATCGCGAGCGTGACGAAGGTGATGACCGCCTACGTAATCCTGACCGAGCACCCCCTCGCCGTCGGCGCGCAGGGGCCGAAGCTCACGGTCAGCGCCGAGCAGGCCGCCGCGTACCCGGCGGAGAAGGCGCGCGGCGAGTCGCTCGTCGAGGTGCGGGCCGGTGAGGTGATCACCGAACGGCAGGCGCTGCAGGCGGTACTGCTGCCGTCGGCGAACAACATGGCACGCATCCTTGCCGCCTGGGACGCCGGCAGCGTGGCCGCATTCGTTGAGAAGATGAACGCCACCGCGGACCGACTCGGCATGTCCGGCACTCACTACACCGACCCGTCCGGCCTCGACCCCGACACCGTGAGTACCGCCCGGGACCAGGTGGTCCTGGCGAGCAAGGCGATGGCGTTGCCGGCGTTCGCGGAGATCGTCGAGCAGAAGCAGGCGACCCTGCCGGTGGCCGGTACGGTGAAGAACTACAACGAGCTGGTCGGCCGCAACGGCGTGGTGGGAATCAAGACCGGCTCCACCGACGAGGCCGGCGGCTGCCTCGTCTTCGCGGCGGTGGTCAACGTCGGCGGCCGGAAGCTCACCATCGTCGGTGCCGTACTGGGCCAGCCAGGCGCCGACACCCCGGTCCAGCTGGACCGGGTGTTCGCGGTGACCCGGTCGCTGCTGCGGTCCACGGTGGCCGCGCTCGCCGTCCACACGCTGGTCGAGGCCGGCGAGCAGGTTGCCACCGTACGGGGCCCGCTGGGCACCGGCACCACCATCAACGCCGCCGAGAAGGTCGACGTGGTCGGCTGGCCGGGCCTGCAGGTGCGGATCGACGCCCGGATCCCGGCCGTGCCGTGGCGGATCGCGGCCGGAGCCGAACACGGCAAGCTCACCGTCACCGCCGGAGGTAAGCCGGTCGGCACGGCGCTGCGCACCGGTACCGGTATGGAACCGCCGAGCACCTGGGAACGCATCCGCCACCACCGCTGACCATCGCTGCCGGCGCGGGTATCACCGTCAGCCCGTCCCAGCCCGCCATGTGCGGCGTGCGGTCAGGGAGAGCACCCGGACCCGGTACCGCGTCTCCTCAACAGCGGCCTTTAGCCTGGGCTGAGGATCACCAAGACTAGGCGAATCCCCGTTTCGTTGATCCAGTTACTGCAAATGCGGGGACCCAGTGGGCGCCACGCGCGGTGGTTGCGTCACGCCCAGTCAGGGTGGACGCGCCGGCTCAACGTCCGGTCGTGCCGATGAGCGAATCAGCGGAGCCCATCCGTGTTCCTGGATACGACCGGGCCGGACGCGCTTGGCGCGCAAGCGTTGCCCGCGGTCCTGGGGTCACACCGACCGTCCGGCCGTCGACGTTGGCGTCATTTGTCGGGACCCGGTCGGTCAGAGGTAGCTGAACAACGGAGGAAGACCAGGAGATTGGCCAGCAGGATGACGTTCTCCCCGAGCGCCGCCGCCTTGTTGGGTGTGGTGCCGTACTCGGTGATGTGCCCGGTGCTTTCCAGCAGCACCAGCACATCAATGGCCAGCGCGCTGACCGCGAGGGCGAACTGCAGCTTGTCGAACAGGCCGGGCGGGGCCAGCGGATCGCGGGCTGAGATCGAGTAGAGCAGCAACCCCAGCACCACGACCAGCAGGAGGTTGAACAGGGTCAGCGCTCTCGCGACGTCCGACTTTGCCGATGAGCGATCGTCGTTGCTTCAGACTTCTGCTGCCCATGATCGGGCGGCTGGGTCGCGCGAAAGACCGAGCATTGACGGTGCAGATCGTGTCAGGATGCTCGGCATGTCTCGTCGCGCACTGAGCTTCGGAGTGATGGCGGAAGCATACGAACGGTTCCGGCCGGGGTATCCCGTGGAGCTTTTCGACATGGTGATGACGTACGTGGGTCAGCCGGTTCGGACTGCCCTCGAGATTGGCGCTGGTACCGGCAAAGCAACCCGTCTGTTCACTCAACGGGGGGTCACGGTCACCGCGACCGAGCCCGACGGGGCCATGCTCGCCGAGTTGCGTAAGCACGTGCCAGCAATCGTCAAGACCGTGCAAGCCGCGTTCGAGGACTTGCGACCGGGCGGGAGCTACGGGCTGGTTTATGCGGCAGCGGCGCTGCATTGGACGAACCCGGAGGGTCGGTGGTCGCGCATGGCCGCGCTGCTGGAGCCGGGTGGCGTGTTTGCCTCGTTCGGTGGACCAGTCCAGCTCGCTGACCCGGCTGTGGAGGAAGCTGTTCGCGCGGCTCGGGCACCGTTCTTGGAGAGCGACGAGGTTCCGTCTCCAGATGGGACGCCTCCGGGACGTGACATGCAGTGGCCGGGTACGGAGCTCCAACGGTCTGAGTGGTTCGCCGATGTTCAGCAGTCTGTGATCGAGCGGCGCTTGACGATGAGTGGTCGCGACTACGTTGGCCTTCTCTCGACCATCTCGGCTTATCTCGAATTGCCGACCTCGGAGCAAGAGCAGGTATATAGCCGGATCATGCAGGTCCTGCCCGAGACGGTCGAGATTGCCGCCGACATCACCGTCCATCTCGCGCGTCGGCGGCGCTGCGAGCAGTAATGCCTCGATGGTCAGATGTCCACCCCTGCCAACGGTCACTCGGACATCTGCTGATCGCGCGTCGCGTAGGCACGACTTTGCCGATGTCAGGATGTGCCAGGAACCGCGATCAGGGTCCGTGGAGGGAGTCCGCAATGCTTGGCATGTGCGGGTCAGTGACAGCGCTCGGTCAGTTCGGACCGAGCGGCGAGGGATGGGTCGGTTGATAGACGCCCAGGGAGCCCCCACCAGGGAGCGAGACACGGGTAAGGGTCCCCCATCGCTCGGCCTTCAGTTCTGAGCAGGCGACGCCCCGTTCAGACATCTGCCTCACGAACGCCCCGACGTCGTCGCACATCAGATAAAGCTCATGCCGGTCGCCGGCGTCCGCCGGATGTACGGCGAGCTCCGCGGGCGGTAGGGCGAAAATCAGCCAGTCATGGCCGGCATCGACGTAGGGATACTCCATCACGTCACGGAAGAAGTCGCGATCGGCCGTGGCGTCCTCGCTATAGATGATGACGTGTGCTCCTCGGATCACGTCCTGACTCTACTGGGGCCTCGCTCATGCCGAGCAGAACATCCGCTCATGGCACCCCTGCATGTCAAGGCGCCGCCGAAGCCAAGGGTCTGGGCTGGTTGGTGGCGGGTCCGGGAAGTGGCTTGTCCGAAGGGCCGATGTCCGGGGTCAGGTCGGTCACGCTGGATTGCAGAGTCGTCCCCGAGTGCCCTCCCGGGCCTGCCACCTGCCGTCGTTTCTGGTCGGCGATCATGCGGGCGTAGGCGACGTTGGACAGTCGCCGTTTCAGGGCGCGCATGGCTTCAATCGAGGTCTTTCCGGCCGTCTTCTTCGCGTCGAAGTGGGCGCGGCCTTCGGTGCGGTTGCGCAGCTGAACGACGGCCATGATGTGCAGGGTCCGGTTGATGCGGTGAGCCATTCCGGGCAAGGCCATGGTGACGTTGCGTGATGGTGGACCTGTGGCGTGCGGAACCGGCGCGGACCGGCAACCGTCTCGCAGCAGCTGGCGTCGAAGGCACGTGGACACACTTCTGGACGTGCTTGTGTTTCTCGCGGTGGCGCTGCTCGGATATTTCATGGGGCAACGCTTCCCGCATCCGGGTGAGTGGATCAGGCGGTGGGGCAGTCGTTACCGCGCGGCCGTGGTTCGGCCGCCAGGACCGTGGCGTTGGTGGTCACGGCTGCTGCTCGTGGTAGGTGCGCTCGCCGCCACGGCGCTGGTGTGGCCGATCATCCAGCCGGGAGATCCCGTCGCGGACGAGATGTTGGAGCCGGCTGAGGTCGCCGTGATCGTCCCTGTGGTCCTTGTGTTCCCGGTCGCATGGGCCCTACTGGGCCGGTCCAGGCCGTATGCCTGGCGCGTCGCTATCGCGCTCGCCGCGTGTGTCGCCGGGTGGTCGCTGTGGAGCGTCACGTTCGCCAGTTACGGCACGCCGCCCAACATCGATGACGGACTGCGCTGGTACTTGGTGGGGACAGGCGTCATCGTCGCGTCCGCGACCGCGGTCGAGTCGTGGCAGCGGCGGCCGCGGGACCTGTTGACCATGCGCTGGGCGGCCGGCGCGCTCGTATGGATGATCGGCGTGGCTGCTGCCTTCGCAATACCGGTCGTCGGCGACCAGCAGGTGCCGCCGCGCGACACGATCCTACCGCTGCCTCCGGCGATGACCGTGGTCCACGAGGAGGCGCGGTGCGCCATGCCCGAGAACTTCGGTTTCGGTTCCCGCTCCTGCTTACGCCGATTCACGGTCGCCGCCACCGACGGGGCGAACGTGCGAGAGTTGGCCCGGCGGCTCGGCGAGCATCTGCAGCGAACCAAGGGCTGGCCGGCCACATGGTACGACTCGTCTACCGCCCATTTCCCATGCCGACGGATCGGCTGGCTCAACCCCTACGAACTCTGCCTCGAACTTCGGCGCGACGAATCGACGTCGACCGTGAAGCTCGAGCTCGCGTACTACAACGGACGAGAGCGTGTCGTCTACTGAGCCATTTCGCGCCGGGTGTTGATCGCTGAATGTTGTCATGTGGTGCGGGCGTGGTCGAAGTGGAGGAGCACGAGGGCTGCGGCGACGATCTTCCCGAGCCGCCAGGGATCCTGGCTGAGTCGACGGACGTGGCCGGGTGGCGTTTCGGCATACCCCGCATCGGGCTTGACGCACCGCACCGCGCTCAACCTGGGGTGCACCCTGGGGTGACGTAGTCGTGGACGGTGCGCGCGAGTTGTCGAACCGTCTCGCTGCCGCTCTGGAATGGGCCGGCGGTGAGGAACGCGACGGCGATCTCTGCGCGCGGAGTGAGGCAGTAGCCGACGTCGTGGGAGACGTCGGACAGGTCGCCCGTCTTGTGTGCGAGGGGGGTACGGGGCGGCAGGGCGGCGGGGATCTTGGTGTTGAGGGTCTGCTTGCGCATGAAGTCGATCATCAGGTCACGGGAGGACTCGGTGAGGATCTGGGCGTCCCAGACCGCGCCGAGCAGCGAGATGACGTCGTCCGGGCTGGTGTAGTTCTCCCCGCCCCGGTCGTTGGCGTCGTCGAAGAACTTGTGGGCCAGGACCGTCTCGCGCTGGTTCATCGAGTCGATCAGGGCATTGACGGGCGCGAACCCGCCGAGCTGGTCGATCAGCACGTTGGCGGCGGTGTTGTCACTGTACTCAATCATGTATTCGGTGAGCCGGTGGATGGTCACCACCTGCGGGATCGCCTCGAACTTCAGCTTGCCCGTGCCGCCGACCACGTCGGCGCGGGTGACCAGCACCCCTCGGTCGAGCGACAGTTGCCCGCAGTCGACCCGGCGCAGCAGCTCGACGAGGATCCACAGCTTGATCACGCTGGCCGCCTTCGGCCGGAACGTGCCGTTGACTGCGATCTGCTGGTGGCCGTACCGGCCGGAGAGGTCGCGCACGGTGACGCCGGCCCGGTTGTTGGTCGTGCCGGCCGCGACCCGGGCGAGTTGCCCGGTCAGCGGGGGCAGGCGACGGCCGGCGGAGTCGGTGGGTGGCTGCGGATCGGTGACCACCTCGCCGACCAGCCGATCCGGTTGCCGGTGCCGGCGGAGCACCTCGACCACGCCCCGGGTGCGGCCGGCCAGCGGCACGCGGTAGGCGTAGGTGGTACCCCCGGCGGTGACCACCCCGCTCGCGGTGCCGCCAGCGACCCGCATCCGCGGGTCGGCGACCCGGCCGGTGTCGCCGTCGCAGGCCCGGTAGCGGACGGTGCGGTGGCCGGTGTCGACTGACAAGACCCCGCCGGCAAAGGCCAGCCACGCAGCAGCGCTGACCGGCCCCCGTACTGGCCCCCATGCGGCCGCCGGCTCGACGCCGTCAACTGCGGTCGGCCCCGAGGTGCCGACCAGCGCGAGCAACGCGGCGGCCCCGACCGCCGTCCATCGCCGCCATTTCGGTG
The DNA here is from genome assembly GCF_900090285.1 of Micromonospora inositola. Lineage (NCBI taxonomy): Bacteria > Bacillati > Actinomycetota > Actinomycetes > Micromonosporales > Micromonosporaceae > Micromonospora > Micromonospora inositola. The sequence continues at coordinate 6,398,569 of NZ_LT607754.1, read as the reverse complement.
GTACGCGGACAGGCCCCTCCCGTGACCGCGAAGATGAGTGCCGGGATCGCATCTTCGCCATTTCCATACGATATCTGTCCTCCCGGGTTGGGTCCCGGGATCCGACGTGGCCAGCTTCCGGAACTCGTCGGCGCGGACGGGTGACACCGGCACCGGCGCTGCCGACGGGACGGTGAGCTGCATGGAGGTTGTCCGTCCAGCGGACGATCAAGGGAAAGGGAGGCACCCACTCCCTTCCACTCTCAACATATACCGCACCGGGGGACTTGCGGCAAGACCCGGGTCGTGCCGCAGAATTGCCGCCCGAGGCCAGAACCTACGGAAATGGGAGTCGCGAAATGCGTCTGTTGCTGTCGACGATCGGGTCGCGCGGGGACGGGGTTTCATGCTGATGTGCATAGTCTTCACCCAAGCAGAACTCGACTACCTGGCCACGCAGCGCATCGGGCGGCTGGCCACCGTCTCGCCTGACGGGCAGGTGCAGAACAACCCGACCAACTTCTTCGTCGATGCCGGCACTGGCACGATCGTCATCGGCGGGGGCGCGCTGGGCTCGTCGAAGAAGTTCAAGAACGTCCAGCAGGGCAGCACGGTCGCGTTCGTCGTGGACGACCTGGCGACGGTCGATCCGTGGGCGCCCCGAGGCATCGAGATCCGGAGCACGGCGGCGGCGCTGACGGACCACGAGCCGCCCCTGCCGCACCTCTCCCGGGAGATCATCAGGATCACACCTACCAAGATCGTCTCGTGGGGGCTGGACGGGCCGCGAGCGAGCCGTACGGTGTGAAATCTCGCTAGGACGGGGCCACACAAGCCTGAGCGGGTGGGGGATGGCGACGTAGCACACGCGGTGGAGCGGCCTGCGCAGGCCGCTCGCCATGCTGTCGCGCCTGGACCGGTTGGGCGACGTGCCGGTCGTGGTCATGCTGCCGTCGCCGCACCACCCGCCGCACCCGCTGCCGAGCCAGCCGTTTCCGCCGGACGTGACCGACAACCGGGTGCTGTGGGACCTGGACGCCCAGAGCTATAACGCGCTGTTCGGCGCGGCGCTCAACATCCACCGGGCGTCGATCGGCCTGCCCCCGGTGGACAACGTCCGCGGCCACGTCCTGGGCGGCGCGACGACGCGTACGCGCAGGTCGTCGCGGCCGTGACGGGCGCCGCGTTCCGCACCGCGATGATGCGCTGGGCCACGGCGGGCTACGGCGCGGCCCCGCTCGCCGACCAGGTGGACGAGGCGTTCGCGATGCTCGCCGACGGCCTGGCCACACCCACCCCTAACACCGAGGAGAGCTGATGACCGTTCAACCCGAGCCGGGCGCGGCCGGCACCCCGGCGGCGATCGCGCCGGACAACCTGGCCGTGGCCGGCGTGCCCGTGGCCGCCGAGGCGGCCGCCCGCGACGAGGTGCCGGCCGAGCAGTCCGGGCGGATGTCGCACGCCGAGGTGATCCAGGCGCTGATCGTGATGGCCGCGATGATCCCGCCGCGCGAGCTGGGCCGCTACTCCGGCGTCTTCGGTGCGATGTTCGGCGCGGCCACGATCGCCGGCCCGCTGATCGGCGGAGTGCTGGTGGACACCTCGTGGCTGGGCTGGCGCTGGTGCTTCTTCATCGGCATCCCGTTCTCGCTGGCCGCGATCGCCCTGCTGCAGAAGACGCTGCACCTGCCGGTCGTCCGTCGGCCCGTGAAGGTCGACTGGCTGGGCGCGCTGCTGATCATGGCCGGCGTCTGTACGCTGCTGATCTGGTCCAGCCTGGCCGGTCAGCACTTCGCCTGGGGCTCGTGGCAGACCGCGGCGTTCGTCTGCGGCGGCGTGCTCCTGCTCGCGCTCGCGGTGTGGACCGAGTCGCGGGCCGAGGAGCCGATCATCCCGCTCGGCATCTTCCGCAACCGCACGGTCACGCTGACCGTGGTGGCCAGCACGCTGGTCGGCGTGGCGCTGTTCGGCGGTACGGTGTTCCTGTCGCAGTACTTCCAGGTAGCGCTCGGTAAGTCCCCGACGGTGGCCGGCCTGATGAGCCTGCCGATGATTTTCGGGCTGCTGGTGTCCTCGACGGTCGCCGGACAACTCATCACGCGGTTCGGGCGTTGGAAGGCATACCTGGTGGTGGGCTCGCTCGTGATGACTGGCGCGTTCCTGTTGCTCAGCACGATCGACGCGAAGACCAGCGTGGTGCTGCTGGCGGCGTACATGGTGGTGCTCGGGATCGGGGTCGGCATGCTCATGCAGAACCTCGTGCTCGCCGCGCAGAACGGCGTGCCCGCTGCCGAGTTGGGCGCGGCCACCTCGACGCTCACCTTCTTTCGCAGCATGGGCGGCGCGATCGGGGTGAGCGCGCTGGGCGCGGTGCTCACCAACAGGGTGACCTCGCTCTTCGTCGACCACTTCGGTGCGGCGGCGACCGGGGGCGGCAGCGCCAAGGTGCCCGACCTCGAGATGCGCGTTTGATCTTCCCGAACGCCTTTCCCCCAAGGCCGGCCCGGCGCTGATCGCCGGCGACGAGCAGCACTTCGCGGCCATCGCGGAGAGCCTCGAGCAGTCGATCGCCGACCTGTCCGACCGCCTCGATGCCGCGCGCAAGGCGGCCGGCGGCAAAGGCCAGGCGGCGATGGACCGGGACCTGGAGATCCACCGGCTGACCGCCCGCCTGCGCGCCCTGCGTCGCTTCGGTCTGGACCTTTGCCTCGGCCACATCGTCAGCGCAGACAACCCCGAGCCCGTGTACGTCGGACGACTCGGCCTCACGGACAGCGCGGGTCGTCGGCTGCTGCTCGACTGGCGCTCCCCGGCCGCCGAGCCGTTCTTCGGCGCGACCCACGCCAACCCGATGGGTCTGGCACGCCGCCGCAGGTATCGCTGGACCCGCGGCCGGATCACTGACTACTGGGACGAGGTGTTCACCTCGGACGGGTTTGAGGGGCATGCCGCGCTCGACGACCAGTCCGCCTTCATCGCCAGCCTGGGCGGCAGCCGGTCGGCCCGGATGCGAGACGTGCTCGGCACCATCCAGGCCGACCAGGACGCCATCATCCGCGCCGGATCCCGCGGAGCTCTCGTCGTCGACGGCGGTCCGGGTACGGGGAAGACCGTCGTCGCTCTGCACCGCACCGCCTACCTCCTCTACTCCGACCCTCGCCTCGGCCACCGCCGGGGCGGCGTGCTGTTCGTCGGTCCGCACCAGCCCTACCTGGCCTACGTCGCCGACGTCCTCCCCAGCCTCGGAGAGGAGGGCGTGCAGACCTGCACCCTGCGGGATCTCGTCGCCGAGGGAGCTTCGGCGACCATCGAGGCCGACCCGGACGTGGCCCGCCTGAAGTCGTCCGCGAACCTGGTGGAGGCGATCGAGGCGGCCGTCAGGTTCTACGAGGAGCCGCCTGCCAAGGGGATGACGGTCACGACCCCCTGGTCCGACATCCGGCTGAGCGCCGACGACTGGGCCGATGCGTTCGACGCACCAGAGCCCGGTACCCCGCACAACGAGGCGCGCGACCAGATACTGGAGGAGCTGCTCACGATCCTGACGGACAGGCACGACGACGACGTCCCGGCCGACCAGCTCCGGACGTCGCTGCTGCGAAACAAGGAGCTGCACACGGCCCTCAACCGCGCGTGGCCGCTGCTGGAAGCGGCCGACCTCGTCGGAGACCTGTGGTCGGTACCCGCCTACCTGCGCAAGTGCGCTCCCTGGCTCAGCACCGACGACGTCCGGCGACTGCAGCGCAAAGACGCCCAGGCCTGGACGGCGTCCGACCTGCCGCTCCTGGACGCGGCACGGCAACGGCTCGGCGACCCGGAGGCGTCACGACGTCAGCGTCGGCACAGCGCCTCGGTCGCCGCCGAACGCGAGCACATGGCCAGGGTCGTCGACGACCTGCTCGAAGCCGACGACGACGGTGAAGGCGTGGTGACGATGCTGCACGGACAGGACATGCAGGACGTCCTGGTCGACGAGACCGCACTGCCCGGCACCAACCCGGACCGGCTCGCCGGCCCGTTCGCGCACATCGTCGTGGACGAGGCTCAGGAACTGACCGACGCAGAGTGGCAGATGCTGCTGCAGCGCTGCCCGTCCCGCAGCTTCACCATCGTCGGGGACCGCGCCCAGGCCCGGCACGGCTTCACGGAGTCATGGCAGGAACGGCTCGAGCGGATCGGGCTCGACCGGATCAACCTGGCCTCCCTGACCATCAACTACCGGACGCCGGAAGAGGTCATGGCGGAAGCCGAGCCGGTCATCCGGGCCGTGCTCCCGGACGCCAACGTGCCGACCTCCATCCGCACCAGCGACGTTCCGGTCGTACACGGATCTGTTTCGGATCTGGGGTCGATCCTCGACACCTGGCTCGCCGCGCACGCCGACGGGATCGCCTGCGTCATCGGCGATGCCACGTTCCGGGCGACGTCCCGCGTCCGATCGCTGACCCCGGAGCTGTCGAAGGGGCTCGAGTTCGACCTGGTCGTCCTCATCGACCCCCAGGCGTTCGGCAAGGGCATCGAAGGAGCGGTCGACCGCTATGTCGCGATGACCCGAGCGACCCAGCAACTCGTCATCCTCACGAGATCCTGACAACGTGAACGCCGCCTGACGATCATGAGGACCGCTACCTGCTGCAACCCGTTCTCGAACAGGGTCGCCAGGCGCGAACGTCCGGCACCCGGCCGCGCCACGATCACCTCCTTGTCGTAATTGACGATCCGACGGGCGAAGGTGTCGACGAACGTGTCGAGTTCCGTGTCGGGCAGGGCACGGTTGACCCATCCGTACCGTTCGGCCAGCTCGGCCGGGAAGTCGTCGCCGCCGAGCAGCGCCTCGAGCGCCCGTCCGCGGCCGAGCAGGCGGGGCAGGTGGGCGGTGGAACCACCGCCCGGTACGGCGCCCGACAGCGATCTCGAACTGCCCGAAGACCGCCCGCGACCGTGTCCCTGGGTGACGTCACCGCAGGGCATCACTCGCAGGCAGGGGACAACGGCCATCGCGGCCGAGGCCGCCTGGCTAGGACCAAGACCGAGACTGGGCCTCTTGATCCGCTGGTCCGCATGGTTTGGCTGGAGCCGGAAGGGCCTTACCGGTTACCCAGCCGGCGCGCCAACTCGCGACCCAGCACACCGAATCGCCGGTGACCAGTGCTCTCCTTGCCCAGCTATCCTTCGTCCCAGCCCTCCTGCGCCGTGCCTCACGAAGTTTTCCTCGCGGTGCCGAAGAGGCGTTTCAGCCGTGTGGTGTGCTGGGGCAGGCCGCGCAGCCGGGCCAGGAGCAGGGACTCCACCAGCTCGTCCAGAGCCGCGTCGATGACCTCCAGGTCGTCCGCACGCAAGCACGGGTTCCGGCGGGCCAGCCTGCGCAGCTCCGCTGCGGTGACGGCGCGGCTGTAGTGGTGCACCTGCGCGACGAGATCCGAGGTGGGGTCGTTCGGGTCCGGGCCATCGTCCGGGCTTGGGGCCGGGATCGATCGACGAGCCTTCGGTGGCGGGTCAGTGGCCATGGCGCCCGCTCCTGAGCGTGCCGGCCCCGTGGGCGGTGTGCAGGCCGCGGAACGGCGTGGTGACGCCGTCGTAGCGCAGCCGCAACATCATTCCCTGATGTGCGTGCGGCAGGTTGTGGCAGTGGTTCATCCAAATCCCGGGATTCGTGGCCCTGAACGCTACCTCCCACACCTCCCCTGGACGGACGTCGAACGTGTCCATCCACAATGGGCTACCGGACGCCGGCGTACCGTTCCTGGACAGGACCAGCACGGAATGTCCGTGCAGATGCCAGGGGTGCGTCTCGAGACTCCGGTTGACCACGGCGAACCGGACGAGATCGCCCTCGGCGACGAGCTGATCCGCGATCGATGGGTGACCATGGCCGCTCACCGTCTGCCCATAGGCCGGCCGGCCGTCGACCATGGCGACACCACGGTCCAGAACCATGGTGAAGTGCCGGTCGGCGCGGCTGCCGGCATGGAACGGCACGGCGGCCGGTGTTCCGTAGCGCAGCAGGTCGAGTTCGGGCCATCCGGAGGTGTCCTCGACGGCCGTGTCCTCGCCGGCGGTACCGGCCTGGTTGCGCGGACGCAGCCGGAGGCCGCCGGCGTGGTCGTTGTCGAGGACGAGCGCCACCGGAGTGTCCGGCATGACGAAGACCAGGTCGGACCGTCCACCCGCGGGCAGGCGCAGTCCGGCGTCGCTGACCTCGCCGGGCTGGTTGAGATCGCGGCCGTCGACGGCCGTCACCCGGAAGGGCGTTCCGGCGAGCGCGAACCGGTGGGGATTCGAGTCGGTGTTGACCAGCCGCAGCCGCGCCTCGGTGCCGGCCGCCGCGGTGTGTTCTGTGCGCCCGTCCTGATCGGCGAGCACGGCAGTGTCGTCGAACGTGTGCACGGGCAGCGTCAGATCCAGTTGCTCGGCGTTGTCCACCCGCTGTCCGCGTGGTGTCACGACGAGGGTCCCGAAGAGTCCCCGGCGCACGCCACGGTGAGACGCCTGGTGGGTGTGGTACCAGTAGGTTCCCACCTGATCGGCGCGGAAGCGGTAGACGAACTCGTCGCCGGGTGCCACCGCGTCCTGGGTCACGCCCGGTGCGCCGTCTTCACCGCACGCCACGTCGTAGCCGTGCCAGTGCAGGGTCACTCCGTCTTCGATGTCGGTGTTGCGCAGCGTCACCTCGATCAGATCGCCGGCGGTGGCGGTGATCGGCGGACCGGGTACCCGGCCGTTGTAGGTCCATGCCTGGATCTCACGTCCGGACGGGAGCCGGACGGTGGCGGTCCGCGCGGTGAGCGTGTACTGCCGCCTCGTGCCGCCGGGTGCCGGTGCGCCGGCCCCCCGCAGATCGGCCACCGACACGGGCGGTCCGGGGCGGGGCGACCGTCCCGGACCGCCTCCGGTTGCGACGGATTCAGCCGGCACGAACAACAGACCGACGCCGGTTGCGCCGGTACTCGCCACGACCGCTCCGCCCGCCAAGCCGATGAACCGACGGCGCGGGATCCCGGGCGTTCCGTGCGGTGCCTGGGTGGGTGCGATGTCGGGGTCGCCGGTGGTGTCGACCGGCGCCGCGACGACGCGCGCGGTCAGCAGCGCGCCCACGCCGACGACGGAGGTGGCGATCAACGCGGTGCTCCAGGTCAGGGGATAACCGACCACGAGGGTCACGACGAGCCCGGCCAGGGCCGCGTATCCGGCGGTGAGCAACAGGACCACGCCGGTCGCCGCCCGGTTGGTGGGTGCCCCGGCTTCCGGCGCTCGCCGCGCCGCGAGCAGTCGCGGGCCGGCGATCAGGACGGCGGCCAACCCGACGGTACCGAGCATGGGCAGACCCAGCAGCACCTTTTCCTGTACGAACCACCAGCCCCGACCGGCGAGCATCGCCACGGTGGTGACCCGGGCAAGAGTCACCAGCACAGCCGCCGCGAGGAGGCCGAGCGCGAGCTGGGTCCGCCGGGTGGCCGCGGTGGCGCCGGTCGCGGACCACGCGGCGGCGCTCAGCAGCGCGACCACGTGGTCCACGATGATCAACTGACCCGTTGTCATGACGCCGGGTGAGCCGGTCCGGCTGCTGGTCCGAACGCCCCGGCGCCGCCGCCCGGGCCGGCCGGTCGACCGGCCACCATGGGCCTCGACAGCGCTCGCGCCCGCCGGGCGACGGTCTCCGCCACGGCCAGGATGATCAGACCGTCGACCGCGTGCAGACCGAAGACCAGCTTGCCGGCTGTTGTGCTGGTGTCGCCCGTGTCGTTGAATGCGGCGGCGATGGCCCGGATCAGACCTTGTCCAACGGCCAGTCCGACGACCAGACCGGTCATCCCGATGAGCCGGCCGGGCATCCGGGCCAGCGCGGCGACGATCGTCAATACGATCGCGAAGAGGACGATTCCGTAGCCCAGTGCACGATGCGTCTGGAAGGATTCGTCGTTGGGCGCCGTGTCGAAGGCAGCGCTCGCGGCGAGATAGAACTGTGCTACGACCACCAGCACCAGCAGGGTGGCAAGGAGGGCGAATAACCTTCGCAAAGTATGCTCCTTCAGGTTGTCACGACGTTGATTCCGGGCGTCGCCGCTTTCCTGGACGACGCCGCTTCACCGGGAGGGGACCGGCTCCGCGTCATCGAGGGGGCGTGCGGACGTGATGGGTGGTCCTTCGATGTGCAGCTGAGGCAGGCGCCGCGCCATGCTGCGGGGCAGCCACCAGTTGCTGCGGCCGAGCAGGTGCATGACCGCCGGCACGAGCAGCATCCGGATAATGGTCGCGTCGACGAGGATGGCCGCGACCATGCCGACTCCGAAGACCTTGATGAAGACCTGGTCGCTCGGGACGATTGCCGCGAAAACCACGATCATGATGGCCGCGGCCGCGGTGATCACCCGTCCGGTGCTGGCCAATCCGGTGGTGATGGCCTGACTGTTGTTCCGGGTGCGCACCCACGCCTCGCGTAACCGGCTGATCAGGAAGACCTCGTAGTCCATGGACAGGCCGAACAACAGCGCGAACATGATGACGGGGACGAACGCCGCCATCGGGGTGGCGGTGTCGATGCCGATCAGCTTGCCGGCCCAGCCGCCTTCGAGGAAGAAGGCAACCACCCCGTAGGCCGCCGCCACCGACAGCAGATTCATCACGGCAGCCGTGATCGCGATGACGACGCTGCGGAACGCCACCAGCAACAGGAGCATCGACACGACGACGACGCCTCCGATGAGCAGCGCGAGCCGGTCGGCGATAGATGTGTTGATGTCGATCGTCGCCGCGGTCGCACCGCCGACGTGTACCTCCGCGCCGGTGCCCTTGGTCGCGGCCGGGATCACGTCGTCGCGCAAGGTCTGGACGAGGTCTTCGGTGGCGGCCTCCTGCGGTCCGGTGGTGGGCACGACGGTGATAAGCGCCGTGTCACCAGCGGGATTGAGCCATGGCGGCGACACCGCCGCGACTCCCGCCGTGCTGCCGAGTTCGGCCTGCAGCCGCCGGAGGACCGCGCCGTCGCCGCGTGACATGTCCGCCACCACGAGCAACGGCCCGTTGGCGCCGGGGCCGAATCCCTCGGCCAGCATGTCGTACGCCTGCCGGCTCGACGTGTTCTCGGGGTCGTTGCCCGCGTCGGGGAGGCCGAAGTGCACGCCGAGGAACGGTGCGGCCAGCACCAGCAGCAGAACGACGCTCGCCACGGTGGCGAGTACCTTGTGCCGCCGCACCAGCCGGCTCCACCGTGTCCAGCCGGCCGCTGGCACCAGGTGGCCGTCGGCGGAGATCTGGGCGGCGCGACGCCGTCCCAGCGGCACCCGGAGCCGGTCGATTCGCCGCCCCAGGTAGCCCAGCAACGCGGGGAACAGGGTGATGGCGGCGACCATCACGACCAGCGTGGCGACCATGGTGACGACGGCGGTGCCGTTCATGACGGGCAGGCCCACCGCGAACAGCCCCGACATGCTCACCATGACCGTGCCACCCGCCACGAGGACCGCCCGGCCGGCGGTGTCGAGCGTCGCCACGGTCGCCGCTTCGGGGTCGAGGCCCACCGCCCGCCATTCGCGGAACCGGGTCACCATCAGCAGCGCGTAGTCGATGCCTAGCGCGATGCCCAGCGTCATGCCGATGATGGGCGCGAACTCGGGCACGTCCACCACCGCCGCCGCGAGGCCGACCAGGCTGGAGCTGATCGCCAACCCGCCGATCGCCATCGCCAGTGGCAGCCCGGCCGCCACCACCGAACCGAACATGAGGAGCAGGATCACCGCGGCCGCGAGCAGCCCGACCATCTCGGAGCCGGACTGATTCGCCTCGGCGAGTTGCACAGCGCGTCCGCCGAGCGCGATATCCAGCCCGTCGCGCTCGGCCGCCTCCGCGGTGGCCAGCAGCCGTTCGGTGTCGTCGATCGGCATGTCGTTGGGGTTGATGACATCGAGATAGACGCGAGCGACGAGGGTCCGGCCGTCTGCCGTGATGGATCCCTTGGTGGCATAGGGATCCTCGACGGACGTTACGTGCGGCATGCGTCCCAGCTCACCGAGTAGCGCGTCGACTCCACCTCGCACCTCGGCGCTGGTGACGTCGCCGGCACGCACCACCACCCTCACCGTGTCGCCGGACTGGGTCGGGAACCGCTTGCTCAGCAGGCGCTGCGCCTGCTCGGAGTCCGAGCCCGGCGCGGAGGAGTCTGTTACGAACTCGCCGCCAAAGGCCGCTGACAGCCCGAAGGCGATGGCGAGCGCTACGGCCCAGGCGATCAGCACTCTTCCCCGCCGGCGAAAGGCCAGGCCGCCGAGCCTGCCCAGCGGCCCCGGCCGCGGTGCATCCGGGGTAACGCCTTGGCGATTGTCGCGCGTGGATACCCCGTCAGCTACTGGACCTGTCGTTGGTTGAGTCACGGAAGCGATCGTCGCGTCGCCGACCGGGGTGTGTCCTCGGACAGCGGACGGCAGTACCTACGCACATCTGCGTAGGCGGCCCGCCCCTGGTCGCGCTCGCTGTCGTAGCCGGTCACCCACGCGCGGCCACTATCATCGCAACATGACACGCCGAGCGGTGCCGTTCCGCCTGCCTGTCCTGGCGCAGGACGTCCTGCTCGGACTTGTCGTCGCCGTGATGCAGGTCCAGGGCGCCGTCGCGAAACCCGCGGAGGTGGGGTCGCGGCCGCTGACCGACCTCGGACATCTGGGATACGTCCTACTGATCGTGAGCGGCTTGGTGCTCATCATGCGCCGCCGGTGGCCGGCGCCGGTGTTCATCACGGCCGCCCTCGCCAGCCTGGTGTACTACACCGTCGACTTCTCGGACGGGCCCGGATGGATCGGGCTCTTCATCGCCCTGTATACGCTGACCGCGTACGGCGACGGGCGCAGGTCGCCGGTGATCGCCGGCGTGGGTATCACCGTGCTGGCCACGGGCTGGCTCATCGCCGCGGCCGACATCGAGCCGAGGGCCGCCCTCGGATGGGTGTTCTTCCGGATCGCGGCGTCGGTCATGGCCGCCGCACTGGGCGAGTCGGTCCGGTCGCGGCGGGCCGTCGCAGCCGAAGCGCTGGAGCGTGCCCGACAGGCGGAACGGACCCGGGAGGAGGAGGCGCGTACGCGGGTCGACGCCGAGCGGCTCCGGATCGCGCGCGAGGTCCACGACACCGTCGCCCACGCCATAGCCATCATCAATGTGCAGGCCGGCGTCACCGCGTACCTGCTCGACAAGCGACCGGAACGGGCGCGCGAGGCGCTCGTGACGATCGAGCAGACAAGCGCCCAGGCGCTGCACGAGATGCGGGCCGTCCTCGGCGTGCTTCGCGACCCGGACAACGGGCGGGTGCCGCACCCCGGCCTGGGACAGGTCAATGCGCTCACCGCAATGGCACGCGAGGCCGGACTCGACATCAAACTCGAGGTGACCTCGTCCACCGCGCCATTGCCGAGCGCGGTGGACCACACCGCCTACCGGATCCTGCAAGAGTCGATCACCAACGTGATCCGCCACGTCGGCCCGACACGGGTGACGGTCGCGCTCGACTTCGGCACCGATGTCCTGGAGGTCCGGGTGACCGACGAGGGTGGCCGGGATGCCTCTGGTGATGACGCCCGCGGTCCGCAGCCACCGGCCGGTAGTGTCCACGGCAGTTCGGCCGAGCCGGGCCGTGGGATCGTCGGCATGCGCGAGCGCTGTGGGCTGCTGGGCGGGGAGTTGGCCGCCGGGCCGAGGCCGGGCCGCGGGTTCGAAGTCACGGCGCGGCTGCCGCTGGCTCCGGCCGGAACGGTGCACCTGTGAGCACGGCGGCCGCCGCTTCGACGTCCGGCAGTAACCCGATCAAGGTGCTGCTCGCCGACGATCAGATCCTGGTGCGGTCCGGGTTCAAGATGCTGCTCGACGCCGAAGACGACATCAGGGTCGTGGGAGAGGCCGCCAACGGGGCCGAGGCCGTGGAGCGGGCCCGGGCCACCCGGCCCGACGTCGTACTCATGGACATCCGCATGCCGAAGTTGGACGGAATCCAGGCCACCAGCGAGATCGTCAGGACGCGCGGCCTCGAACAGGTTCGGGTTCTGATCCTGACCACGTACGACACTGACGAGTACGTCTTCAATGCGCTCCAAGCCGGCGCAAGCGGCTTCCTGCTCAAGGACGCCGGACCGGCCGAGCTGTTGCACGCCATCCGGGTGGTCGCCGCGGGAGAGGCGTTGCTCGCGCCGCGGATCACCCGACGCCTCATCGCCCAGTTCACCGCGGAACGGATCGCCACCCAGGTCGCGGAGGACCGGCTGGTGGTGCTGACCCAACGCGAGCGCGAAGTACTGGCCCTGGTGGGACATGGGCTGAGCAACGACGAGATCGGCGCTGAACTGTCCCTCAGTCCGGCGACCGCCCGCACCCATGTCAGCCACGCGATGGGGAAACTGGGTGCTCGCGACCGCGCGCAGTTGGTCGTCATCGCCTACCAGACTGGGTTGGTCAGCCGCCTGCCATGATCACGGGCGACGCCGATACACCCGTTCTCCGCTGCCGCCCGCGCGGGCGACGTGCCGTGGTAGCGGTCATGCGGCGCGGAGCGCGGGCCGTGCTCATCCTGGGCTCTGGGTGCGGGGTGCTTCGTTCGAAGCCCTGTTCGCGAGAAGGACTATCGTGGCCCGATGCTTGACTTGAGCAGTTTTGACGTGGAGGAGATCGCCACCGCGCTGGCGGACCAGACCGACTACGAGTACCGATGGCTGATCAACCCGCAGACGGGCGAGATCGTGTTCTGGACGGCGGACGGTGGAGTTGATGGGCGAACGCCGGTTGACCTCGACGACCTGGATCTCGTTTGCATCGAGCCGCTGCCGTCCTACGTCTGGTATCAGGACATGGCGGACTTCGCCGCGAGGATCAGCGACGAGGCAGTCGGGCGGAGACTGGCGCGAGCCATCCAGGGCAAGGGTGCCTTCCGCCGGTTCAAGGACGAGCTGCACGAGGAGTATCCCCACCTGCTGCCGGTGTGGCACACCTTCCGGGCCGTCCGGGCCCAGCGTCGGGCAGTTGAGTGGCTCGCCGACAACTCGCTCGTCGACGACGAAGCGGCCACGCGATTCGTGACCGAGCACCCGGACCCCGACCTGCCCTGAGCGGCTGCCCTGGTGGAAGATGTTGCCGTACGTGCATCGCAGCGCTCCGGACCTCGGCCGTCGGATGACCGCAGCTCACGGATTGAGCAGCGACGGACGTAACGAGTCCTCGGCTTCGACCCACGGGTCGGTCGCCGACCCGGTGAACCGCCCGGCGGGGCCCGCGGTTCGCTGGCGAGATGGCGGCGACCTCTCTCGACGATCGCGCCGCCAGGTAGCTGATCGGGCGGCTAAACCGGGTTCCGGCGCGCGCGCAGTAGTTGCGTCGCCAGCGTGTCGAACAGCCACGTTTCGCATTTGCCGTACGACCAACCGTGGCTGGTCAGGCCGTCGTACACGGGGGTGCCAGTGAGCGTGGCGAACACCGCGACGGCGTCCGGCTCGGCCAGACCCGGGGCCAGAGCGCTGAGGGTGACGAGACGGCGGATCGTCGATGCGGCGCCGGCGCGGTGCTTGGCCAGCCCTTCCGCGTAGGCCTGCCCCATCTCGGGCTCCGAGCCGGCGGCCGACGCAAGCACCTTGATGATCGTTGAGCCGCGTTCGGCGACCTGCCGGGTGATCCGCACGCCGAGCGCGAGGACCTCCCGCGGGTCCGTGGCCGTGCCGAGCGCACGGGCCAGCTCGGGCACCCCCGCCTGAAGATCGATGGTTTCCAGCAGCCGGCCTAGGAGCAACGGTTTCGCGCCGACGCTGGCATAGACGGTCGGGACCGCGACCCCGGCTTCGGCGGCGATGTCAGCGATCGTCGTCCCGGTGTACCCCCGCGCGGCGAACAGACGCAACGCCGCGTCGAGGATGTCGCGCCTAGTTTCTTGCGCCTGGCGCGCACGCCGGCTCAGGGGCCTTGACATGCCGACAGCCTAGATGTCTTCTGAGTAGAAGATGCTTCCATTAAACATAAGCAGCCTATATCGAGATGAGGTCACTATGACAACCGAGACGAATCGCGCAGAAGGCCGGCTGTCGCCGGCGATGCTCGGCAGCGCCGCACTGGGCTTTCTCGTTCTGGTCGTGCTGCAGAACGTGCTGCACGGCGTGCTGGGTCCTTCGCAGCAGGCGTCTGGGGCGGACCTGTCCGCTCTGACGCACGAGCACGCGTGGATGGTGCACCTGTTCGCAGTCACATACGTGCTGGGCCTGCCCGCTCTGTTGTTGTTCAGCACGAACATCGGCGCCTGGTGCCGGCGGCGCAACCCCGCCGCGGCGCCGTGGGGCCGGCTGGGTGCCGCGGCGTCGATCGTGGTCGCCGCCCTCTTCGCGATCGTCAACGTCGTTCAGGTGACGATGGTGGCCGCCCGCGACGAACTCGTGGCCGCCCCGGCGCTGGCGAGTGTGCTGTGGACGTTCCACAACGCCGTGTTCACATTCAACATGGCCGCCGTCGGCGTCACGCTCTTCGCTCTCGGTCGCGCTGCCACCCTCGCCCGGCTTGTCCCGGCGTGGATGTCGCCCACGAGCGCGGCAGGCGCGGCGCTGCTCATCGTGGCCGCCATGCCGGCGGTCGCGGTCACCAACGGATCATTCTGGTTCGCCGTCGGAGCTACCGGATTCGCCGTCTGGCTGCTCTTCCTCGCGGTCGCCGGCGTCTCGCTGCTGCGCCGGCCGCGGGTTGACGCGGAGGAAACCGGGCTGGTCGGAGCGACGGCATGAGTGGGCTGCCCCGAGTCTGACCTGGTGATGATGAGCGTCCTGCACGACGCCTTCCGCCGCCCTCTGTTTCACGATCAGGTGCAAGGTCGGAAGGTTTGGTGGCCGGCCGCCTTTCGATCCCTTCTTGCGGCGGTTGGCGGCCTGGTCAGCCTTGATCAGGATCGTGGCCTTGATGGCACGCCGGCACAGGTAGGCCCGTGCGGACGCGAACCGGAGCTCCGTAAACTCGCTACCAGCAGCAGGCCAGCGGGACAGCCGGCCCGGACGAGTCGATGGCAAGACGCGCGCCTCTGCGGCTGACAAAGCGCGGCGTCCGCGAGCGCATGTAGTCGACCCCTCGGACTTGCACGTCGCGGTGGAGGTGCCGGTCCCCGCGGCTTCGGCGAGTTGGCCGTCCTCCTGTTCGATCTCTGGCGCCAACTGCCTCCACGGATCACCAGTGGTAGCCCAGGTTCACAGCTAGTGCGGCCACCGCAGTGGAGAAGAATACGGCCCATCCCACGAGCTGGCGGGAACCCACCCGCAGGTGCGCAAAGAGCGCGCCGAGGAAGTACAGCACGAGGCCAGCCGCGGCGAGTGTCCCCAGCAGTGGCACGGCGAACCCGGCCAGCAGCCCCAGAGAGCCCGCCGCCAGCAACATGCCCAACACCGGTACCCACGACCGTGGCACGCGCTTCATGTCTGCCTGGGCCTTTGGATAGTCGTGCCCGATCAGGTACGTGACGGCGGCGATGCCGTTGAAGACCGAGGCGAGGATGGTGACCGTGACGTAAGCGGCGGACATCGCGCTCCTTTGTGGTTGTCTGCTTCAAGGACGAGCTAGCCCTGTGGATGTGACGTGCTGTGCTGTGATCTGAAGCACAAGCATCGGCGTGGCCGCGCTATCGCCTTCCGTTGAGAAAGCCGGCCAGTGCATTGGAACCAGCGCTGCTGATGACATGACCGATGGGTGGCTCGTCGTCGGCTCGGTGGGGTTGTAGCCACCGAATATCGCCGCGCTCGACGGCCCGTCGACCGCTCCGGTGGTGACGAAGCGGGAGCGCGCTGGCGGAGGCGCCCACGGCTCTTCGACCCGGCCCAATCCTCTACCCGCCACGAGGTGCGAGAACGGTCCCTGAACAGCAGAAACGCGGTCGGGGGCCGATCTTGTCTGGTCCCGCTGAGTCCAGCCATTACCCGCCGCCGCTCACGATCCGGGGGCGTATCGGGGGGAGGATTGCGACGCCTGGTCCAGCGGTCGGGAAATCGGACGACAGTCGCCGATCCAATCAGCTGCGGTCGCTCGTCCGGCCTAGGGCGGCGGGCGCGCAACCTCGACGGAGCGGCTCACCTCTTCCGGCGGTATTGATCCCGCGCGTCGCACTCAGCGAGATATGCGCGTCGCACTCAGCGAGATATGCCAGCTCGTTCGCGCGGTCGACACCTTGCGGCAAGGTATCGGGCCGGAGCTGTGCACGCGGGACCACGAAGCTGCCGTTGAACTCTTCCCTGCACCGATTGGAGCCTCAGACATGCGTAGCATCTGGCGTGGTGCGATCGCGGCGGCCGTAACCACGGCGGTCCTGACCAGCATCATGGGCGCGGGCAGTGCCTCCGCCAACCGCGACGACGACCACGAAGACGGACATGCCAAGGGCCGCGCGTACACGGTCGGCCTCTTCGGCGACATGCCGTACGGCGCAAAGGGGCGGGTCGAGTACCCGCGCCTGATCGCGGACATGAACAATGCCAACCTGGCCTTTTCGATCTTCGACGGTGACCTCAAGGCCGGCGGCGACGGCGCCTGCACGGACGCGCTGTACACCCAGTCGCTCGACTGGTTCAACAGCTTCGACCGCCCGGTCGTCGTGGTACCGGGCGACAACGACTGGACGGACTGCTGGGGACGGTACGGCGCGGGCACCGGAGGGTTCGACGCGCTTGAGCGTCTCGACCACGAGCGGCAGGTCTTCTACCCGACCGACCAGAGCCTCGGGCGTACGACAATGACCATGCGGCGGGAGAGCGAGGAGCCCGGCTACGAGAAGTACCGGGAGAACGTCCGCTGGACCGAGGGCCAGGTGATGTTCATCGGCCTCAACGTCCAGGGCTCCAACGACAACCTGCCGCACTCTGGCGTTGATGGCGAGACCCGGCCGGACAGCGAGATCACGCGGATGGCCGCCGAGCACCGGGAGCGGGAGGCGGCCAACATCCACTGGCTGCAGAACTCGTACGCCGAGGCCACCCGGCTCGGGCTCAAGGGCGTGCTCGTGGACTGGCAGGCCGACCCGAACTTCAACAACGAGCAGAAGCTGCAGCCCCTGCAGTACGACGGCTACAACGAGATCCTCCCGGAGCTGCGCAAGCAGGTGCTCGCGTTCCCCGGCCAGTCGGCGCTCGTCCACGGCGACAGCCACTACTTCAAGGAGGACATGCCGTTCAAGTACGACAACGGCCAGGTCGTGGCGAAGTTCACCCGGGTTGAGACGTTCGGCGACGGCAACACCCACTGGGTGGCCCTGACCATCGACCCGAACGACCCGAACCTGTTCGAGTTCAGCCCGCGGATCGTGGCCGCCAACGTCAACGACCGCTGATACCCGCTGGCCAAGCAGCCCGCTTCGATCATTCGGGCAACACGCTGACGGGTCCGCGTCGACTGACTCGGGCCCGTCAGCCCGGCAAAGGTTCAGGTCAGGGCTACTTCCAACGGTATTGATCGCGGGTCCAGGCGTAGTCGATCAAACCGGACGAGATGTCCAGTGATCGGCGGTTACGCCGATCACCGGTGGTCAACGAGGCCACCCTTGGTTCGCCTCTGACGGCCTGTGGCCCGCCGGTATCCCTTCGTCCCGAACTCCCGGCGGCGCCCTCTCGTGCGGGTTCCGAATCACCGCGCCCAGCACGGCGGACAGTGCTGGCCGCGACCATGCCGACCGTGAGGTCGCCACCAACGCGAAGGATTGCCTCAGCGGGGGACAATGGAACCCGACGAGGGAGGTCGGCGATGAGTGAGGATCGAGGGCGCACCGCGCGGTCAACGGACGAGGAGTTCGCCCGCCTGCGGCACGTCAGGTTCGGCGAGCTGCCCGCCCGAGTCACGCCGGCCGAGGACCTGGTCGAAACCGTAGACACAGATCCCGCGCACGAGGAGCCGCCGCAGCCTCCAGTGCGCCGGGAGTGGGGGGCGTAGGAGCTGCAGCGAGCACGAATCGAGGAGGGCGGGTCGATGGCAAACGGGATGGCAAGTGCCTGTGTCCTGGTGCAGAGGCTCGCTCAGGTGGTGGGCGGTGACTTGCCGCGCCGCCACAACTCGCCCTGATCTCCATAGCGCTCCGCTGCGTACCGCTCCTGCGCGGCCGCCGCCTCACGGGCTGCAGCGGAATCCTCCGGGGAAGATAGCCGCCTTCGATCCCGCCACCCGACGAAAACGAATGCCGCGATCATCAGCGCCACGGCCACTCCGAGAGACACCAACACCGTCGCCATGCCGTCGACAGTAGAGCCTGTTCGCCAGGCCGTCCCCAGGGCCTCCAGCGCGGCCAGTACGGCAGCCGCCGTTTGAGATCTTGGTGCTCCGGCGGGGTGGACACGCGACGGCCACCGCGTGATCGCCTGCGCATTGTGGACACGACATCAGATCTGACGGTGGCCGCGTGCCACAGCGTAGCCGTTGCCGGGTGCGAGCGGTCGAGTTGCCTCGGTGGAGTGGTGGCCACATGCTGTCCCGGCTGGAAGGGGCCAACCTGCTCTCCGGGCTGGTACCGACCCCGCTCGCCGTCGGCGACCGGCTACCGCTCGCTGAGGTCGGGCCGGGCCGCCCGCCCCGGGCACCCCGATGCGGTTCCACCTGGTGCATTCCGGTTCCAGCCCGTGTATAAGGAAGGGCCACGCTCCACCGCGTGTGGTAGCGGCAGGGCCGGTTGTCATACCCCTCGAAGCAAGGGGCGGGTCCGAACGGGCGCGCCGGTTACGAGAAGGAGCAGATGATGACGACCCGTCCCGGGTTCCACCTCGCGATTCCGGTTGATGACCTGGCGCGGGCCCGCGCCTTCTACGGCGGCGTACTCGGGCTCGCCGAGGGTCGCTCGGCCGACGCCTGGGTCGACTGGAACTTCTACGGCCACCAGGTGGTGACCCACGTCGTACCGGCGGCGCGGCAGGCCGACGCGGGTCGCAACCCGGTCGACGGGCACGACGTACCGGTGCCGCACTTCGGACTCATCCTGTCGGTCGAGGACTTCCACGCTCTGGCGGACCGGGTCCGCGCCGCCGGCGCCGAGTTCGTGATCGAGCCGTACCTGCGGTTCGCCGGCGAGCCGGGGGAGCAGTGGACGATGTTCTTCCGCGACCCGGCCGGCAATGCCATCGAGTTCAAGGCGTTCCGGGACGAGTCGCAGATCTTCGCCAAGTAGTGGCGGGCCTGCGAAGACGCCGACTCTGGGCAGGATGCGCGGTCGCCGTCGGCTCGTCCGTGCTGACCGCGACCGGTACGTCGGTACGCCTGCTGGACGTACTGGAGGGGGGCGAACTCGGCCGATGGACCCTGCCGGAACCCGTTTGGGTGCGCTCGCCCGCACAGTGCTGCAGCACGTGGCCAAGAGCTTGTTGCTCATAGCGGATAAGCCGCGTGACGTCCTTCTTTTGCCGAGTGGAGGACGTTCAATCGATTGGGCTGCGCTGGCGGTCGAAGCGGCGGTGGTCGTAAGGCGCACCAAGCTCAGCGTTCTTCCGGGTGGTTCCTACTGCGACGTTTGCGCTATCTGAGGGCGTCCTCAGGGCTGATTGCGGAGCCTAGCTCCGCGAGCACCGCTTGGATCGCTGGGCTGGCATTGGCGCTGCGCCGCCACGCCGCGTGTACCTCGCGCTTCGGTTGCCGCCGCAGCGACCGGGAGACGAGCCCTTCTTCCAAGGGCGGGCGAGCAAGGCGAGGGATCAGGGCGATAACGCCGCCTGAGGCGACCAGCGACAGCTGGGTGGCGAAATCGTCAACCAGATGGCGCACGTCGGGGTCTTCGGGGACGTCCGCGAACAGTCGTCGGAACCACTGGTGGCACACCGAGCCAGGCGGGCTGGTCACCCACGCGTGGCCGGCAAGGTCGGCGCCGGCGAGAGGCGGGTCGAGCCGCGCGAGCGGATGCGTCCGATTCATGACGACGTCGCCGACGTCGGTGTGCATATGGCGCTGGGTCAGGGACGATGGCAGAGGGGCTGGCAGCCCGTCGGCGTCGTGGACGAGGGCAAGGTCGGCTGAACCGGCATCGACGCTGTGGAGGGCTTGGTCAGGGTCCTGCTCGGTGATGTGCACGCGTAGGTCTGGGCAGCGCGTCGACAGTCGCAGAATGGTGGGCGCGAGCAGCCCGCGGACAGCAGTCGAGAAGGCAACCACGCGGAGTATGCCGCGCGGCGCGCCCTCCGAGACTGACTGGGCCGCTTCGGCGCAGCGCTCCAGCGCGTGGAACACTTCGGGCGCTGAGTCGACGATGGCCTGGCCGGCCGGAGTGAGCACGACCCCGCGTCCCGCCGGCGCGAGGACGGGCACACCGACCTGGCGTTCCAGCCTCTTGATCTGCTGCGACACCGCCGAGGCCGTGAACCCGAGCTCATCGGCCGCCCGCGCCAGCGTCCCGAGAGCAGCCACCGACCGCAACGCCTGCAAGGCCCCGACATCAATCATGAAGCCAGGCTACGCAATATTGGCAAGAAAGCATCGCTGGACCACACTTATCGGGTCGAGGCAGGATCGAACCATGACCGACCCGCAGCGCCCTGCTCACCTACTCTTCGGCTCCAACCTTGTCGCCATGGTGACCCCGATGCACCCTGACGGCACGATCAGCGAACCTGGGCTCGCTAACCTCGTCGACCACCTGCTGACCACAGGGTGCGATGGCATCGTCGTCGGCGGGACCACCGGTGAGTCGCCCACCCTGACCGAGGTCGAGGCAGCCCGACTCGTCCGTGCCGTGGCGGCCCGGTCGAAGAACCAAGCTCGGGTGGTCGCCGGTATCGGCACCTACGACACGGCCGTCAGCATTCATCGGGCACGCGAAGCCGAGGCTGCTGGCGCGGATGCGCTGCTGCTCGTCTGCCCCTACTACTCCAAGCCGACTCAGGCCGGGGTGGTGGCCCATTGCGTGGCGGTGGCCGATGCCACCGAGCTACCCGTGATGCTCTACGACGTCCCGGCACGCACAGGCATCGCAATGGAGGCGCCCACGCTGATCGAACTCGCCGGCCACCCCCGGATCCGAGCGGTCAAGGACGCCAAGGGCGACCTGTTCGAAGCGATGTCCGTCATGGCCCGCACGTCGCTGGCCTACTACTGCGGCATCGATGAACTCAACTTGCCCTACCTCGCGTGCGGCGCCACCGGTTTGCTCAGCGTCGTGGGCAATGTCGTCGCCGACCGCAACGCCGAGCTCATACGAGCGGTCCGCAGCGGCGACCTCGACTCGGCGAAGGCGATCCAAGGTTCGCTGATTCCCTTGGTGGACGCCATCATGCGCACATCCCAAGGGGCCATAATGGCCAAGGCCGCTCTGGCTGAGCTCGGGATCATCCCGCACGCGACGGTGCGCCTTCCGCTGCTCGAGCCGCCGCCGCCTCACCTCCAGCGGCTAACGGATGCTCTGGCAACCATCGCCGTGCCTGTCTGACCGAACATCCGCCAGGCGGCGGATCAGGATGCGCGACGACACTCGACACCTAGGCGGTCCACCGCTGCCCCAGGGTGGCCGGCGGCAGTAAGTCACGCCATGCCAAGCGGCCGGGCACGCTCCGCTGGCGACGGTCAGGCCTCGCCGAGGTCGGTACAGTGTGCGATCGTCGCATCGTCCGCCGCCACCGCGTGGCGCGCCTCCGCCTGCCGGACACGATGGATGATTTCGGTGGGTCCGCTCGACGCTAGGACGGCCATGACCCCTGGCCAGTCGGCGAGCCGGAACCGGTCCACGATGCGGCTGGCCCCATTGCTGAGCAGGACGGCACCGGTCAGCTCGGAGATCGGACAGCTTCCGGTGATCGCCTCGTCTGCCGCCTGCGGGTCGTCCTTGGCCACCCAGAAGCCGCCCGGCTGGTTCCGGTTGGCGCGCAGTTCTCGGAGGACTCGGTGGTACTCGTCGCTGCCCTCGGCGGCGGCCTCGAGCACGGACCGGTACGACCGGCTGATGATCACCTCCCGGGGATCGGAGACGACGAGCGGCGCACCCTCTGCTCTGTCGAGCACGAGGACCGAGTCACCGAGCACCAGGTGCTCGATGAGGCCGTCGGACAGGCGCAGGATGGCTACGGTCGCTGACGGACTGATGGGGTCGGCGACGTCGCAGGTGTCCCGGTGATCGTCCGTCACCTGCTCGATGGCCTCGGCGAGCAGCGCCGAAAGGCTGCGGTCCCGCGCGAGTGACAAGAGGCTGAGGAGGCTGCCTCCCAGGCGGCTGGCGTACCAGGCCACGCCGTGCCGGCAGATCGATTCGGTGCCGGAGATGCCGGCGCCGTCGATCAGCACCGCTGCCGTCGGTACGGCGCCGGTGAAGTCCTCGTTCGCGTGGCCAGTCCGTGCCGCAGCGCTCGTCATCCTCACCCGCATGTCCTGCGGCCGCCCTCCCGCCGGTTGAGGCGTCGACTTTAACAACCGCCGACGCGCTTGGGGCGCACACATCTGCCGCCGCGCAGACGCGTCGGGCCCACAGTCTGGCCCCTTGATCAGTATCCGGATTTGCCGCGACGGCGTGCGCCTCGTTCGCCTTCCCCGCCGGCTCCTGGGCGCCCCGCTTCATCGTCCCGGCAAGGTGTGCGCGGCTGGTGTCCGT
Source organism: Micromonospora inositola (assembly GCF_900090285.1). Taxonomy (NCBI): domain Bacteria; kingdom Bacillati; phylum Actinomycetota; class Actinomycetes; order Micromonosporales; family Micromonosporaceae; genus Micromonospora; species Micromonospora inositola. Next base: position 6,376,068 of record NZ_LT607754.1, on the reverse strand, counting down.
CAGCTCTCCGGGACGAGTGCGGTGATTGCTTGCACCTCTTCGGGCGTGAGCTGGATCGCCTCGGCGGCCAGGTTCTCCTTCAGGTGGGTGAGGCTTGTCGTCCCCGGGATGGGCATGGTGACTGGCGAGCAGCGCAACTGCCACGCGAGGGCGACCTGGTGCACGGTGGCATCGTGCCGCTGAGCGATGGGCGCGAGGGCCTCGGTGATACGTGCCGGGTCCCCGCCGTCAGCGAGGCTCACCGGGTGCCAGGCAACACCGCGCCTGACGCCTCGGCGGCTTCGAGCAACGCCCCTCCGACCCGGTTACTGACATTGTAGAGCGCGGAGACCGCGGCGATGTCGACGATGCTCTGCGCGGTACGAAACTGCTCGACCGAGACGTTGGAGAGGCCAATTTGGCGGATCAACCCCTGCTCACGCAGGTCGGCCAGGGTGGCGACCTGGTCCTCGAACGGAGCGTCGGTGGCCCTGCCGCTGTGTAGGTAGTACAGGTCGATCTGCTCGACACCGAGTCGACGGGCGCTCATGTGCGCGCTCTGCCGCAGGTACCTTGAAGGTTTTGAGTGTGGTGTGGTGGGTCGGCAGCCGGCCGGGCCGCGCGCCAAGACCCGCGGCGCAGGGGAGTGCAACGCCGGCCACGTCGGCGAGCTGGCTGCGGTCGCGGGGTTGCGGTTGGTGCGCCTCCGGCGGGGCCGCTCCGGCTCCAGGATGGCCGGGGCTCTGTCGGCGGGTCACGGCCCGTGGGTGGTCGCGGTCGCGGTAGGCCATCCCGCCTGCCATCGACCCGGGCAAGCAGAGCAGACCACCGCCCGACGCGCCAGCGTCCGTACGAGGCGTCAAGGTCCGCTTGATGGCATGAAGGAGTGGGGCCTGCTGGTAGCCACACCGCCCCGCTTCAAGATGTTGTTGCCGGTGTTGCCGCTTAAGTCTGATGTTGTCGCCGGTGCGGCCGTTTGCTGGCGCGAGTGCAGGGTAATTGGGTGGCCATGACCACACCCGAGAGTCGGCGGCAGGAGGAGCAAGCGCTCGAGAGCGGCGAGGTGTATCAGGACGCAGAGGGACGCCGAACCACCGACCCGGGCACCGCGGCTGCGCACGCACACAGCGAAGCCGACCGCAACGCCGAGCACTTGAAGCGCGGCGAGGTTGGTCCGGGCACCCCGGAGAAGTAGCTGCCGAGTGGGTTAGCGGCCGACTTCGGCGCCGCCTTCTCGCGGCCGTGCCCAGTAGCGATCACCGTCCCTGTAGAGCCAGACGTCGCGGTAGGCCGGAGGCCTGTCAAGGCTCCAGGTCTGCCACGCGGGCCGGCCTTCGCCGGACGCCGATCAATGCGTGGGTGGCTGCCGACAGCAACGGTGACAGCAACGAGCCCGGACGACGACAGCGGCCAGCGGCTGCGCGCGGACACTCGTCCAAAGGTCGCGGACGCGGACGGACCCGGCGGTACGACGCGCCCAGACCTGACAATCGAGGGGGCGGCTGACCTGGTGGGCGACGGACGAGCCGACACCCGTATGCCGGAACTGTGCCATCTTCATCGTGGGTAGCGGACGTCTTCGGCGGCTTGGAGGACGAGGATGGCCCTACCCGGGCTGGGAGATCGACACGCGGTTGATGTAGGCGACCTGGGCGGCGAAGGCCAGCAGAGCCAAGACGGTGCCGACGCCGATCGCGAACCCGGACGACAGCCCCGCGAGCCCGGCCAGCAGCGTGACCGCGAGCCCCACCAGCAGCGCGTTCACCGCGCCCACCATCGCCGCCGTAGTCAGCAACAGCTGCGCCCGCCGGGGCGCGTTACCGACCGCCGCCCAGGTCGCCCGCATGATGCCCTCGCCCTGCACCGCGTCGGCGAAGAAGTCGTGCTCGCCGGCCAGCCGGCGGTGGTAGTACGCCCGGATGCGCTGGATCCGCGCGAGATCCAGCTCGTTCTCCACCATGTTCTGCACCAGCCGCAGGAATGTGAGCAGTCCGGTGATCACCAGCGTCGGCAGCACCGCCCCGAGGTACGGCCGGACGAGCGCGGCGTTGCTGGCGACGAAACCGAGCCCGATCAGCGCGGCAGAGAGCATGGACAGGAAGACGGTCGCCCGGCCCACCGACTCGGTGACGGTCGCGCTGCGCGAGGTCTGAAGCACGAAATGCTCGGTGGTCAGGGCGGTGAGCAGCGCCTGCTCGCGTTCTCCGTCGTCCATGCACCTTTCAACGTACGAGTGGCCCTGCCGACGCTCCGTAGTCTCGACTCATGCAGATTCAGCTTGGTCGGGGCGATGACTCCCCTGGAGCCGTTCGGACCGACCCTCGCGCTGGCATCTCGCTCGATCGGACACACGTTCTTGCCGCCGACCGAGGGCCACGGTCGGTCACGAGTGGTTGGGCAGCGAACACCAGACCCTGCCGACGAACGTGTTCCACGTGCCACCGGCCGAGATCTCATCGAGTGGAGTGAGGAAGTAGTCGGTAGCAATGGCACACCCCACAATGTCGGTCGTGAGTTGCCCTACCAAGGCCAAGGTCGTGTCACGACAGTCCCGACACGAGTAGGGCGACGTCCTCGGCGCAGCCGTAGGACAGCGTGACTCCGGCGCCACCGTGGCCATAGCAATGCACGACCGGGCCGCGGTCGATGAACTCGGTTTCCAGCCGCACGGTCGGGCGCCCGGGACGTAGGCCCACGCGGTGGCTGAGGATGCGGGCCTTGTCGAGCGCGGGTACGAGCTCGATGCACCGTTTCAGCATGTCCGCGGCCGTTTCCGGCCTGACGTTCAGATCCTCGTCGCCCTCCTCCGCGGTGCCGCCGAGCAGCACCGTGTCACTCCTGGGTACGACGTAGATCAGGTGTTCGGGATCGTTTTGATCGAGTTGCCATTCGGTCAGGCCGAACTGTGCGACGACGATCACCTGTCCCCGCACCGGTGTGAGGGTCTCGTCGTCGATCAACTCCCTGGATCCCAGCCCCGTGCAGTTCACCACGGCGTCCACGTCCTCGAAGGCCTCGGCTAGATGATCCACGTGCCGGGTCCGGACGGCGACCCCCGCCGTTTCCAACTGACCGAGCAGCCATGGCAGGTGCATCGCCATGTCCACCACCGGAACGCTCAGTTCGTAACCGTCGACGTAGCCGGTCGGCAGTCGCTCGACAGCAACCCGACCCAGCTCGGGAACCGCTTCCCGCCACCACGGGTCGGAGGTGTGCTGGCGGAACAACTCCTGCCCGAGGCGCATCCGAACGCCGGCGGACGGATCGGAGGTCAGGTCACACAGCACCTCGTAGGTGGTCGCCGACCATCGGGTTACGTCCACCTCTGGGTATGCGCGGTAGGGATACCAAAGTGCGGCGGCGACCGACGATGTGGTGCCATTCCCCATCTTCGCGGCAACTACCTCGACCTCATGACCGGTTTGCGCCAGACGGAGTGCACTGGTCAAGCCCACAACACCGGCGCCGACGACCCTGACCTTCATGCCTTGAGATCACACCACATCGGAGTGCCCTTACGCGTAACGGACGCATGCGCAGAGCGCGCATCCGCGGCGCCTCAGATTTGCTCGAGGAAGCGGGCAGATCAACACCACCTCCTACTCGGTGCCCATCAGCTGACGTCCGTACGCCCGACCCGGCGGCTGGTCGATCCAGCGTCGGGTCGTGGAGGCACGGCGCCTGGGACCGAGGGCTCAGCCCGCAGACGGGTGGTGTGCGTCGACTGCCCGGCCCATGCGGGTGACGGCGTCGGTGAGGATCGCGGGTGAGGTGGCGAAGTTGAGTCGTACGAAGCCTGCCCCGCCGGTGCCGAACACGTGCCCGGAGCTGAGGGCGACCCGCGCGCGGTCGAGGAACATCTTCGCGGGTCCGGCGACCTCGCTGGCCACGCCGGGTTCGCCGTCCGGCTGCGCTGTGGCGATGCCCAGCCCGGTGCAGTCCAGCCAGGCGAGGTAGGTGCCCTCGGGGCGGTGGTACGTCACGGACGGGAGGTGCTTCGCCAGCAGCGTCGCCAGAAGCGTGCGGTTGGCGTCGAGGCCGGCGAGGAGGAGGTCGAGCCACGGCCCGCCGGCGCGGAACGCGGCGGTGTGCGCGATGACGCCCAGGTGGCTGGGCCCGTGGCTGACCTCTTCCGGCATGCGGTTGAGGTCGGCGGCGGCCTGCGGCCCGGCGACCGCGAGCGCCGCCTTGAGACCGGCGAGGTTCCACGCCTTCGAGGCGGAGATCAGGGCGAACGCGTTCTCGGCGCCAGCCACCGTGAGGTACGGGGTGAAGTGCGTCCCGGGGAGCGCGAGGGGGGCGTGGATCTCGTCGGAGATCACTCGCAGGCCGTGCCGGTCGGCCAGTGCGGCGACGGCCTCGAGCTCATCGCGGCGGTGGACGACGCCGGTCGGGTTGTGCGGGTTGCACAGCAGGAACGCCGGCCGGCGGCCGCAGGCCCGGGCCCGGCGGAAGGCCTCGTCGAGAGCGGCGCGGTCCATCCGCAGGTCGGGTCCGAGTGGGGCCTCGATCACCTGCCGGCCGGCGTGGGTGACGAAGGCGTAAAAGGGCGGGTACACGGGGGAGCAGACCACCACCGCGTCTCCGGGGTCGGTCACGAGCCGGAGAGCCTCGACGATGCCCATCATCACGTCGGGTACGACCGCAGTGTGGTCGACGCGGAAGTTGTGCCAGCCCCAGCGCCGGGCGGCGAAGTCGCCGAGCGCTTCGGCGTACGCCGTACCGTGCGCGTAACCGGTGTCACCGAGGTCGATCGCGCGGCGGAGCGCGTCGGCCACGGCTGGAGCGAGGGGTACGTCCAGCTCCGCGACCCAGAGGGGGAGCACGTCGGGCGGGTGCATGCGCCATTTCACGCTGGTGCGCTGCCGGAGTTCGTCCAGCGTGAGCAGGGTGAGCGGATTCTGGGCCGCGGAGCCGTCGGCGGAGGGGGCAGGGCTTGCCATGCCGCCCACCCTAAGCCGTACGTCGACGTCACCGTCCGGTCCGGCGCCGAGGAGCGCGACGCCCGGTGCTGTTCCGCTGTGGCTGCAACGGCCGGAGGGCTGCATTCGATGGTCGATACGCCGATCTTGGTGTTGGGGGCGACCGGCGGTCTACCAGGCCTTTCCGCGGATCGGGGGGACGTCGATGTCGCGCTCGCCGCCGCGGTGCTCGGCGAGGATCTGCCGACGGATCGCATGCCAGGCGACGCGCTCCTGCCGGCGGGCCAACTTCCGGTGCGACTGAAAGGTGCAAAGCTGGCACCCGCACAGGTTCGGAGCCTGGGCCGACGGCTGTCGGTAGCAGCGGGTCCGGTTCCACCCGGGCGAGGCGAGGAACTCGTCAAGGTCGCAGGGGCCGGAGCCGTGCTCGTGGGTGTCAGTAAACCAGTGACGAACCAGCGGGTCTCGCTGCTGCACTCGCTCCGGTCGGTGAATGTCGGTACGGGCCATGTGACGACCGCCTTCCGGCCGCCCGCGCACCGTGCGCGGGACTAACGCCTGTCTGGCATGTCGATCACCTCCAGCATGGGGGTGGACGCTGGTACGCGAGTGGTCGGGGGGTGCCCGTCTCCCGGCTCAGCAGAGGACACCCGTTTCAGCATCTTGGTTATGCCGTACATGGTAGGCCGGGCCCCCGACAGGATCCGACCACCGTGGCCCGGCCGGCGTCGTCATCTGCCGAGCAAGTGGCTGGCCGGCGACTGACCGGGGGAGCAGATTGGGAGCAGCGAAGTGCGCTGAACGGCCTCATCGAGGGAGTGGGTAGCCACACCGCGCCCCGTCTCGAGCGCGTGGAGAAGCATCGGCAGCGCCCGGTGCAGTTCCCGCTGCCAGTACGGCCAGCTGTGGGTGCCGGGGCCGTAGAAGTCGGTCGCGACGGAGACGCCCACATCGCGCAGTTGATCGACGAAGTCGACGTTTTCCTGATAGATGAGCGCCTCCAGGCTGTTGGTGCGCCCCGGCGGGTCGAACGGCCCGCCGGGGGTGCCGTCGCCGCTGGCCACGAAAAGCGCAGTGTGTCGAAGTTGCTTCGCCAGGTAGTGCGGGTCGTGGGCTTCCCAGATGTCCTGCTGCGCCACCGGGTCGCCCCACAGCGCGTACGGGTCCAGCCCGGTGCGCCCGAAGAACGGCAACCAGTACGACGGGTCCCGCAACGGATGCACGACCCCGCTGAAGGAGGCCGCCGCCCGGAACATGCCCGGGTTGCGGGCGGCGTACGACATCGCCCCGAAGCCGCCCATCGAGAGGCCGGCCACCACGCGCTTCGGGCCTGCGCCGTACCCCCGCTCGATGATCTGGCGCACCTCGCTCAAGTGGAACGTCTCCCACGCCGGGGCACCGCCCTGGCCGCCGTTCCACCAGTCGCTGTACCAGCCGGCGGCACCGGCCTCCGGCATGACGACCAGGACGTCCCGGAGTTCGGGGATGGTCGCGACGTCGGTCGAGCGGGTCCAGCTGACGTACGAGTCGCAGCAGCCGTGCAGCAGGTAGAGCACGGGCCACCGGTCCCCGGGAGCCCGCTGCTCCCACCCGTCCGGCGTCAGCAGGCGTACGTTGGCGGCTCGGTCGAGTGCTGGCGACTGGATCGTGAGATCGACCAGGCGCGGCCCGACGGTCGTCTCCTTGGCCACGTACGCGCCGTCGGAGGCATGGACGAGTGCGAGGGCGGCGACACCAGTGGTCGTCGCCGAGTCGGTCGCCGCGACGGCCGTTGCCGGTGCGGAGAGTCCGGCCAACGCGAGCCCGACCGCGACGGCGACGCTGAGCGCCGATGGTCTCCTCATGACTCCTCCTCCTGACTTCGGGCTGCTTGCTGCTGGGCGATGCGCTGGCGAACACCAGGGCCGGCAGTTCTGGCATGTCTGCAGTCGGGACGGCGGTCGTGGCGACCGAGCCGCGAGCTCCCACGAACCAGACGCCGACCCTGGTGTCCGTCAGCACCCCTGACCGGGGTTCCTCAGAACCGCAGGTTGCGCAGGTAGCGGTAGCCGACCTCGGCCGTCTGCTGCGGTGTCACATCGGGGGTGTCGTTTTCGACGATGTACTCCTGCACCGAGTGCTCCCGGAAGATCCGGGCAAAATCGATCATCCCGGTGCCCAGGTCGGCCATGTCGCCGTCGGACTCGTGCCGGTCCTTGACGTGGTACTGCAGGACACGCTGCGGCGCGGAGCGGATGACGTCCAGCGTGAAGCCCTCCGGGTCCGCCACTCCATCGCCTGAGTTGATGCCGCCGGTGACGGCCCAGTAGATGTCGACCTCCAGGTGTACGAGCCCGGGATCGAGCTCCTCGGTCAGCACGTCCCAGGGGCGCCGGCCACCTCCGAGGTCGATGGTGAACTCGTGGGCGTGGTTGTGGTAGCCGTAGCGCAGGCCGGCCGCGGCCGCCGCGGCGGCCTCGACGTTCATCTGTTCCGCCCAGCGCTTCCAGTCGTCCTCGCGGTCGGAGTTCAGGTATGGCACCACCATGAACGACTGGCCCAGGGTGATCGCGTTCTGGATCTTCTGTTCCAGGCCGGCGGCGTCACCGCTGATCCCGTCGTGGCTGGAGCTGGCCTTGATGCCGATGCCGTCCAGGAACTGGCGCAGCTGGGCAGCGGTACGCCCGAAGTAGCCGAGCGCCAGCTCCACCTTCGGGTAGCCGATCTTGGCGAGGTGGGCGAGGGTGGCGTCGTACCCCGGCGAACCCCACAGCGCGTCGCGTACCGTCCACAGCTGGATGCTGATGAGGCCCGGGGGCACGTGGTGCCGCCCGGTTGTGCGGGTGGTGGCCGACGCGGCCGTCGCGCCGATCCCCGACGCCAGGCCGACACCGGCGAGCGCCGCCAGTGAACCGCGCAGCAGGCTCCGTCGGTCAATGACGGACCGCCGCAGCGCGGCCTCTCCGTCGTATCCGTAACACATGGTGACTCCCTCTTCCTAGGTCTAGGCGGTGGGGACCAGGACGACCTGGTCCGATCCGGTCAGGGCGGGCAGACCGTTCCCACCGGCGTCGGTGTAGGACGCGACGAACACGGCGGTCAGGTGGTCGTTCGCCGGGTCGTGGCCGGACGGCACCGTCGTCTGGATCGAGCCGGTGCAGCCGTTGGCGGTGGTCTGCGGGTGCCCGTGCGTGTCGTGGCCGAGGACGTACGTGACGCTGACCCGGGAGCAGTCCACCGGCTGGTCGTCGGTCACCCGTACCTCGAACTGCACGGTGTCGCCGAATTTGAAGGGCTGGCCCGCGACCGGCTTGACCAGCTCCACCACGGGCTGGGCGTTGCCGACCACGACCCGGACCGATGCGGAAGCCGACAGTCCTCCTGGGTCGCTCACCTTGAGCGTGGCGTTGTAGAGGCCGTTCTTCTGGTACGTGAACGTCGGGTTCGCCGCGTGCGAGTCGACCTTGCCGTCGTTGTCGAGGTCCCACGCGTACGACAGCCGATCGCCGTCGTAGTCGGTGGTGCCAACACTTTCGAACGTGACGGTCAGTGGCGCGAGCCCGTTGGTGGGCGTGGCCGATACCTGGGGCACCGGGGTGTGGTTGCCCTTCCAGCCGGTGTAGTCGATCCGGGCCAGCTGCGCGTCCGGGTTCTCGCTGAAGAAGCCGTCGCCGTACTCGAGCACGTAGAGCGCGCCGTCCGGGCCGAACTCCAGGTCCATCGGGTTGTCGAAGGTGAACGAGGAGAGCACCGGCTCGATGCCGCTGAGGTCACCGCCGGAGTCCAGCCGGAAGCCCTTCACGTAGTCCCGGGTCCACTCGTGGAACAGCGGAATGCCGTCGTAGTACGCGGGCCACGCCACCGGGGCGCGTCCCCGCGTCGTCGGGGAGGCGAAGTGGTACGCGGGCCCGGCCATCGGTCCGATGCCGCCGGTGCCCAGCTCGGGGAACTGCGCCGAGGGGCCGTAGCCGTACCACACGTCCGGCTGCTGCACCGGTGGCAGCTCCCGCAGCCCGGTGTTGTGCGGTGACTCATTGATCGGCGCGGAGCAGTTGAACGGTGCCCCGGACTGGCCGGTGGCGAAGTCGTAGTCCACGTACGGCAGCTGCGCGGTGGCGCAGTAGGGCCATCCGTAGTTGCCGGCCTTGCGGACGGCGGCCCACTTGCCCTGCCCGGCCGGCCCGCGCTGCGGATCGGCCTGGCCCGCGTCCGGCGAGTAGTCGGCGACGTACAGCTCGTCGGTCTGGCGGTTGAACTCGATCCGGAACGGGTTGCGCAGGCCCATCAGGTAGATCTCGGGCCGCGTGCGGGGCGTGCCCGCCGGGAAGAGGTTGCCGTCCGGGATGGTGTAGCCCCCGCCGTCGCGGACCTTGATGCGCAGGATCTTGCCGCGCAGGTCGTTGGTGTTGGCCGCGCTGCGTTGCGCGTCGTAAGCCGGGTTGCGGCCGGGGCGCTCGTCGATAGGCGTGTAGCCGCCCGATTCGAACGGGTTGGTGTCGTCACCGGTGGACAGGTACAGGTTGCCCTTGGCGTCGAAGACGATGTCTCCGCCGACGTGGCAGCAGATGCCCCGGTCGATCGGTACGTCGAGGATCTGCTGCTCGGTGGACAGGTCCAGCTTGTCCTTGACCAACCGGAACCGGGAGAGGCGGATGACCCCCTTGAACGGCCCGAAGTCCGCAGGGGTGCCCCAGGCCGGCGCGTCGCCCTCGTTGATGTTCGGGGTCGACGGGTCGTCGACCGGGGTGTTCATCGGCGGCGAGTAGTACAGATAGACCCAGTTGTTCCCGGCCTTGCCGAAGTTGGGATCGATCGCGACGTTCTGCAGGCCCTCTTCGTCGTGCCGGTAGACGTCCAGCGTCGCGGCGACGGTGTTGCGGCCCGTGGCGGGGTCGTGCAGCCAGACCTCACCCGGGCGGGTCACGTGCAGCACCCTGCTGTCGGGCAGCACGGCGAGGTCCATCGGCTCGCCCGGGTGGTCGTTGAGGGTCACCTTTTGGAAATTCGTCTCCGGGGGCGCGCTTGTCGTGCCTGGCTCGGCCATCGCGACGGTGGGCGTGGCGACGAGCGCGGTGGTAGTCAGGCCCGCTACGGCGAGCGCGAGTCGTCTCTTCATCTGCCTCTCCTTTGCTGGGGACTGATCGGGGCAGGTCGGGGACGTACGGCTTCTTCCTCCTCTGCGGGCGGTCCGATGTTTCGACGCTGCTGAGTCGCCCATCGCGTGAGGCGCGCCGCCCGCGGCCCCGACCAGCGCGGTTTGCGCCCTGCGCCGTCAGCTACGCAGGTTGCCGATGGCGTCGCAGTTGCGGTCGGCGACGAACGAAGGACCGGGGAGATAGGGGGTGGGTGTTCCGTCAGGTGTTGACCGGCCGCCAGCAGCCGTTGTCGCGCGCCGATGTCTCGTCTGCGGTAAGGCTGCTGAAGCCGCGCATGCCGTGCCGAGCAGCGCGCGGGCGAGCGGGCGGCTTGCCGTACGCGCCGGTTGGTGCCCACCGGGGGTGCAATTCCCGGTCGGGCCGTGACCTCCGGCCGGGCGGGCCGTCCGGGGCCATCGCCGAGAGGCCGACCGGGTGTCGGTTCACCTCGACGAAACACATCGTCACGCGGCCGACGCTAACAAAACTAATGTCGATACGTCTATAGCTTTCACTGGGGCGGTCCCGACTTTTCTTCAGGTCGACGAAAGTTCGTCTCGTCGATGTTCGCGCAATGGCCCGAACCCGCCAGGCTCCCGCGGAGGGCGGAGCCGCTCCCGCTGTAGTGGGGAGCATCCGGCCGTGGCCAATTATTGATGAATGTTACTTCCGGCAAAGGCCACCCCGGTCTTCCAACCAGGCCCATCCGGACAAAATGTCACTTGTGGGCGGTGCAGGTGGGTGAATAGTTTGTTCAGCGAACGGACAAACTCGGGAGCCCATGTGAGCCTCGCGACGCCACTTCGCACACCGGCTGAGCCGGCCGCGCCCGCGGGCTCGGCGACGATGCGGCGGAACAACCTCGCGCTCGTGCTGCGGCACCTGCAACACCAGGGGCCACGCTCACGCGCCGACATCGTGGTCGAGACGCGCTTGAGCAAGGCCACCGTCTCGAGCCTGGTCGCCGAGCTCGTCGATCGGGGACTGGTGCGCGAGGGCGCGCTTCGACAGGAGGGGGCGATCGGTCGGCCGGCGCGGATCCTCGAGGTCGACGGTTCGCGGGTCGGCGCTCTCGGGCTCGAAGTCAACGTCGACTACATCGCCGTGTTCGGCCGTGATCTCGGCGGCCAGATCCTCGTCCGGCGCCGCGTCGCGTTTGACGCGATGAACGCGACACCTGACGAAGCGCTGTCCCGGTTGGCTGTAATGACCCGCGAGGCGCTGGCCGAGATGACGCGGCGCGGGGCGGTGCCCGCGGGGATCACCGTCGCGATCCCGGGTCTCATCGACGTCGCGCGCGGCCACGTGCTGCTGGCCCCCAACCTGGGGTGGCGCGAGGTCCCCGTCGCGGAGCGCCTGGCGGCGGAACTCGGTGCGGGCATACCGGTGCGCGTGGACAACGACGCCAACCTGTCGGCGCTCGCCGAGTTTCGCGAGGGGAGCGCAGCCGGCACCGCCGACCTCGTCTATCTCACCGGAGAGGTCGGGGTCGGCGGCGGGGTCATCGTCGGGGGCCGGCTGCTCCGTGGTCCCGATGGTTTCGCCGGCGAGGTAGGCCACATGTCGGTCGACCCCGGTGGCATCGAGTGCGGTTGCGGCCGGCGCGGGTGCTGGGAGACGAAGGTCGGCTTGGCCGCCCTCGTGCGGCTCGCGACTCCCGACCAGGGGTACGCCGCCCCCGGTCCCGTACCGGATCCCGAGGTCAGGCTCGCCGGCATCCTCGACATGGCCGCAGCCGGCGACCAACCGACGCACCTCGCCTTCGCCGAGGTCGGCCGGTGGCTGGGCCTCGGCTGCTCGATCCTGGTCAACCTGTTCAACCCACACGTGCTGGTCCTCGGCGGCTATTTCGCACGCGTCGCCCAGTTCGTGGTCCCGACCGCGCAGGCCGAGCTCGACCGACTCGTTCTCGCGGGCCAGGCGGGAATGTGCCGGATCGAGGCTTCAACGCTCGGCTTCGAGGCGGCCGTACGCGGTGGCTGCGGCGTTGCCATCGAGCGGGTGCTCGACGATCCGACGAGCGTTCCCCCGGTGACCGTTGTCCAGAGCGGGATCAGATGAGCGTCTTCCCACCCACCCCTTTCCTCTCGCCGGGCACGTCGGCGCACACCGCGACAGGAGGGAGGTTGTCGAACGTCGAATGCGGCGTCAGCCCGAGGACGGCGCACCGAATCATCCGCACAGCAGAGGGAGAGTCATGAAGGCATTGTCAAGAGTGCTGGCCGTGTTGGCGCTCGTTGTCGGTCTGGTCGCGCCCGCGGTCCCGGCCGCAGCGGAAGCCGCGCAATACAACGTCCTCGTCTTCTCGAAGACGACTGGCTACCGCCACGCCTCCATTCCCGACGGCATCGCCGCCATCAAGAAACTCGGCCAGGACAACGGCTTCGCGGTCGACGCGACCGAGGACGACACACAGTTCACCGACGCGAACCTGGCGAAGTACGACGCGGTCATCTTCCTGTCGACCACCGGCGACCCGGTGACCAGGCCGGAGGCGAAGGCCGCGTTCGAACGCTACATCCAGGCCGGTGGCGGCTACCTCGGCGTCCACGCCGCTTCGGACAGCGGCTACAACTGGGCCTGGTACGGCGGCCTCGTCGGCGCCTACTTCCGCGACCACCCCGCCATCCAGCCGGCTCTGGTCCGCGTCGTGGGACAAGGCACGGAGGCCACCCAGGACCTGCCGAACAAGTGGTGGCGCACGGACGAGTGGTACAACTTCCAGACCAATCCGCGCGCAGCGGTCCGGGTCCTCGCCAGGATGGACGAGTCGACCTACAACCCGGTCGGCTACACCGGCGGATACATGGGGGCGGACCACCCGATGGCGTGGTGCCACCGCTATGACGGCGGGCGCGCCGTGTACACGGCACTCGGCCACACCAACGCCTCGTACACGGAACCGCTCTTCCTGAAGCACCTGCTCGGTGGCATCAAGATGGCGGCCGGCCAGGCCAAGTTCAACTGCGATCCGGAGGACTGACCAGTGCGGTGGCCGGGGCCCTCCCACGGGGGGCCCCGGCGCGCTGACCGCCGACGGCGAACCTGAAGGGTTCATGATCAACCTCTAAGAATTCGACACCGTCCCCCACAGGCGTCCCGTCGGCACGTACTCTCCGGGCGGAGAGGAACATGATGATCACTCGTCGAAAGTTGATCGCCACCGGTCTGGGTGTCACGACCGGCCTGGTGACGGCAGGTTGCAGCCGTGAGTCCTCGTCCGGCGCCGCGTGGTCGCAGCCCGGTCTGGCCGCGGCGAGTGCGCCCCCCGCGGGCGATGTTGGAGTGACCGTCACGCCGGCTGCGGATGCCACGAAGGTCTCGCCGATCGAGCAGGTCGTCGTGGCGGTGGAGAACGGCACGCTCAAGGGCGTCTCGGTGGCCGCGGGGGGTAAGACCGTCGCCGGCAAGCTGGGCAGCGACGATCAGACGTGGCGTTCGACCGGCAAGCTGGCCTATGGCAAGACCTACACGGTCACCGTGTCGGTGGCCGACTCCACCGGCGCGCTGACGGAGCACACGAGCAGCTTCAGCACCCTCAAGCCGGCCGGGACCGCCTCCGTCACGTTCCAGGCCAACGCGCTGACGGCCCTGCAGGCCGGCGGCACGTACGGGGTCGGCCAGCCGATCATGGTGAACTTCAGCAGGTCGGTCAAGAACCGCGCCGAGGCTGAGAAGGCGATGGTGGTGGAGACCACCCCGGCGGTCGAAGGACGGTGGCGCTGGATCGACGGCCAGAACGCGCACTGGCGGCCGGCGAAGTACTGGACCCCGGGCACGAAGATCTCGGTGAAGGTCAACCTCTTCGGTCATGATCTCGGCAAGGGTGTCTACGGCGGCTCCAACGCCAGCACGAACTTCACCATCGGCCCGTCCCGCATCGCCATCGCCGACGCCAGCACCCACCGGATGAAGGTCTATATCGACGGCAAGATGGTACGGGACATCCCGATCAGCATGGGCAAGGGCGGCACCGCCAAGGGCGCGAACGGAGAGGTCATCAGCTATTGGACGCGCTCCGGCCCGCACGTGGTGATGACCCGGGAGCCCGCGCACCGGATGACCTCCGCCAGCTACGGGCTCGTCGATCCCAAGGACCCCAACTACTACGACGAGATCATCAAGCTCTGTCTGCGGATCTCGTACTCCGGCGAGTTCGTCCACATGGCTGACTGGAACATCGATGCGCAGGGCGACCGGAACACCTCGCACGGCTGCATCAACGTCGGACCGGACCATGCCCGATGGTTCTACGACACGTTCCGGCTCGGTGACGTGGTCGAGGTGCGCAACACCCCTCGACGGATGGGGCTCACCGACGGGGTGGGCGACTGGACCGTACCGTGGGACAAGTGGTGACCAAAGGCGCCACGGCGCGGGTCAGTGAGCCGCCATCTGGTAGGCGGTTCTACCCCTGGCCGGCTCGTCGAAGGCGAACACCCGGTCCGGAAGCGCGGCGGTGACGTGCTCGATGCGGCGCGTTCGGCGTCGCGAAGCGTGAGCGGCAACGGCGCCTGCTCGCACCTGCGACGTCATGATTGTGCAGGCCAGAACCGATGCAACGTCCCGCTTCACACCGAACAGGTCACTGGTCACGCCCGAGCGCCCCGATCGAGTCGCCCAGCGCGGCCGGTCGGGGCGCTCTCTCCGTATGCGGGCCGCCGGACAGGGCGGGCGAGCGCCTGGACGACGCCGAGGGCGACGCCGGAGAGGGGCGCGCAGCTCGAGGCAGTGTAGGAACACCCGAGAACATCGACGAGCGGGCCACCCTCGTCGTGTGGCCGAGGTACGCCTACGCCGACGCTCTGCCCGCTGGATCGCCGCGCCCGGGGCCGAGAGCTGGTGGTCACCAGGGTCCGCTACTGATCCAATGGGCCCTCACCCCGCCGACGAGAGGCGTGGCCCATCACCTTGTGCCTGACCCCAAACTCGGCATTACCAAGGTGCCCACCGTAGCGAACCCTTAACTTATAGCTGCTGCCCAGGCTTCCCAGGGTCGACCGCTCCCGGCCGAAGGCAGCAGAACGGGGGAACCATGCGGAGACTCGCAGTCGCGTTGGCGGCGGGCGGCATTGCCGTAATCGGCTTCGCGGCACCAGCCCAGGCCGACCCTGGCGACAACTGGACCTACGGGCACTGCGTCACCGCGGGCTATGCAAACCCTTCTGGCGGCTCAATTGGGCCGACCAAGATGAACCCGCAGGGTAATTACAAGGGCGCCGTTAACGCCTTTTACGCCAGCGATGGCCACGCCCACTTCAATGGCGCCGGCATGGTCTGCCCCAAGCCTGAATAGCGCTGATCGCACTACCCCGAAGAGGCCCCGCTCTCGCGGCCCGCGCATCGCCCCGCGCCGACCCCGAGGGCGGGGCCGTCGTGCGTTTGAGGCAGGTCAGCGTCTACACGCTGCTCCCCGCTGTTCCTTGGCGGCTCAACGGGCTCTCTGACGAGTGCCAAAAAGTGGCCGACCAGTCGGTGTACTCGTGCGCATGCTCTGCCGTCCGTTCGTGCCGAGTCAAGTAGCGTAGCTGGCGAAGCCGCTCAAGAACCCCAGCCGCTCCTGGATGAGCTACCCGGAGACGGAATCCGGGCCTATCAAATCTTCCGTCTTCCCCGTAATCGTCCAGTGCCCAAACTACCGCCGACCATGGGAAGCGCATTGCTACTTGCGGGTTGAACTGTACGAACCTGCGGGCCCGCCTGAAGCAGTGCAGCACTTCGGTCAGCCGGGCTGCTGCTGACGTCCGAGACAGTGTCTGCCGCTTCGATCGTTGCCCGAGCCTCCTCGGCGGTCTTCTCCCACTCGGCCTCGATCGGCCCTGCCTTGAAGCGGCGCAGGTTGTCGCCGAGGAGTTGGGCCACCCGCGCTGAGCTGGATCGGGCGCAGGCGCAACCGGAGGCTGCTGCTGTGTGAGCTGGCGGTGAGCCGGCTGTGAGCAAGGCCGGGCATCCTTGGTCCTTGTTGGTGACAATCGAGAGGTCTCCTACTGGAAGGTATTCGGCCGTGATGGGATGGATCGTCGGGTCGTGCAGGAGCGCCTCGCATGGTCTCCATGCTGCCTGCCGCCTCGTCGAAGCCGCCGCTGGTGGTGCGGCCTTTCTCGTCGACCCGGCAGGGTCGTGATGATCGGTCTGTTGTCCCAGGATCGCTCACTGCACGACGTGTCGCTGCCATCGCGCCGGACGATCGTGCCCCGCCTGCTGAGCGTCCCTGGCGTGGCCAACGTGGCCGTCTGGGGGTTCCGTGACCGTCAGCCACAGGCGCAGGTCGATCCCGCCGGGCTGACGCAGCACGGGGCGGCGCTGGACCAGGTCCTGCGCACGTCGGCGAACACGCTGTGGGTCTCGCCGCCGACCTCGTGGAGGCGTCGACACCCGGCCTGGGCGGTTTCATCGACACCGCCAATCGGCGCTTGACTTACGACAGAAGTCTTGGCTATCCGGGGTTGGGTGGATATGTTGCGGTCGCCGACGGAGGTGTCCGGTGGGGCTGGTACTTGTGGTGGAGGACGACGACCGAATCGCTCGGCTTGTGTCGCGCGCGCTGCGTGACGACGGGCACGTCGTTGAGCGGGCAGGAACCGGGCGGGACGGTCTGGATACGGCTCTCGCCACAGAGTTTGATCTTGTCATGCTGGATCTGATGTTACCCGGCATCAGCGGTGTCGAGATCCTTCACCGGCTCGTTGGCTCCCGCCCCGACCAACGTGTCTTCATACTGTCCGCGGTGCCGGAGATCGGCACCAGGGTCGCCTGCCTGGAGGCGGGCGCGGCCGACTTTCTCGTCAAGCCGTTCGCGGTGGCGGAGCTGGTGGCCCGGGTGCGGGCGAGGATGCGCGCCCCCGCCCCGGGTCCGGCGCAGCGTTCCTTGTCCGTGGGGCCGATCTGCCTGGATCTTCGGCTGCGCCGCGCCTCGGTGTCCGGTCGGCAGGTCGAGCTGTCGCTGCGGGAGTTCCTTTTGCTTCAGCACCTGATGGAGCGAACCGGGCAGGCGTGCAGCCGGGCCGAGCTGTTGGCCGACGTCTGGGGACTTCTGTTCGACCCGGGCAGCAACGTGGTCGACGTGTACATTCGCCGGCTCAGAACCAAGCTGGACACCCCCGAGCGGGTGGAGACAGTACGCAATGTCGGGTATCGATTCATCGCGGAATGACCGCCTTTTCCTCGCCGGCTGGGCACTCACAGCCGTTGTCAACAGCTACCTGATGTACGTCCTGCCGGGAAAGGAGACCATCCCTTTCCATCTCGTGTGGATTGGGCTCTCGGTCGTGTATGGACTGACCTTCTGGCGCCCTATTGTCATGGCCGCCGTGCTCGCCGCCGTCGCGCTCACCACGGGATATATCCTCGTCCACCACGCCTCGGTGGCCGCCATCGGGTGGGAGGAGACCACTGAGGTGCCGCTGATGGCTGCGGTCTTCGGCGTTATGGTGTGGCATGTGCGGCGGCGCCAGCAGATGGTGGCCGAGGTCGCCCGACTTGCCGATGTCGAGCGCCGGCGCGCCGATTCCCAGGACCGCTTCGTCAGGCTTGCGTCGCATGAGCTGCGAACCCCGATCACGATCGCTCGCGGATACACCGAGCTGGTGCGGGCTGCCACCGGCGACCCCGAGATCCAGGAGGACACTCGGATCGTGCTGGAGGAGCTGGATCGGCTGGCCGGCATAACCCAACGGCTCGTGACGCTCATTCAGATGGACGGGCGGTACGTCCGGGAGATGCGAGACGTCGACCTGGTGTTGGCTGGCGTCGTGCGGCGTTGGCGGCCCGCCGCGGATCGGCAGTGGAGTGTGCGTTCCACGATTGGCACGGCGTCGATCAACCAGGACCGGCTGGAGGTGGCGCTGGACTGCCTTCTGGAAAATGCGGTCAAGTTCACTAGGCCCGGTGACCGGATCGAGGTCGGGGGGAGTGGCGCGCGGGACAGCTGGACCATCGTGGTCGCGGACTCGGGCACGGGAATGTCACCGGAGCGGGTCGAGGCGCTGAGTAAGGCGGGTGTGCCACCGGCTCCTCCAGGAATCTTCTCCGGCACCGGGCTCGGCTTGGCGATCGTGCGAGCCGTTGTCGGGTCGTGGGGTGGGTCGCTCCGGTTGAACAGCGAGCCCGGTGTGGGCACGACGGTCTCGCTCGTCTTCCCGCGCTTCGCCGCACAACAGGCGTCTACGGATATGGCGCCCGCGCCTCAGCAGCCGAGGTCTGCGGCAGGCGGTTGAGCCCTCCGAACAGGCGGCGCAGGGCACCTGCGGGGGATCGCGGTCGGCGTACCTGTGGCATGACAGCCAGATGACAAACCTGTCACGAACGTCCCGTGCCGACCGCGCGACGCCATCATCGGGGTGATGCACGACACGTCCTCTGACCTGCTGATACGTGCCGAGCATCGCGCCGGGAGGTGGAACCGATGCGACCAGGCCGGTCGAGCCGGACGATGAGAAGCGCATTGCGTACAGCGTGGAAGGCGTGGGGTTCACGGCTTTCTGTCAGGCGGTCGGCCGCCACACCGGCCGCTCGCCGTTCAGGGCGAGTCGATCCACGGACGGGGCCAATCCTTCTCCTCCCGGTACGGAGGCGACCCGGGCGAATTCGTCGAGTGATCGCACCATCGGCGGTCGTCCTCATGGTCGCCGCTCTCCTTCCACCGGTCATGGGACTCACCGGTGTCGTCTCTTCGGCGCTGGCGGCTACCGCGTGCCCGGCCGGGGGCTGCGCGGTCACCGTGGACGCGCGCGACTTCGCGACCGCTCGGGACAACCCGGCCGCGGGGCAGCTCGGGAACTTCACGTACATCATCAACGCGGACAACACGAAGCTGCCCAGCGATCCGCTCGCCTTGAACACCGAGAGCAACAGTCCGATCGTGGCGGAAGGTGACCAGAGCCGCCCCACGGTCAAGCTGCCCGCGGGACGTTACCTGATCTCGGTCCGCTCGCTGAACCACAAGATGTGGGGCAAGCACATCACGCTGCCCGACGACGCCGCAGCTGACGGAACGCTGGCCGCGCGGATCGATCTGACCGAGCAGAGCGAGGACCACCCCCTGCCACTGGGCAAGATCCGGGTGTTCGTGTTCGAGGACACCGCGTGGGCCAACGGCGCCCCGGACACCGAAGAGGGGGGCCTGGAGGGCTTCAAGGTCGGGCTCGAGGAGCAGACCGGCAACGCGGTCACCGTCGACTACAACAACAATCCGCTCTGCGGCGGGAACTGTCTGACCGACGGCACCGGGTTCACCCAGCTCGACGACCTGGGGCCGGCTACGTACTTCATCGACGTCCATCCGCCGGACCAGCCCTGCAACAGCGACCCGGACAGCCGGTGGTACCAGACCACGACCATCGACGGTGGGTTGCAGCTGCTGGCCCCCGTCGAGGAGGGCAGTGACGGCACCGGCGCTCCGGGCGAGCAGCTGTGGGAACCGCCGAACAACCGCACCGCGTACTGGTTCGGCTTCGTATGCTCTCCCGCCCCGTTCACCAGCAGCGGCACGGGCGAGATCACCGGCAGAGCGCGCAACTGGGTGGAATGGGCGCCCTACACCACCGGCACCTACAACGAGCCGGTGGAGAACCCGTTCGTCGCGCTGTCCGACAGCACCACCGACCGGACCGTGTACGTCGGCCGGGGCGACGCCGCGGGCAACTTCGACATTCCGCACGTCCCCGCCGGGACCTACAACCTGGCCGTCTGGGATGAGCAGCTCAGCTACATCATGCGCTTCAAGCCCCTCACTGTGGGCGCAGGACAGACCGTCGACGTCAACGACACCGGCGACGACGGTGAGGTCGGACTCGGCGTCTCCCGCTGGTTCGGCTGGCTGGACGGGCACGTCTACAAGGACCTGAACAACAACGGCCGGTACGACGCGGGCGTCGACCCGGCGATTGCGAACACCGACGTGGACCAGCGGTGGCGCGACGGCTCGATCAAGGAGGCCACGTTCACCAACGCCAACGGCCACTACGAATACCCGACGGCGGAGGGCGGTGCGCTCGGCCGGTGGATCGTCAACGAGCAGGGCTTCGCCCGCTTCACCGCCTACCCTGGCCCGTCCGTGCACGACGAACACACCGGAGCGGTCACCCCGTCCTGCAGCGTGGCGCCCCCGGCGGTGCCGGCCAACCCGTGCGTGCCGACGAACCAGGGCGGCGGTCTGCTGCACAACCAGCTCCTGCTCGAGGGCCACCGCGCGACGGTCGACTTCGGGAAGCGCGACTACCCGGCCGGTACGCCCGGCCAGATCGTCGGCATCACCTTCAACGGCACCACCCGCAACGAGTTCGACGCGCGGTTCCAGGCCGCCGAGGACTACGAGCCGGGCATCCCCGACGTGACCGTCCTGCTCGAAGGCCCCGGGCCCGACCGCCAGCCGAACACGGCCGACGACGTCGTCCTCAACCGCTACGTCACCGACCACTGGCAGCAGCCGAACGCGAGCCAGGACCCGCAGCCCGACGGCAACACGTTC
The DNA here is from genome assembly GCF_900090285.1 of Micromonospora inositola. Lineage (NCBI taxonomy): Bacteria > Bacillati > Actinomycetota > Actinomycetes > Micromonosporales > Micromonosporaceae > Micromonospora > Micromonospora inositola. The sequence goes on along the minus strand of NZ_LT607754.1, from coordinate 6,355,585 downwards.
AAGCAGAGCTGCAACCCGATCCGGGACTTCAGCGGAGCGGACATCACCGCGCAGTTCAACCCGAAGATCGGGCCGAACTGCCTGGAGGTGCCGCTGACCGGCGAGCAGGCCAAGGACGGGGCGTTCGACGGCGGCTACGCCTTCGCCGACTACTGCCCGAGTGGCCTGAACCTGGGCACGGACCTGTGCACGGACGGGTCGGATCCTTCGGATCACCCGCTCGTGGCCGGCACCTACATCACCCATGTGGTCATGC